>NZ_JAKRML010000050.1:0-23207 GCF_022346505.1 Achromobacter sp. ACRQX
CAACGTGACGATGACCGTCAAGCTGCTGGCCCCGATCGCCATGGAAGAAGGTCTGCGTTTCGCCATCCGTGAAGGCGGTCGTACCGTCGGCGCCGGCGTCGTCGCCAAGATCCTGAAGTAAGCAATACCCGGATGGGTAGGGTGGGCATTCATGCCCCTCTATCCATCTTTGCTGTAAAAGTAGTACTATGTATGGTTCCGCGAGCCGATGCAGGCGGAACAAGAGTTTGATGTGTTTAGGGGCATAGCTCAATTGGCAGAGCGTCGGTCTCCAAAACCGAAGGTTGTAGGTTCGATTCCTACTGCCCCTGCCACCGCCAGGATAAACCCGCGGGAGATCATCGCGAGTTACGCATTCACGGCGGCTCGCGTCGCAATATGTCTAATACCAGCGTTGAAACCGTAACCAGTACCGCCGACCGGGTCAAGCTCGGGCTGGCGGTTCTCGTCGTTATTGCTGGCATCGTCGGGTTTTCCGTGCTTAGCGCACAGCCGATGCCCGCTCGTATCGGTGTGTTCGTCGGCGGCCTCGTGATCGCAGCTGCGATCGCCTGGTTCAGCGAACCCGGTCGCCGTACCCTGAGCTTTGCCAGCGAGTCCTACAACGAAGTCAAGCGTGTCGCGTGGCCCACTCGCAAGGAAACGACCCAGATGACGGGCATCGTTTTCGCGTTTGTCGCGGTCATGGGCATTTTCATGTGGGTGCTCGACAAGGGCATCGAATGGATTCTCTACGGCCTGCTGCTGGGCTGGAAATAAGGACGGCAAATGAGTAAGCGTTGGTATGTCGTCCATGTGTACTCCGGCATGGAAAAAAGCGTACACAAGGCCCTGAACGAGCGCATCGAGCGCGCGGGCCTGCAAACGTCTTTTGGCCGCATTCTTGTGCCCTCCGAAGAAGTCGTCGAGGTCAAGGGCGGTCAGAAGTCGATTACCGAGCGCCGCATTTTCCCCGGTTACGTCCTGGTTGAAATGGACCTGACCGACGAAACGTGGCATTTGGTCAAGAACACCAACCGAGTCACCGGCTTTTTGGGCGGCTCGGGCAATCGTCCGACCCCGATTTCCGAAAAGGAAGTCGAAAAGATCCTCTCCCAGATGGAAGAGGGCGTCGAGAAACCCCGCCCCAAGATCCTGTTCGAAGTGGGCGAGATGGTTCGGGTCAAGGAAGGTCCGTTTGCGGACTTCAACGGCAACGTCGAAGAAGTCAACTACGAAAAGAGCAAGGTTCGTGTGTCCGTCACCATTTTTGGTCGCGCCACGCCCGTCGAGCTCGATTTCAGCCAGGTCGAAAAGACCTGAATTTAACCCCCGGGGAGCCCTGTCCGCACAGGCCAGGGCGATATAACCCGCAAGGAGCAAAGCATGGCGAAGAAGATCGTCGGCTTTATCAAGCTGCAAGTGCCGGCTGGTAAGGCTAACCCCTCCCCCCCGATTGGCCCGGCTCTGGGTCAGCGTGGCCTGAACATCATGGAATTCTGCAAGGCGTTCAACGCCAAGACCCAAGGCATGGAGCCTGGTCTGCCGATTCCGGTGGTGATCACCGCCTTCGCGGACAAGAGCTTCACCTTCATCATGAAGACCCCGCCCGCGACGGTCCTCATCAAGAAGGCTGCTGGCGTGCAAAAGGGTTCGCCCAAGCCGCATACCGACAAGGTCGGCACGCTGACGCGCGCACAAGCTGAAGAAATCGCCAAGGCCAAGGGTCCCGACCTGACCGCCGCCGATCTGGAAGCCGCGGTGCGCACGATCGCTGGCAGCGCCCGCAGCATGGGCATCACGGTTGAGGGGATCTAATCATGGCAAAGTTGTCCAAGCGCGCCGCCGCTATTGCACAAAAGATCGACCGCACCAAGCTGTACCCGGTCGCTGAAGCCCTGACCCTGGTCAAGGAAACCGCCGTCGCCAAGTTCAATGAATCCATTGACGTGGCCGTGCAACTCGGTATCGACCCGAAGAAGTCGGACCAACTGGTCCGCGGTTCGGTCGTGCTGCCCGCCGGCACCGGCAAGTCGGTTCGCGTCGCCGTGTTCGCCCAAGGCGATAAGGCTGAAGCCGCCAAGGCTGCTGGCGCTGACATCGTTGGTCTGGACGACCTGGCTGACAGCATCAAGGCCGGTCAAATGGACTTTGACGTCGTCATCGCCTCGCCCGACACGATGCGTGTCGTCGGCGCCCTGGGTCAGATCCTGGGCCCGCGCGGCCTGATGCCGAACCCGAAGGTCGGCACCGTGACCCCCGACGTCGCAACCGCTGTGAAGAACGCCAAGGCCGGTCAGGTTCAGTACCGTACCGACAAGGCTGGCATCATCCACGCAACGATCGGCCGTGCGTCGTTCGGCGTGGAACAGCTGCAAACCAACCTGGCCGCTCTGGTCGACGCCCTGCAAAAGGCGCGTCCCGCAGCTGCCAAGGGCATTTACCTGCGCAAGCTCGCCGTTTCGTCCACGATGGGCGGCGGTGCGCGTGTGGAAATTGCCTCGCTGTCGGCTTCCAACTAAGCCAACAGCAGTAAACGTACTTTGGGCTGCATCCGGACCCCTCCGGATGTTGCTGTCAAAGACCGCTGGAGCAGGGCAGTGGAAGGGATTCTTCCTTCCGCAAGGAAAGCAGCATCGCCGCTGCCCCGCTTAATCCCGGAGCTCGCATAGTCCGGATCCAGCGTAGACGGCGTCCCCAGGAAGATTTCTTTACCCGAAGAACTCGTCCAGGCGCCGCATTCGGTTGACGCGCAAGGCTCCGGCCCCAGGCGTCTTTTGATGGAGTGTTCAAACCGTGAGTCTCAATCGTCAAGAGAAAGCGGTGGTAATCGAGGAAGTCTCGGCGGAAGTCGCCAAGGCCCAATCGATTGTTATCGCTGAGTACCGTGGTCTGGACGTCGCCTCTGTCACCGTACTGCGCAAAACTGCGCGTGAATCGGGCGTGTATCTGCGTGTTCTGAAGAACTCGCTGGCCCGTCGTGCTGTTGCCGGCACGGCTTTCGAGCCGTTGGCTGAGCAACTGACCGGTCCGCTGATCTATGGCATCAGCACCGATCCGGTCGCGGCGGCCAAGGTCATCGCTGGCTTCGCGAAAAGCAACGACAAGCTGGTCATCAAGGCGGGCGCTCTGCCCAACAACTTGCTGAACCAAGAAGGTGTGAAGGCTCTGGCCACCATGCCCTCGCGCGAAGAGTTGCTGTCGAAGCTGCTTGGCACCATGCAAGCCCCCATCGCGCAATTCGTGCGTACGCTCAACGAAGTTCCGACCAAGTTCGCCCGTGGCCTCGCTGCCGTGCGCGACCAGAAGGCAGCGGCCTAATCGCCCTGCTGTCCGGAATTCGCTGAACGACGAAGCGACACCCAAACCCTGGCATTACCAAAAAATTTGGAGTTCTGAAAAATGGCACTTAACAAAGCTGAAATCCTTGACGCCATCGCTGGCATGACCGTGCTCGAGCTGTCCGAGCTGATCAAGGAAATGGAAGAGAAGTTCGGCGTGTCGGCTGCTGCCGCTGCCGTCGCTGTTGCTGCTCCCGCCGCTGGTGGCGCTGCCGCCGCTGCTGAAGAGCAAACCGAGTTCACCGTCGTCCTGCAAGAAGCCGGCGCGAACAAGGTCAGCGTCATCAAGGCCGTGCGCGAGCTGACCGGTCTGGGTCTGAAGGAAGCCAAGGACCTGGTCGACGGCGCTCCGAAGCCCGTCAAGGAAGCTGTGGCCAAGGCTGACGCCGAAGCCGCCAAGAAGAAGCTGGAAGAAGCTGGCGCCAAGGTCGAAGTCAAGTAAGACCTGCGTCAACTGCCCGGGGACAGCACAGTTTGCAGTCCCCGGGCTTTTGCGTTTCCAGGAAACCCCTACTGAGGGTATGCCCATTCAGTGGGGTTTCCTGGAGTCGTATCACCTGGGGCCGTGGTTGACGGCCCATGCAACCTCGAGTCGGAGTGCTCATGCCTTACTCGTACACCGAAAAAAAGCGCATCCGCAAAAGCTTCGCCAAGCGTGAAGACGTTCAAAACGTTCCCTTCCTTTTGGCGACTCAGCTTCAATCCTACCTAACTTTCCTGCAGGCGGATACCGCCCCGTCCGAACGCGTAGCCGACGGTTTGCAGGCGGCGTTCTCGTCGATTTTCCCGATCGTTAGTCACAACGGTATGGCGCGCTTGGAGTTCGTGAGCTACGTGCTCGGCGAACCGGTGTTCGATGTCAAGGAATGTCAGCAACGTGGCCTGACCTATGCCTCGCCCCTGCGAGCCAAGGTCCGCCTGGTGCTGCTTGACCGCGAAGTCAGCAAGCCCACCGTGAAGGAAGTGAAGGAACAGGAAGTCTACATGGGCGAAATTCCGCTCATGACGGGCACGGGTTCCTTCGTCATCAACGGCACGGAGCGTGTCATCGTTTCGCAGCTGCACCGTTCGCCGGGCGTGTTCTTCGAACACGACCGCGGTAAGACGCACAGCTCGGGCAAGCTCCTGTTCTCGGCCCGCGTGATTCCTTACCGCGGCTCGTGGCTGGACTTCGAATTCGACCCGAAGGACGTCCTGTTCTTCCGCGTCGACCGCCGTCGCAAGATGCCTGTCACGATCCTGTGCAAGGCCATCGGCATGACGCCGGAATCCATCCTGGCCAACTTCTTCGACTTCGACAACTTCGAACTGAAGAGCGAAGGCGCGATGATGGAATTCGTGCCTGAGCGCTGGAAGGGCGAAATGGCCCGTTTCGACATCGCCGACCGTTCGGGCAAGGTGATCGTCGAAAAAGACAAGCGCATCAACGCCAAGCACCTGCGCGACCTGGCTGCCGGCGGCATCCAGCGCATCTCCGTGCCGGAAGATTTCCTGTACGGCCGCGTGCTGGCCAAGAACATCGTCGATGAAGACACCGGCGAAGTCATCGCCAACGCCAACGACGAGATCACGGAAAGCGTGCTGGGCGCCCTGCGCGCGGCCAACGTGCACGATTTCCAGGCGCTGTACACCAACGACCTGGACCGCGGTCCCTATATCTCGCAAACGCTGCGCACCGATGAAACCGCCGACCAGATGGCCGCGCGCGTTGCCATCTACCGCATGATGCGTCCTGGCGAGCCGCCCACCGAAGAAGCGGTGGAAGCGCTGTTCCAGCGTCTGTTCTACAGCGAAGAGACGTACGACCTGTCGCGCGTCGGCCGCATGAAGGTCAACAGCCGTCTGGGCCGTGGTGAGGACATCACCGGTCCGATGACGCTGACCAACGAAGACATCCTTGAAACCATCAAGGTGCTGGTTGAGCTGCGTAACGGCCGTGGCCAGATCGATGACATCGATCACTTGGGCAACCGCCGCGTGCGTTGCGTGGGCGAACTGGCCGAAAACCAGTTCCGCGCCGGTCTCGTGCGCGTCGAGCGCGCCGTCAAGGAACGTCTGGGCCAGGCCGAGACGGAAAACCTGATGCCGCACGACCTGATCAACTCCAAGCCGATCTCGGCTGCCATCAAGGAGTTCTTCGGTTCGAGCCAGCTCTCGCAGTTCATGGACCAGACCAACCCGCTGTCGGAAATCACGCACAAGCGTCGTGTTTCCGCACTGGGCCCGGGCGGTCTGACCCGCGAGCGCGCCGGCTTTGAAGTCCGCGACGTGCACCCGACCCACTACGGCCGCGTCTGCCCGATCGAAACGCCGGAAGGCCCGAACATCGGTCTGATCAACTCCATGGCGCTGTACGCTCGCTTGAACGAGTACGGCTTCCTGGAAACGCCTTACCGCAAGATTGTCGACGGCCGCGTCAGCGACCAGATCGACTACCTGTCCGCCATCGAAGAAAGCCACTACGTCATCGCGCAGGCCAACGCCGCGCTCGACGAAGAAGGCCGTTTCGTTGACGACCTGGTCGCCTGCCGTGAAGCTGGCGAAACGATGCTGACCGCCCCGGCCAACGTGCACTACATGGACGTTGCTCCGTCGCAGATCGTGTCGGTCGCTGCCTCGCTGATTCCGTTCCTCGAGCACGATGACGCGAACCGCGCACTGATGGGCGCCAACATGCAACGTCAGGCCGTGCCTTGCCTGCGCCCGGAAAAGCCGGTCGTGGGTACGGGTATCGAGCGCACCGTGGCCGTTGACTCGGGCACCACCGTGCAGGCGCTGCGTGGCGGTCTGGTCGACCACGTCGACGCCGAGCGCGTCGTGATTCGCGTGAACGACGAAGAAAACGTCGCCGGCGAAGTGGGCGTCGACATCTACAACCTGATCAAGTACACGCGTTCCAACCAGAACACGAACATCAACCAGCGTCCGATCGTCAAGCGTGGCGACCGCGTTGCCAAGGGCGACGTGCTGGCTGACGGCGCATCGACCGACCTGGGCGAACTCGCCCTGGGTCAGAACATGCTGATCGCGTTCATGCCCTGGAACGGCTACAACTTCGAAGACTCGATCCTGATCTCCGAAAAGGTCGTGGCGGATGACCGCTACACCTCGGTGCACATCGAGGAACTGACGGTTGTCGCCCGCGACACGAAGCTCGGACCGGAAGAAATCACCCGCGACATCAGCAACCTGGCTGAAACGCAGTTGAACCGTCTGGACGATTCCGGCATCACGTACATCGGCGCCGAAGTCAGCGCCGACGACGTGCTGGTCGGCAAGGTCACGCCCAAGGGCGAAACCCAGCTGACGCCGGAAGAAAAGCTGCTGCGCGCCATCTTCGGTGAAAAGGCGTCCGACGTTAAGGACACCTCGCTGCGCGTGCCTTCGGGCATGACCGGCACCGTGATCGACGTGCAGGTGTTCACGCGTGAAGGCATCGTGCGCGACAAGCGCGCCCAGTCCATCATCGACGATGAACTGCGCCGCTATCGCCAGGACCTGAACGACCAGCTGCGCATCGTTGAAAACGACCAGTTCGACCGTATCGAAAAGATGCTGGTCAACAAGACCGTCAACGGCGGCCCGCGCAAGCTGGCCAAGGGCGCGACGATCACCAAGGCCTACCTGGCCGACCTGGATCGCTGGCAGTGGTTCGACATCCGTCTGGCCGATGAGCCGCACGCTGTCGTGCTGGAACAGGCCAAGGAATCGCTCGAGCAGAAGCGTCACCAGTTCGATCTGGCCTTCGAAGAGAAGCGCAAGAAGCTGACGCAAGGCGACGAGCTGCCCCCGGGCGTGCTGAAGATGATCAAGGTCTACCTGGCCGTGAAGCGTCGTCTGCAGCCTGGCGACAAGATGGCAGGTCGTCACGGCAACAAGGGTGTGGTCTCGCGCATCACCCCGGTGGAAGACATGCCCCACATGGCTGACGGCACGCCGGCCGACATCGTTCTGAACCCGCTGGGCGTGCCCTCGCGGATGAACGTCGGCCAGGTGCTGGAAGTTCACTTGGGCTGGGCTGCCAAGGGTGTTGGCCATCGCATCGCCGACATGCTGCGTGACGAGCGCACGGCGCAGGTCAAGAACGTCCGCGCTTATCTGGACAAGGTCTACAACACGACCGGCTCCGGCGCGCGCATCGACGAACTGACCGATGACGAAGTCATGGAAATGGCCCAGAACCTCAAGAAC
Organism: Achromobacter sp. ACRQX; assembly: GCF_022346505.1. Taxonomy (NCBI): domain Bacteria; kingdom Pseudomonadati; phylum Pseudomonadota; class Betaproteobacteria; order Burkholderiales; family Alcaligenaceae; genus Achromobacter; species Achromobacter sp. ACRQX. The sequence goes on from NZ_JAKRML010000050.1 coordinate 7,512, forward strand.
GGCGTGCCGTTCGCGACGCCCGTCTTCGACGGCGCGACCGAAGAGGAAATCACCAAGATGCTGGAACTGGCCTATCCGGATGACGTCGCCGAGCGCATGGCGCTGACGCCTTCGCGTACGCAGGCATGGCTGTTCGACGGCCGCACGGGCGAGCAATTCGAGCGCCCCGTGACTGTCGGCTACATGCACTACCTGAAGCTGCACCACTTGGTCGACGACAAGATGCACGCCCGTTCCACCGGCCCGTACTCGCTCGTGACCCAGCAGCCGCTGGGCGGCAAGGCGCAGTTCGGCGGCCAGCGTTTCGGGGAAATGGAAGTGTGGGCGCTGGAAGCATACGGCGCCGCCTACACCCTGCAGGAAATGCTGACGGTGAAGTCGGACGACATCAACGGTCGTACCAAGGTTTACGAGAACATCGTCAAGGGCGACCACGTGATCGACGCCGGCATGCCGGAATCGTTCAACGTTCTGGTCAAGGAAATCCGCTCGTTGGCCCTGGACATGGATTTGGAGCGTAACTAATGAAAGCGCTACTCGACCTCTTTAAGCAAGTCTCTCAAGACGAGCAGTTCGATGCCATCAAGATCGGCATCGCCTCGCCCGAGAAGATCCGTTCGTGGTCCTACGGCGAAGTCCGCAAGCCCGAGACGATCAACTACCGCACGTTCAAGCCCGAGCGTGACGGCCTGTTCTGCTCCAAGATCTTTGGCCCGATCAAAGACTACGAGTGCCTGTGCGGCAAGTACAAGCGCCTGAAGCACCGTGGCGTGATCTGCGAAAAGTGCGGCGTTGAAGTCACCGTCGCCAAGGTTCGCCGTGAACGCATGGGCCACATCGAGCTGGCCAGCCCCGTCGCGCACATCTGGTTCCTGAAGAGCCTGCCGTCGCGTCTGGGCATGGTGCTCGACATGACCCTGCGCGACATCGAACGCGTGCTGTACTTCGAAGCCTGGTGCGTGATCGAACCCGGCATGACGCCGCTCAAGCGCGGCCAGATCATGTCGGACGACGATTTCCTGGCCAAGACCGAGGAATACGGCGACGACTTCCGTGCCCTGATGGGCGCCGAAGCCGTGCGCGAACTGCTGCGCACCATCGACATCGACCGCGAAGTGGAAACGCTGCGCGGCGAACTGAAGGCCACCAGCTCGGAAGCCAAGATCAAGAAGATCTCCAAGCGCCTGAAGGTGCTGGAAGGCTTCCAGAAGTCCGGCATCAAGGCCGAGTGGATGGTCATGGAAGTGCTGCCCGTGCTGCCGCCGGACCTGCGTCCGCTGGTGCCGCTGGACGGCGGCCGCTTCGCGACCTCCGACCTGAACGACCTGTACCGCCGCGTCATCAACCGCAACAACCGTCTGAAGCGTCTGCTCGAGCTCAAGGCGCCTGAGATCATCCTGCGCAACGAAAAGCGCATGCTGCAGGAAGCGGTCGACTCGCTGCTGGACAACGGCCGCCGTGGCAAGGCCATGACGGGCGCCAACAAGCGCCAGCTCAAGTCCCTGGCCGACATGATCAAGGGCAAGAGCGGTCGTTTCCGTCAGAACCTGCTGGGCAAGCGCGTCGACTACTCGGGCCGTTCGGTCATCGTGGTGGGTCCGCAGCTCAAGCTGCATCAGTGCGGTCTGCCCAAGCTGATGGCCCTGGAACTGTTCAAGCCGTTCATCTTCAATCGTCTGGAGATGATGGGCCTGGCCACGACCATCAAGGCTGCCAAGAAACTGGTCGAAAGTCAGGAACCGGTGGTCTGGGACATCCTGGAAGAAGTCATCCGCGAACACCCGGTCATGCTGAACCGTGCGCCGACGCTGCACCGTCTGGGCATCCAGGCGTTCGAGCCGGTGCTGATCGAAGGCAAGGCCATCCAGCTGCACCCGCTGGTTTGCGCGGCGTTCAACGCCGACTTCGACGGTGACCAGATGGCCGTTCACGTGCCGCTGTCGCTGGAAGCCCAGCTGGAAGCGCGCACGCTGATGCTCGCGTCCAACAACGTGCTGTTCCCGGCCAACGGCGAACCGTCGATCGTGCCGTCGCAGGACATCGTGCTGGGTCTGTACTACACGACCCGCGAGCGCATCAACGGCCGTGGCGAAGGCATCTTCTTCATGGACGTCGCTGAAGTCCAGCGCGCCTACGACAACAACGAAGTCGAGCTGCAAAGCCGCATCACCGTGCGCCTGAAGGAACATGAGCGCGACGAGAACGGCGAATGGCAACCGGTGATCCGCCGTCACGAGACGACGGTCGGCCGCGCGCTGCTGTCCGAGATCCTGCCCAAGGGCCTGCCCTTCACCGTCCTGAACAAGGCGCTGAAGAAGAAGGAAATCTCGCGTCTGATCAACCAGTCGTTCCGCCGCTGCGGCCTGCGCGACACGGTGATCTTCGCCGACAAGCTGATGCAGTCGGGCTTCCGCCTGGCCACGCGCGGCGGTATCTCGATCGCCATGGGCGACATGCTGATCCCGACCGCCAAGGAAGGCATCCTGGCCGAAGCCAGCCGCGAAGTGAAGGAAATCGACAAGCAGTACTCGTCGGGTCTGGTCACGTCCCAAGAGCGCTACAACAACGTTGTGGACATCTGGGGCAAGGCTGGCGACAAGGTCGGCAAGGCGATGATGGAACAACTGGCCACCGAGCCCGTGACCAACCGTCACGGCGAGGAGGTGCGCCAGGAGTCCTTCAACTCCATCTACATGATGGCTGACTCGGGCGCCCGCGGTTCGGCTGCCCAGATCCGCCAGCTGGCCGGTATGCGCGGCCTGATGGCCAAGCCGGACGGCTCGATTATCGAAACGCCCATTACCGCAAACTTCCGTGAAGGCCTGAACGTACTCCAGTACTTCATCTCCACTCACGGTGCGCGTAAGGGTCTGGCCGATACGGCACTGAAGACCGCGAACTCGGGTTACCTGACCCGTCGTCTGGTCGACGTGACGCAGGATCTGGTCATCACCGAAGACGACTGCGGCACGTCGCAGGGCTACAACATGAAGGCCCTGGTCGAAGGCGGTGAAGTCATCGAACCGCTGCGCGACCGTATCCTCGGCCGCGTCGCTGCCGTGGACATCGTCAACCCAGACACGCAGGAAACGGCCATCGTCGCCGGCACCCTGCTGGACGAAGATCTGGTCGACACCATCGACCGCATCGGCGTGGACGAAGTCAAGGTCCGCACGCCGCTGACCTGCGAAACGCGTCATGGTCTGTGCGCGCACTGCTACGGCCGCGACCTGGGTCGTGGTTCGCCGGTCAACCAGGGCGAGGCAGTTGGCGTTATCGCTGCCCAGTCCATCGGTGAACCGGGCACGCAGCTCACGATGCGTACGTTCCACATCGGTGGCGCGGCGTCGCGTTCGGCCCTGGCCAGCGCGGTGGAAACCAAGTCGACCGGTACCGTTGGCTTTGCCAGCACGATGCGCTACGTCACGAACGCCAAGGGCGAACGTGTCGCGATTTCGCGCTCGGGCGAACTGGCGATCTTCGACGACAACGGCCGCGAACGCGAACGCCACAAGATCCCGTACGGCGCGACCGTGCTGGTGGGCGATGGCGAAGCCGTGAAGGCTGGCGCGCGCCTGGCAACGTGGGATCCGCTGACCCGTCCGATCGTGTCGGAATACGGCGGCGCCGTCCGCTTCGAGAACATCGAAGAAGGCGTGACCGTTGCCAAGCAGGTGGACGAAGTCACCGGCCTGTCGACGCTCGTCGTCATCACGCCGAAGACCCGTGGCGGCAAGATCGTCATGCGTCCGCAGATCAAGCTGGTCAACGAGAACGGCGAAGACGTCAAGATCGCCGGCACCGATCACTCGGTGAACATCTCGTTCCCGGTGGGTGCGCTGATCACGGTGCGTGACGGCCAGCAGGTTGCCGTGGGTGAAGTTCTGGCGCGTATTCCGCAAGAATCGCAAAAGACCCGCGACATTACCGGCGGTCTGCCGCGTGTGGCCGAACTGTTCGAAGCACGTTCGCCGAAGGACGCCGGCATGCTCGCCGACGTCACCGGTACGGTTTCGTTCGGCAAGGACACCAAGGGCAAGCAGCGTCTGGTCATCACCGACCTGGAAGGCGTGAGCCACGAGTTCCTGATTCCGAAGGAAAAGCAGGTGCTGGTGCACGACGGCCAAGTGGTGAACAAGGGCGAAATGATCGTGGACGGCCCGGCCGATCCCCACGACATCCTGCGCCTGCAAGGCATCGAGAAGCTGGCGACGTACATCGTCGACGAAGTGCAGGACGTTTACCGTCTGCAGGGCGTGAAGATCAACGACAAGCACATCGAAGTGATTGTTCGTCAGATGCTGCGCCGTGTGAACATCGTTGACGCGGGCGACACCGAGTTCATCCCGGGCGAGCAGGTCGAGCGCTCCGAGCTGTTGAACGAAAACGACCGCGTCACGGCTGCCGACCTGCGTCCGGCTACGTACGACAACGTGCTGCTGGGTATCACGAAGGCCTCGCTGTCGACCGACTCGTTCATCTCGGCTGCTTCGTTCCAGGAGACCACCCGTGTCCTGACCGAAGCCGCCATCATGGGCAAGCGCGACGACCTGCGTGGCTTGAAGGAAAACGTCATCGTCGGCCGCCTCATCCCGGCGGGTACCGGCCTGGCTTACCACCATGCACGCCGCGACAAGGAACAGCTGGAGGCGGCGGAACGCGAAGCCGCTCGCCAGCAGGCCAACCCGTTCGAAGACGCACCGGTCACGGTGGGTTCGGACGCCGAGACGCCTGCTTCCGACGTGGGTACCGACGACGCCGCCGAATAAGCGGATCGTCCGGACAGGTTCCACCGCGAGGCTGCGGTGGAAGCCTGAAAATAAAAAGGCCGCTGATGCGAATCAGCGGCCTTTTTGCTTGCGAAAAGAACGGGTGCGGCAGGACTACTTGGCGGCCTGCGCGCGGGCGCGCTGGAAGACCGGTCCCCAGACCGGATGACCGGCTTCGGCGGGGGCGAGTTCAAACGCCGGATCCAGCACCAGGATACGCGCGAAGCTGTCCTCGCAAAGCTGGGTATAACGCGTCACGCAATAGCTGAACGCCTGAAGCTTATAGGCCTCTATGCGTACTGCTTTGGACGAGGTGGCCAGGGTATCGGACCGGGCAACGCCGCGGATGACTTCGCCATATTGACCGGCGCTGTATTGGTCGCGCACCTGCTGCAGCTCGGCCAGGGCTTCGGCCGTCGGAGGGCTCTCGGGTTTCGGTTTGGAGATGCCCGCGCAACCGGCCAGGAGGGCCGATACGCCAAGCAGACTGCTCAGGATGCGAATTTTCATGGCTTCCAAAGATGTAGGGTGATGACGCAGTACGCTATCGTGCCACAGCCTGATGCGCTCGGACATTTTCGGCAATGTCCTGACCTTGCGGATTGGATAATATTCCGCCTAAATAGCCCCTGAACCCGTTTTGGCGCGCACGCGCAGCTTCGATGATGTCTACTCCCGCCGGCTTGTTGACGCCGCGTGGCCCCTTTTCCGGCGCCGCGCCGTTGGCCCTGCGCCCGTTGAGCGCCATTGCCGCCAGCGCGGCAGGCGGGGTGCCGGAGTCGCGCATCAAGCGGCTTCTCTCGGACCTTTTGCCGTCTCTCGTCGCACTGCATGCGCAGGGCGAAATCTGTGGCGACATTTCGCTCGAAACCGTCGGCATGGACGAGAACGCGCGCGCGCATCTGCTGCCCGAACTGGCGGTGGCGCGGTCGCGCCGTTCCAGCCGGACGCCGGCCGCCGGCTTCGCGCCGTTCGAGCTGTACACCGACTCCATGGAATGGCCGCGCGGGCCCTGGTCGGACATCTACTCCCTGTGCGCGGTGGCGTACGCCCTGGTGATCGGCAGCCGGCCGCCGCCGGCGCCGGAACGCCGCGCCCACGACGAGTACGAAGCGCTGGCGGACATGGGGCTGCCCAAGTACAGCCAGGAATTCCTGCGTGTCATCGATGCCGGCATGTCGATGGACACCAAGGCGCGGCCGCAGTCGTTGGCAGAGCTGGCCAGCCTGCTGGGCGTTGCGGCCTACGACGAACCCGAAGCGCCCGAAGACGAATTGGACGAAGTGGCCAAGGTCGCGCCCATGGCGGGTTTGCCGGAACGGCGCGAGCCCGCCCGGCGGCGGGGACCGTTGCTGTTCTGGCTGTTGATCCTGGCGCTCATCGGCGCAGGCGTTTACGCGTGGTTTCAGTGGGGCAAGGGCACGCCCAACGCCCTCATCACGCGCTCGGAAGTCGTGCAGCCGAATCCGCCCGTCGTGCATCCGTTGCCGCAGACCCCGCCGCCCGCGCCACCGCCAGCGCCAGCGGCCACCCAGGCGCCTGCGGATCTGCCGTCGTTGACGGCCAGTGGCGCCGCATCCGGGCAGCCAGCCGCCGCCGGGTCTGTCGCGACTGCCGCCGCGTCATCCGCGGGGGCGCAGTCAAATCCGGCGAGTACCGCCGAGGCGCCGCCAGCGCCCGAAGTGCAGGAACCGGCGCCGCCCGCCGCGACCGAAGAAGCGCCCAAGCCCAAGCCGGTGCCGGTCACCGTGCGGCTGGACATCCGTCCTTGGGGTGAAGTCTGGATCAACGGCGTGGCGCGCGGCATCAGCCCGCCCGTGAAGGACCTCAAGCTGATTCCGGGCAAGTACCAGGTGGTCGTGCGCAACGCCGACCTGCCGCCGTTGCGCATGACGCTCGAGGTCAAGCCGGGCAAGCCGGCGGTCATCTCGCACACCTTCCAGTAAATAGGGCGGTCTACACCTTCAGCAGGTGCAGGATGAACTCGGAGCCGACGCCCGGTTCACTCTGCACCTCGATGCGCCCGCCATGCCGTTTGGCGACGGTGTGCACGAAAGCCAGTCCCAACCCGGCACCGCCCACATCCCCCCGCGTTTCAACGCCCACTCGCGCAAACGGTTCGAACAACCGGGCTACGTCCTGGGCCGCGATTCCCTGGCCTTGATCCTTGATGCGCACGCGCCAGAAGCTGGGCTGTTCATCAATGCCGCATTCGATCCGCGTGCCGCTGGCGCTGTACTTGATGGCGTTGTCGACCAGATTGCAGAGCGCGCGTATCAGCAGCGTCTGTTCGCCGCGGGTGTAGGCAACCGGGAGCGGCATCCGGGTCTCCAATGCGATGCCGCGTTTGTTGGCAGACGGCCAGAGATCGTCGACGGCGTCCTGCAGCAAACTGCCCAGATCCAGCTCGATGGTGCTGATCGGCATCGATTCGGCACGTGTCAGATGCACGAAGTCATCGACCAGCGTGAGCGTGCGATTGGCCAGCATCGCAATGCGCTCGAGCGTGTCGGGCCGCACTTCCTGCTGCCCGCCTTCCCGCGATAGCTCCACCAACGCAAGGATCGAGCTTTGCGGCGCGCGCATGTCGTGCGAGATGAAGCGCAGCGTTTCTTCGCGTTGACGCTCGGCCTGGCGAATGCTTGAGATGTCGGTCAGCGTGGCGACCGTGCCTGCGAACTGGCCCTCGGCCGTGTGGATAGGGGCGCATTTCAGGATCAGGTCGCGGCCGGCGCGGTCGCGCACTTCGACGTCCGCGCTCCAAGGCGAGGCGGCGTCGGCGGGCGGACGGCCGCTTAACGCCTCTGCCACGCGTGTCCGCGCCGCCTCGTCGGCGAGGGTATGTTCCAGCAGGTGCGCTGCCGGCCGGCCGATCCGAGGCGGACGGATGCCAAGCCGCTGGAAGAACAGGATGGCGGCCTGGTTGCGGAATCGCATGCGGCCTTCCTGGTCGAACACCAGCGTCGCATCCGGCATGCCGTCCAGCCCGTCAGCCAGGAACCGCCGCAGGTTGCGCACTCGCGCCAGCGCACGCCGAAGTTCGCCGACCCGGCTCTCCAGCGACGCATTCGGATTGGCAAGCTGCACGCGGGCTTCGTTCAGGATCGGGGGGTATTCGCGCTGCAGGCGCTGCAGTTCCGTATCCATATAGCGCAGCGCGGCTTCCTGATTGCGCCAGCTCCAGAGCGGATAGCACAAGGCCACGCCCGCCAACGCCGCGGTCGGTGCGAACCACAGATAGGCCTGGGCAAGGAGCAGCCACGATGCAAGCAGGATGGCGGCAAGCAGCGCAAGGCTGACCAGCAGCGCCTTCTTGGGCGACAGGCGCCACAAGGCCAGGCTGGCGAGCAACACCGGCAACAGCGCGAAAAGCGCGCTCCACCCGGCCGGCGGCCGCTGGAAGGCGATGTCGTCCCGCGCGGCCTGCAGAACGTTGGCGATGATTTCCACGCCCGATATGCCGCTGACGTCGTGCGACACCGGCGTCGGATATTCGTCGCCCAGGCCCGTCGCCCAGGCGCCCACCAGCACATATTTGCCGCGCAGCTCCTCGGGCGTCCAATCGCCCCGCAGCACGGAAAGATAGGAGACGGTCCGCACGTGGCCGGGCGGGCCTGCATACGGGATCAGGATCCGTCCGTCGGCGTTTGCACGCTTGAGCAACCGTTGGGCGCGATCAGCTTCGCCGCCGACCTCGAGCATCGAGATGGCCAGATGATTTCTGCGGTCGCCGGCAAATTGCGCGGTGAGGGCGGCTTCGCGCACGACGCCGTCCGGGTCGATGACTGCATTGATGAAGCCGGTGGAGGCCGATGCCTGCGCCAATTCGGGGATCGGCAGGCCGATGGCCGTCGGGTTTTTCAGACGGTCCAGAACCACGGGCAGCACGGTGTGCGCGTTGCGCCGGATGCTGTCCGCCAGGATGGCATCGTCTGCGGCATTGATCTTGTCTGGCTCGGCAAAGATGAGATCCACCCCCACAGCCCGCGCGCCCGCCAGCCGGTCGAGCAAGGCCGCGTGGATGGCACGCCGCCACGGCCAGCGTCCCAGCGCGTCGATGCTCGCGTCGTCGATCGCCACGACCAGGATGTCCGGATCAGCCGGACGGCCCGTCATCATCACCGCGCGGTCGTAGAAGACCTGATCAAGACGGCCGAGCCCGTTGAAAGTGCCCAGGAAAGCGGCCAGCGCCGCCAAAACCAACGTCAGCCACAGTCCGGACCGCCAGGACCGGTCGAGCGAGTCGGCGGGGGCGGCCATGGCGCTTGTCCTAGTACGCGGTCAGCGTCACCAGCCCGCCAGAGCCGCTGCCAACGCCAAGGCCGTACGACGTCATCAACATGTTCGCGCCCTCGAAGGATCGGACTGAATCCGCCCCGTGCAGGCCAAGGGCATCGACGGCGCGCACCGACACGTAGAACGTGCCGGGGCCCGGCGCGGAAAAGCGGATGTCGTTGGCCGGAAAGCTGGCGGACGACACGGGCAGCGCGCCATCGGCATCGCGCGAGACGCGAACCAGATAGCTTTGCGCCCCTTCGACCGGCACAAACGGCACCGACCACGTGCCGCCGGCGCGTACCGGATCGCCCAATTGCGGCGCGGCGAGCAGCGGACGCAGGGCGGACATGGCGCCGTCGGCGCCCACCGCGGCGCCGTAACCTTGCGCCACCGCGACCGGCTTGGCGGGCGAATCGCCGGGCGCGTGCGCCTGCAAGCGCACGCTGCCTTCCAGGACTTCGCTATGGACGCCTTGCGCGCTGCTCTGCACGCGGAATCGCGTGCCGCGCACACCCGTCACGGCGACCGGCGTGCGGATCTCGAAACGGCCCACACCCTGGCCCGCTGGCGCGACGCTGGATTCCACGCTGCCGCGCCGCACATTGATCACCGAATCCGTCAGCGCAGTGCCTTCGAACTGGCGCAGGCGTGTGAGGTCCACCGCGCCGTTGGACGGCAACGTGAGCCGCGATCCGTCGGCAAGCTGTAGCGTGACGAAACCGTTGGGAGCGGTTTCCAGCGTACTGCCTTCGGACACCGGCGTTCCGGGCTGCACGGACTTGCCATTCAGGCTGGCCTGACCGCTGACGTGCACGACCTGCGCCTGCGCGTCGCGCACCGGAATCATCGCCAGCGGGATGTGCAGTTCCAACCCGATGGGCAGCAGTTCCGGGGTCACGACCTTGTTGAGCGTCTGCAACCGGTTCCAGTTGGCCTGGTTGCGCGTGTACTGCGTGGCCAGTTCGATCAGCGTCTCGCCCTGGCGCACGCGATGGATGAAGTCGTCGCCCAATGCGCCGGCGGGCTGGCTGTGCGCGGGGGCGGCCAGCATCATGCAGGAAGCCAGGACAAGCAGAGAAAGCGCGCGGAAGCGGCTCATGGCAAACGATTCTCCAGGGATTCGGGCGACGCCGTTACGGCGAAAGGTTCTGGCCGTCGTCGGACGGGCTGACCAGTTCGAGCCGGTAGCCAAGCGCATAAGAGGAGGTCAGGCGCACGCCGTGCTGCGGACGGAGCTGCAGCTTCTGCCGGATGTTCGACAGGTGCGTATCCAACGTGCGCGAGGTGGCGGGGATTTCGCGGTTCCAGACGCACTCGGCGAGCACGTCGCGCGACATGAGCCGGCCGACATTGCGAAAGAACAGCAGCGCCAGCTCGAATTCCTTCGGGGCCAGCGAAATCGCAACGTCGTCCAGCGAAATGGCGCGCGCCGCGGGGTCGACCCGATACCGCGCGACTTCAATGGTCTGGTCGACGGGCTCGGCGATCTGGCTGCGGCGCAACAGCGCCGCGACCCGTGCCAGCAGCTCCAGCGGACGCATCGGCTTGACGATGTAGTCGTCCGCGCCTGCACGCAGGCCTTCGACCAGATCATCCTCGGCCGACCGGTTGGTCAGGAAAATCACGGGAATGCGCGCGCCGATGTGTGTGCGCAGCCAGCGGACGACGTCGTCGCCATCGATGTCGGGCAGGTGCCAGTCCAGCAGCACCAGGTCATACGTTTCAGTGCGAAGGGCGGCGAGCAGATCCCGGCTCTGGTGATAGCTGGTGCAAGCATAGCCGGCGGCGGTCAGAACTTGCTGGATGCGCCGAGCCTGGTCCAGGTCGTCTTCCAGCGACGCGATTTTCATTAGACGAGTTCTCGCGAAAGTTGGCTGCGCAGGCGCGCGTGTGGCGACCTAGCAAAACGAAGGGGGGATTTATGTAAACGAATGATAACTCGGGAAAACCCTTCCGCGGCTACGTTATGGCAAGAACTGTCAAACATTGCAAAGTTGACGAATCTTGACTGGAGTTGTTGCATAGGGCGACGCCAAACTGTTCCAACGATGTCACCAGCCGCGACACAGCAGGCGGTGCAAGGGGAGGGAATGCAGACCGGAACAGATATGAATCAATTGCGCATACTTGTGATGTCACCGGACGAAACCGTGCGCGGTTCGTCCGTGTCCACGCTGTTGCAGGCCGGCATCTCGGCCCGCGGATGCTCGACCTCGTTGGAATTGTTCGGCCTGCTCAGCAGCGGCCACCACGATGCCGTGGTTCTGGACATCGGCGCGTCGGGCGAAATCGGTTATGCCCTCATTGCGCGGCTGCATGGCTCCGCACCGCTGGGCATCGTGGTTGTCGGCAAGGGCATGCCGGTGGACAGCCGCTTGCGCTGCCTGCAGAGCGGCGCCGATGCCTGCCTGCCTGATCCCCAGGATCCTCGTGAACTCGTCTGCATCTTGCTGGCGCTGGCGCGCCGCCTGCCGGCGGCCGCCGATCCCGCCGAGCCGCAGGACGGGGGCAGCGGCCGCTGGGAGCTCCACGACCAGGGCTGGACGCTGGCCGCCCCGAATGGCGTCACGCTGTCGCTGTCCGCCAACGAGCGCCTCATCGTTCGCGCCCTGCTGAACGTGGCGGGAAAGGCGGTCGACCGCGAAGCCCTGGGGAACGAATTGCAGGTGGAAGGGGGCGCTGCACGAGCCAGCAGCGCGCGCAGCATCGACGTTATTGTCAGCCGGCTGCGGCGCAAGGCCGAACAGGCAGGCGTGGTGTTGCCGATCCGCACGGTATACGGCAGCGGCTATCTTTTTACAGACCGCTAAACGCGCACGCTGTACACTTCGCGGGTCCATGGGAGGGCAGGGATTGCCCGGTTAGGGCGTCACGGCCGGCCGCACTTGCCGGTCCTGGATCTGCCCGCTACGTGGCCCCAATTTTCGCCAGCGGCGGTCAAATGCCCCGCTTTTCGCGCCAACTCGCCGCTGCGCGACACTTACAAAAAACTTTGACAGTAGCCCTTGATCTCAGTTATGCTAAAGGGCTTACTGCTTTATTTCGCGCGCAAAATCCGCACGCTCAGGCAGACAGTTCAGGATCAAGGCCCAAAGGCGCGTCACGAACCTTTGTCCTTGGCCCAGCTAGCACCAACTGTTTTTCTGGCTGCACCCGATTTTGTGCGTTTGTCATGGTTTGTTGGCAAGCCCGCTCTTTTACGTATTTGAACGTTTGAGGCGGTTTTGCGCGAACTGCCTTCTCCGAAAGCTCACCCGCTCCAGGAGACGAGTACGTAAGTACTTACCAGTGGTACGTAAAAGGGATTTCAAAGGTCATGCCTACCATTAGCCAACTCGTGCGCAAGCCGCGCGAAGTCAGCATCATCAAAAGCAAGAGCCCCGCGCTCGAAAACTGCCCGCAACGCCGCGGCGTGTGCACTCGCGTGTACACCACCACCCCCAAGAAGCCGAACTCCGCTCTGCGTAAGGTTGCCAAAGTGCGTCTGACCAACGGTTACGAAGTCATTTCGTACATCGGCGGTGAAGGCCACAACCTGCAAGAGCACTCGGTGGTTCTGGTGCGTGGCGGCCGTGTGAAGGACTTGCCCGGTGTGCGTTATCACATCGTGCGCGGTTCCCTTGACCTGCAAGGCGTCAAGGACCGTAAGCAAGCCCGCTCGAAGTACGGCGCCAAGCGCCCGAAGAAGGCTTAATAGCAAGTCGGCAGTACCCCCACGTGACGGAAGTCCGTCACCCGGGAAGTGCGACCGCGCCGTCCAGATGATGGGAAGGTGCGCGGCACGTAAGGGGTCGTCCCAATGGACGGCCATGGCCGTGTAATGAAACACGGTTCAACTGAACAGACACAAGGAAGCAACAATGCCCCGTCGTCGCGAAGTACCCAAGCGCGAGATTCTGCCCGATCCCAAGTTCGGCAGCGTCGAGCTCGCCAAGTTCATGAACGTCGTCATGCTGGACGGCAAGAAGGCCGTCGCCGAGCGCATCGTTTACGGCGCCCTCGAGCAAGTCGCCACCAAGACCGGCAAAGAGCCGATCGAGGTTTTCAGCCTGGCGATCAACAACATCAAGCCGATCGTCGAAGTCAAGAGCCGCCGCGTTGGCGGTGCCAACTACCAAGTGCCGGTTGAAGTGCGCCCCGTGCGCCGCCTGGCCCTGGCTATGCGTTGGCTCCGTGAAGCCGCCAAGAAGCGTGGCGAGAAGTCGATGGATCTGCGTCTTGCTGGCGAACTGATCGACGCCTCCGAAGGTCGTGGCGCCGCGATGAAGAAGCGCGAAGACACGCACAAGATGGCAGAGGCCAACAAGGCCTTCAGCCATTTCCGCTGGTAATTTAAGGACTAATCCACCATGGCCCGCAAAACCCCGATCGAGCGCTATCGCAACATTGGTATCTCTGCGCACATCGATGCAGGGAAGACCACCACGACCGAACGTATCCTGTTCTACACCGGCGTCAATCACAAGATTGGCGAAGTGCATGATGGCGCAGCCACCATGGACTGGATGGAGCAAGAGCAAGAGCGTGGCATCACCATTACGTCGGCTGCTACGACGGCGTTTTGGCGTGGCATGGCCGGCAACTACCCCGAGCACCGCATCAACATCATCGACACCCCGGGACACGTGGACTTCACCATCGAGGTGGAACGTTCCATGCGCGTCCTGGACGGTGCTTGCATGGTCTACTGCGCGGTGGGCGGTGTTCAGCCCCAGTCCGAAACCGTGTGGCGTCAAGCCAACAAGTACGGCGTGCCGCGTCTGGCCTTCGTCAACAAGATGGACCGCACCGGCGCCAACTTCTTCAAGGTCTATGACCAGCTGAAGAACCGCCTGCGCGCCAATCCCGTGCCGATCGTCATTCCCATCGGCGCCGAAGACACGTTCCAAGGCGTGGTCGACCTGGTCAAGATGAAGGCGATCATTTGGGACGAAGCCAGCCAAGGCACCAAGTTCGACTACAAGGACGTTCCGGCCGAGCTGGAAGGTCTGGCGAACGAATGGCGTGAAAAGCTGGTTGAAGCCGCCGCTGAGTCGTCGGAAGAGCTGATGAACAAGTACCTGGAAACGGGTTCCTTGGAAGAAGCCGAAATCAACCTGGCCATCCGTCAACGCACCATCGCTGGCGAAATCCAGCCGATGCTGTGCGGCACCGCCTTCAAGAACAAGGGCGTGCAGCGCATGCTGGACGCGGTCATCGACTACCTGCCTTCGCCCGTGGACATCCCCCCGGTCGACGGTCAGGACGACGACGGCAACGCGATCAAGCGCAATGCCGACGACACCGAGAAATTCTCGGCCCTGGCATTCAAGCTGATGAGCGATCCGTTCGTGGGTCAATTGACCTTCGTGCGTGTGTACTCGGGCGTCCTGAAGTCGGGCGATACGGTCTACAACCCCATCAAGGGCAAGAAGGAACGTATCGGCCGCATTCTGCAGATGCACGCGAACAACCGCGAAGAAATCAAGGAAGTGTTGGCAGGCGACATCGCCGCCGTGGTCGGCCTGAAGGACGTGACCACCGGCGAAACGCTGTGCGACATCGACTCCCACATCCTGCTCGAACGCATGATTTTCCCGGAGCCCGTGATTTCGCAGGCCGTCGAACCCAAGTCGAAGGCTGACCAGGAAAAGATGGGTCTGGCGCTGTCGCGTCTGGCTCAGGAAGATCCGTCGTTCCGCGTGCGCAGCGACGAAGAATCCGGCCAAACCATCATTTCCGGCATGGGCGAGCTCCACCTGGAAATTCTGGTCGACCGCATGAAGCGCGAATTCGGCGTGGAAGCCAACGTCGGCAAGCCGCAAGTGGCCTATCGCGAAACCATCCGCAAGGTCTGCGAAGAAGTCGAAGGCAAGTTCGTCAAGCAGTCGGGCGGTCGTGGTCAGTACGGTCACGTTGTCCTGAAGGTCGAGCCCCTGGCTCCTGGCGGCGGCTACGAATTCGTGGACGCCATCAAGGGCGGTGTGGTTCCTCGCGAATACATCCCCGCGGTGGACAAGGGCATCCAGGAAACGCTGCCTTCGGGCATCCTGGCCGGCTACCCGGTCGTGGACGTCAAGGTCACGCTGTTCTTCGGTTCGTACCACGACGTCGACTCGAACGAAAACGCGTTCAAGATGGCCGGTTCGATGGCATTCAAGGAAGGCATGCGCAAGGCTAGCCCCGTGCTGCTGGAACCGATGATGGCCGTCGAAGTCGAAACGCCGGAAGACTACGCTGGCACCGTGATGGGCGATCTGTCCTCGCGTCGCGGCATGGTCCAAGGCATGGACGACATGGTTGGCGGTGGCAAGACCATCAAGGCTGAAGTGCCCCTGGCCGAGATGTTCGGTTACGCCACGAACCTGCGTTCGCTGACGCAAGGCCGTGCTACGTACACGATGGAATTCAAGCATTACTCCGAGGCTCCCAAGAACGTCGCTGACGAAGTCATCGCCGCTCGGGCCAAGTAAATAACCCTTGCCGGGTCCGTCCATCCGGACGGCCCCGGCAGAAATCAAGTTTCCTTGAAAGTCAAAGGATAGAGATCATGGCAAAAGGCAAGTTTGAACGTACCAAGCCGCACGTGAACGTGGGTACGATTGGTCACGTTGACCACGGCAAAACGACGTTGACGGCGGCGATCACGACCGTTCTGTCGACCAAGTTC
>NZ_JAKRML010000051.1:0-22167 GCF_022346505.1 Achromobacter sp. ACRQX
GGGCGTCGATAAGCCCGAGGGAATCGGAAGGCAGTCGCCGGAGGCGACAACGACGATGACGACGGGGCAGTCCGGAGCGAAGGCTCCGGACCGCAATCGTGGCCCCGCGCACCCCGGGCCGCCACCGTGCCGGACGTCTTAAGAACTCAACCACCCGCCCGCCCGCCACCGTGCCGGACGCCTCAAGAACTCAGCTCTTCGCGCAACAAAACGCGAAAAACCAAACCCTTAAGCCAAATCCCGCAGCAGCAATTCCCAAAACTTCAACCGCTGCTCCAACGTAGACACCAGCACATACTCATTCAACGTATGCGCGCCATCTCCATCAGCTCCCAACCCATCCAGCGTCGGAATACCCATTGCCGACGTGAAGTTGGCATCGCTGCCGCCACCCGTCATCGGCGCATCTTCAAGCAAGAAGCCCGCGCGATCCGCAAACCCCTGCACCAAGGCCAGCAACGCAGCCGCCGCCTCCGTCTTCACCATCGGCGGACGGTTCAGTTCTACGTCGATGTCCAGTTCAACGTCCGGACCCACTGCGCACAGTTCACGCATCCGGCGCAGCACGTCTTCCGCGGCGCCCATGTCAGGCACCCGGAAATCCACCACGCAGCGGCACAGCGCCGGAACCGTGTTCGTGACCGTACCGCCCGCGATGGTCCCCACGCTCACCGTGATCCCACGGTCGTAGTCCGTCATCGCTTCCAGCGCCAGCACCTGGTGCGCCATCTCGCGGATTGCGCTGCGGCCCTTCTCGTGTTGCATGCCTGCGTGGGCCGGGCGGCCCTTCACGTTCAGATTCAGCATGCCCGTCCCCTTGCGTGCCGTCACGCACTTGCCGCCGTTGGGGCGGGCCGGTTCGCACACCAGCGCGTACTTGGCATTGGCGGCGAAGCGTTCGATATGCGCGCGCGAGGCGTGGCTGCCCGTTTCTTCGTCCGGCACCACCAGGAAATCCACCGGCAGTTGCGTCGCACCCGGACGCGCCACGCCGGCCAGCGCCGTCAGCGCCAGATAGATGCCCGCCTTCATGTCATAGCTGCCCGGGCCGTAGAGACGGTCGCCGTCGATGCGCACCGGGTTTTCCAGCAGCGTGCCCACCGGATGCACTGTATCCATGTGCGCCAGGATCAGGATGCCCGGACGCGTATCGCCCGGCGCGCGGTTGGTCGCGTACAGCAGCGGGCCCGTCGTGGGCCCCAGCGACGACAGCTCCACCGTCAGGCCGGCCGCAGCCGCGTAGTCGGCGATGATGCGCGCCATCGCGGCGATGCCTTCCGGGAAGTTCGACGGCGACTCGCATTGCAGCCAGCTTTGAATGCCGGCGACGATCTGTTCAGTGCTCTGGGTGTTGGACATGGCGGTATCGGATTTCAGCAATGGAAAAGGGATTCAGGCGACCTGTTGGCCGGCCAGGCGGGCCAGTTCGGCGTCGTCGGGCATCTTGCCATCGAACCACAGGCTCGCGCACACGGCAGACATCGCGCGGCCGTCGTGGCCGATGCCCGGCACTACCTGCAGCTTCCAGCCAAACGGCACGCCGCGGCGCTCGGCCTCTTTGCGGCCGAATTCGAAGTAGTTCTGCGCGCGGGCAAAGCGGTGCGGGCCCTGGCGCATTGCCGCGGGCTCGGACGGCAGGTTGGGATCGTTGGTCTCGATGTCCTTGTCGCCCGCCAGGATCGTCATCGGGTAGGCCAGCAGCTTCACCAGATGGTCCTCGGTCAGCCCCACGCCGTCCATGCCCTCGGGATAGGGATAGTCGAACGTCGGCAGCGTGTACCAGCCCGGATTGCCCGCCGTCACCGCCTTGAAGGGCGCGTGCGGCTGGCTGCTCATCAGGCGGTGGACGAACTGGCCGCCCGCGCTGTGGCCGAACAGGTAGACGTTCTGCCCGTCGGTGATCTCGCCGACGATCATGTCCTTGATGACGTTGCCCACCAGCGCATACGTCCAGCCATCGATGTGGCGCGGATTGCCGCCGGCCGAAAACACGCGGCCGTTGTTGTAGCTTTCAACGCCCGGCCAGATTTCGTTCGAGAACGTCAGCGCCACGATCAGCAGCTTGTGCTTGTCGGCGGCTTCGACCCAGAAATCGCGGTATTCGTCGCCGTTGCGCAGCACGCCGTGCTGCACGATCACCACCGGGCGGTCCGGCGTGTAGCCGTAGGGGCGATAGGTCTGCAGCTTGAACGGACGGTCGTAGTTGCGGTCCTCGTCCACGTACAGGATCGCGTTGCGGCCCGCATGGCCCATTTCGATGGCGATGCGGTCCACGTTGGACATATCGGAAGGTTTCATCAGGCGCTCGCTTCGTTCAGGTGGCAGGCCGACCAGTGGCCCGCCGAGATTTCTTTCAGGGCCGGCGCCACTTCACGGCAGCGCGGCATCGCGTGGGGACAGCGGGGGTTGAACGTGCAGCCGGACGGCGGATTCAGCGGCGACGGAATCTCGCCCTTGATCGGCGTGAATTTGCGGCCGCGGCGCGCCACGTCCGGCACTTCGGCCATCAGCGCCTGCGTGTACGGATGATTGGCGCGGGCAAAGATTTCGGCCGACGTCGAGATCTCCACGATCTTACCCAGATACATGATCGCGACGCGGTCCGAGATGTGCTTGACCACGCCCAGGTCATGGCTGATGAACAGGTACGTGAAACCGTGCTGTTCGCGCAGGTCCATGAACAGGTTGATCACCTGCGCCTGGATCGACACGTCCAGCGCCGCCACCGGTTCATCACAGACCAGGAACTTGGGCGCCACCATCAGCGCGCGGGCGATGCCGATGCGCTGGCGTTGACCGCCCGAGATCTGGTGCGGGAAGCGGTCGCGGTATTCGGTGGCCAGACCCACTTCCGTGAGCGCCTGGTCGACGCGGGCGGGGATCTCCGCCGGGGGTGCCAGCTTGTGCACCTTCAGCGATTCGCCCAGGATCTGCCGCAGCCGCTGGCGCGGGTTCAGCGAGGCCTGCGGATCCTGGAAGATCATCTGCACGCCCAGCGTGTACGCCAGCTTGTCGGCGCCGCGCAGGCGGTTGGCGTCCAGGCCCTGGTACAGCAGCTCGCCTTCGGTCTGGCGATGCAGGCCGGCCACGACGCGTCCCAGCGTGGACTTGCCGCAACCGGACTCGCCCACCAGGCCCACGACTTCGCCGCGCTTGATGGACAGGTCCACGCCGTTCACCGCGTACACGGTGCGGCGGTCGATGGGGCGGCCGGTCAGGGCGAGAATGCGTTGGGCCAGGTCAGGCCGCTGCTCGAAGCGCTTGTGGACGTTCTTGAGCTCGATGACGGGGGTATCGGCTTGGCTCATTGCTTACTGTGCCTCGCGGGCAATCGGCACGTAACAGCGATAGCTGCGCGAACCTTCGGTGGTGACGGAGGGGGCCTGCTCGGTGCAGCGCGTGACCGCGTTGACGCAGCGCGGCCGGAACGCACAGCCCGACGGACGGCCCGCCAGGCTGGGCGCCATGCCGTTGATCTGGTGCAGGCGCGCGCCCGGCTGCGTGGCGCCGGGCATCGAGTCCAGAAGGCCCTTGGTATAGGGGTGGCGCGGAGCATCCAGCACCTGTTCGACCGGACCGCTTTCCACGATACGGCCGGCATACATCACGGCCACGCGGTCCGCCAGCTCGGCCACCACGCCCAGGTCGTGGGTAATCCAGATCAGCGCCGTGTTGTGCTCGCGGCAGATCTGCTGCATGCGGTACAGGATCTGGCCCTGGATGGTCACGTCCAGCGCGGTCGTGGGTTCGTCGCAGATGATCAGGTCGGGTTTGTTCAGCATCGCAATCGCGATCGCCACGCGCTGACGCATGCCGCCCGAGAATTCGTGCGGATAGCTCTTCAGGCGCTTTTCCGGCGACGGAATGCCGACCATGGCCAGCGCCTCGCGGCAGCGTTCCTCGGCCTGGGCGCGCGGCACGTCCTCGTGCGTCAGAATGGCTTCCATCATCTGCTCGCCGATGCGCAGCACCGGGTTCAGCGTCATCAGCGGGTCCTGGAAGATCATGGCGATGCGGTTGCCGCGCAACTGGCGCATCTGCTCTTCAGACAGCTTGCGCAGGTCCGTGCCCTTGAACTTCACTTCGCCGTCGACGACTTCGCCCGGCGGGTCGATGAGGCCCAGCAGCGAAAAGCCTGTGACCGACTTGCCCGAACCGGACTCGCCCACCAGGCCCACGATCTCGCCACGGCGCACGGTCAGGTCGACACCGTCGACCGCCAGCCACGCGCCGGCCTCGGTATGGAATGCAGTGCGCAGGCCGCGCACATCAAGAAGAATGTCGCTCATGCTCGACGAGGATCCAGGCTTTCGCGCAGGCGGTCACCCACGATGTTGATGGAGAGGATGAGAACCAGGAGCGCAATGCCCGGGAACAGGCTGATCCAGTAGTCGCCCGACAGCAGGTACTGGAAGCCGTTGGAGATCAAGAGGCCCAGCGACGGTTCGGTGATCGGCACGCCCACGCCCAGGAACGACAGCGTCGCTTCCAGCGCGATCGCGGTCGCGATCTGGATGGTGGCGAACACCATCACCGGACCCAGGCAGTTGGGCAACAGGTGAAAGAGCATGATGCGCCACGCCGGAAAGCCCAGGTTGGCCGCGGCCTCGACGTATTCCTTGCGGCGTTCCTGCAGGGCGCGGCTGCGCATGATCCGCGCGTAGTGGCCCCATTGCACAAGGACAAGCGCCAGGATCACCTTGTCGACCCCCCGGCCCAGCACCACCAGCAGCACCAGCGCCACCAGAATGGTCGGAAAGCCCAGGATGAAGTCGACGATGCGCATCAGCACGGTGTCGACCCAGCCGCCGATGTAGGCGGCCACCAGGCCGATCGCGCCGCCGATGGCGGTTGCCAGCACGACGGCGGACAGGCCCACCATCAGGCTGATGCGCAGGCCATACAGGATGGCGCTGAGCATGTCGCGGCCCTGGTCGTCGGTGCCCAGCCAGGCGATGCTGCCGTCCATCAGCGCCTGGCGCGGGGCCAGGCGTCCGTCCATGAGCGACAGATTGGCCAGATCGTACGGATTCTGCGGCGCGAAGAACGGCGCGAAGACCACCAGGATGATCAGGACGGCCAGCGCGATGACCGAGCCGCGCACCGTGGGGCGCGCATGCAGTTTTTTCAGGATGGCGGCGCGCCGGGGCGTCTCGGCCAGAGGCTGGACGGTGCGGGTGCGGCCGGGATTGGGAGAGTTAGCCATGGCGGTTCAATGAGCGGGGGCCACGAGCTGCACGCGCGGGTCGAGCGCGGCGTACAGGATGTCCACAACCAGGTTGATGATGACGAAGATCAGCGTGACCAGCATCACGTAGGCGACGACGACGGGGCGGTCGAGCTGATAGACGCTGTCGATCAGCAGCTTGCCCATGCCGGGCCATGCGAACACGGTCTCGGTGATGGTCGAGTAGGCGATCAGCGTGCCGAACTCCATGCCGATCACCGTGACCACCGGGATCAGGATGTTGCGCAGGATGTGGCGGCGCACGATGCGGCCGGGTTTGACGCCCTTGGCGCGCGCGAACTTCACGTAGTCCTGGCTGCGGGCTTCCACCACGCCGGAGGCCGTCAGGCGCAGCACCAGGGCGATGTTGGCCAGCGCCAGGTTGATGGCGGGCATGATCAGGTGCGACCAGCCGTCGGCGGTCAGGATGGACAGGCGCACGCCCAGCACGGTCACCGTGTCGCCGCGGCCGGTGGCGGGCAGCCAGCCCAGCCAGACGGCGAACAGCAGGATCAGCATCATGCCCTGCCAGAAGTTCGGCAGCGAAAAGCCCAGCACGGACGAGGCCATGATGCCGCGGCCCACGTACTCATCGCGGTACAGGCCCGCAACCAGGCCCAGCGGAATGCCGATCACACAGGTCAGCATGATCGCGACGATCACGAGCTCGAACGTGGCGGGAATGCGCTGCACGATCAGTTCGATCGCCGGGATGCCGTGCACGAACGAGGTGCCCAGATCGCCGTGCAGCGCGCGCCACAGGAAGCCTGTGTACTGCTGCCAGACGGGCAGGTCCAGGCCGAGGCGGGCGATCATCGCCTCGCGCGCGGCCTGGCTGGCTTCGGGGCTGACCAGCAGCTCGATCGGGTCGCCCACGGCATACACCGCGAAGAAGACCACGACCGACACGGCCAGCAGCACGAACAGACTCTGTATCAGTCTGCGTAGGATGAACAAGGCCACGAGATGATTTCCTTGGTGGGCTCAGGGTTGGGGAAAAGCCGGGGGTGAAAGGCTGTTGCTAGGCGATCGGCTGCGCCAGGCGCACGACGGTGACGCCGGGCCGCAGGTTGGCGGTGGACGGCATGATGAGCACGCAGTTGTCGTACGGGGTGGTGACGGGCTCGCCTTCCGACCAGCCGATGACGGTGCCCGCCTTGGGCAGCATCTCCAGGCCCTTCCAGGCCTCGGCGAAACGGAAGTCGGCGCTCTTGGCGGCGATAGCGTGCGTGACGCGCAGCGCGCGCTGCAGCGGCGCGCCGGGCGCGAACCAGGCGGCGGGGATGTCGCTGCGGTCCACCGTGCCGGCCTGCACCAGAAAGCGCGCCATCTGGTCGGCGGCCACGCCGCGCGCCTCGGGGGCGCCATGGAAACCGCATTCAATCAGCAGGGACCGCGTGCCGTTGTCGCCGGCTTCGCCGAAACGGCCGAAATCGCGCATGCGCACGCCGGCAGCGTGGCCCGCGTCGGCAATGATGGTGGCGGGATTGCCCAAAGCCAGCGCCAGATCGATGTTGCGCTGTTCCAGGCCGGTCAGCTGCAGCGGCACGTCGGAATTGCTCATCGAATGGAAGTCGAGCAGCCAGTCCGCCTGTTCCACCCACGGCCGGAGCTCGGCGGCGCGGCGGCGCTCTTGGGAGATCGGCGCGGACAGCTTGTCCTCGCTCCAGACGCGGTTCATGTCTTCGTCCACGAAGCGCGCGGGGGCGTAATTGCGGGCGTCGAAGCGGTCGAAGGCCGCCAGGTTACAGAACGCCAGCGTCAGCGTGCCGCGGCGCGGGCGCAGGCCGGCGGCAAGCAGGTCCTTCAGCGCCCAGGCGCCGCACAGTTCGTTGCCGTGGATCAGCGCGCTCAGCATCACCCGCCTGCCGGGCGCGCCGGAATCGAAATGCCAGACGCCGGGCGTGTCGGTGTTGCCCACGCGCTCGGCCGACAGGTCCGGACAGGCCAACAGGAAAGGACGGGGGGCAGGGGCGGACGAAGACGGGGGCAAAGACGTGGGCATGGCGGTTCCGATGAAGCGAGACGATTGTAGGGGATGGGGCGGGGGGCTCGGGCAAAGCGGGGCGCATTTGCGCCGCCACAAGGCAAAACGGCTGCACGAGGCAGCCGTTTCTTCTTTACTCAGCCCTGCCGGCTCACTTGGCGTCGGGCTTGACCGAGGTGGCCAGGGTGTACTGGTCGCGGCGGCCTTCGTACGAAATGCCCTTGCGGTATGCCCAGATGCTGCTTTCGAAGTGCAGCGGGATCAGCGGCACGTTGTCCAGGGCGATCTGGGTGGATTCCTGCAGCAGCTTTTCGCGCTTGGCGGGGTCAACCGTCACGATGGCCTGCTTGTAGACCTTGTCGAAGTCGGCGTTCGAGAAGCCGCCGTAGTTGCTGGTGCCCAGGCTGACGGGCGAATCCAGCGTGGCGACCCACAACTGGAACAGCGCCGACGCTTCACCCGTTTCCGCCGGCCAGCCGCCCATCGAGAAGCTGAACTCGCGCTTGGCGCGCTTGGGGAAGTAGATGGAGGCGGTCATCGCGTCCACGTTGGTCTTGATGCCGACGCGCGACAGGTACTGGGCCACGGCTTGGGCGACCTGGCCGTCGTTGACGTAACGATCGTTGGTGGACGACAGCGTCAGTTCAAAGCCGTTCGGGTAGCCGGCTTCGGCCAGCAGCTTCTTGGCGCCTTCGGGGTCGTACTTGATTTCCGGGGCCTTGGGCAGCGCGCCGAACATGCCGTCGGGCATGAACTGGAAGGCCGGGGTCGCCATGCCGTCCATGATGCGGGCGGTGATGGTCTTGCGGTCGATGGCCATGTTGATGGCCTTGCGCACGCGCAGGTCCTGCAGCGGGTTCTTGCCGTCGGCGCTCTTGACAAACGGGCTGGGGTTGCGGCCCACGTCCGGCTGGAAGAACACCAGGCGGGTGGACGGCGTGGCCACGAAGCCGAACTTCGGGTTGTCCTTCAGGCGCGGCAGGTCACGCGCGGCGGGGTTTTCGATCATGTCGAAGTCGCCGGACAAAAGGCCGGTCAGGCGCGGGCCGGCGGACGGCACCGGCACGAACTTCACTTCCTTCCAGTGCGGCTTTTCGCCCCAGTAGTTCTCGTTGCGGACGAGTTCGATGCCGGTGCCCTTGACGTAGGACTTCAGCATGTAGGGGCCGGTGCCGATGGCGTCCTTGCCGTTGTTGAAGTCGACGACCGTGGGCCAGGCGCCCGTCACGCCGCAACCCTTCTTGGGGTCATACGTGAGCTTGCCGTGCTCGACGATGCCGTTCCAGATGATCGGCAGCGAGCGGGCCAGTTCGGCCGGCATCAGGGGGAAGGGTTCGCCCGTCTTGATGATGACGGTGTGCGCGTCCGGCGTCTGGACGTCGGTGATGCGCTTGGTCATGTCCATGTAGGACTGCGACACGTTGGTTTCGTTGTTCAGCGTCCGGCAGATCGTGAACAGCACGTCTTCGGACGTGAACGGCTTGCCGTTCGAGAACTTGACGTCGTCGCGCAGCTTGAATTCCCAGGTCAGGTCGTCCAGGTTCTTCCAGGAAGTCGCAAGCTGGGGAACCAGCTTCATGTCGGCGCTGCGGCCCACCAGCGAGTTGTAGACGTGCGCGGAGAACGCGTCGTTCTGCGTCATCTTGTGATAGTGGGGGTCCGCCGAGGTCGGTTCGGCCGACAGGCCGATCTTCAGCGTCTGGGCTTGGGCGGCTGCCAGGGGAATGGCGGCGGCCACAAGGGCCAGGGTGGTGCGCAACTTCATGGTGACAACTCCGGATGGGGAACGAACCGGATCGTGCAGGCGGCCACGCGCGCCAGGGGACGACTGCGTCGGCCAGGGGGCTTGCGGGGAAATGTCGCCAGGGCACGACGGCAAGGGGCCGATTATCGGTAGGGGGTTCGCGCGCTGTCAATGCGCAGCGGCAATCGGGGCGCTAGGGAAAACGCCGAGAGGGGAAGGGAGAGAGGGCGTCGCGCGGTCCCTCTTGGGACCTCTCGCGACGCGATGGCGCCGGTGAGGGGACGGGCGCCGAAACGTTGCGGCGGGCGCCTGGGGAGGGCCAGGCGGGCGCGGCAACGGCAGCGCGCCAGGCTGAGTCGCGGGAGATTGGTCGCGATTCAGCCTGGCGCGGCTGTTATTACCACTGCGATCCGGAGAAGCGCGAGCTGGCGGCGCGAGCCTTGTTCATCGATTCGTTCACTTCGTCGATGAAGGCAAAGACGGCGGCTACAGCGGCTGCTACGGATTGGCCAGCCTTCTTCAGGCTGGTCAGCGGGTGAGAATTCGGTTGGTTTTCGAGAGCGCCGCGGAGCAGGTCACGCTCCAGCGCGTCGGTCAGGCGGGCAGTGTTGTTCAGGGTCAGTTCGCTCATGGTTTGGCTCCAGTCCGTTTCGTCATGGGGTAAACCATTATAGGGATAACCCTAGGCCAATAGCAATCTCATTTTAGGGGAAAACCCTAGTATGTTGTAAAAATGTTTTGTCGGGCTTGGACTTAGCGCGCGTTGCGCAGGGTGCGGGCGGCGTCGGCCAGCTCGCCGGCCGTCAGGCCGATGGGGCCGACACCCTGGGCGACGAGCGCATCGGCGGCGGCGCCATGCAGCCAGACGGCGCCGAGCACGGCCTGGTCCAGCAGCAGCTTCTGGGCGATCAGCGCGCCCAGCATGCCGGCCAATACGTCCCCGGTTCCGGCGGTGGCAAGGCCCGGGTTGCCCGTGGTGTTGATGTGCAGGCCGCCGTCCGGGGCGCACACCACGGTGCCGGCGCCCTTGAGCACCACCCACGCCTGAAAGCGCTGCGCCAGTTGCCGGGCGGCGGCGGGGCGGTCGCGCTGGATGGTGTCCGTGCCGACGCCCAGCAAACGGGCGGCTTCCGCCGGGTGCGGGGTCAGCACGACGGGGCCCGCGCCCCAGGTTGGCCGGATTTCGCCGCGGGCGAGCAGATTCAGGCCGTCGGCGTCCAGGACCAGCGGCGCGTGCCGCCGCAGGACGAACAGTTCCGACAGGGCGTTGGCGGCCAGCGCGCCCGTGCCGATCCCGCAGCCGGCGACCCAGGCGGTCACGCCCCAGTCTTCTTCCAGCAGCGAACGGAAGTCGCGCAGCATCAGTTCGGGTTGCAGCGGGTCGCAGGGCAGCGGCAGCGTTTCCTGCACGAAACCCACCAGCACCTTGCCGGCGCCGGTCTTCAGGGCAGCGCGGGCGGCGAGCAGGGCTGCGCCGGTCATGCCGGGACCGCCGCCCACCACGCCCACGGTGCCGAAGCTGCCTTTGTGCGAGTCGTCCGCGCGGGGTGCGAACAGGGCGGGCAACGCGGCGCGGTCAATGGGGACGGCGGGGGTGTTCATGGGGTGAGGCTCCGGAGGGAAATCGTCTTGGCGGGTCGGCCGTATCCACTATAGTGCGCAAAAACGCGGCCGCCTTGGGGCGGGGTGCGAACAACCAAAGACCAGACCCGGAGCAGACAATGACCGACATCACGCTGGAACACTATTCGGCCTACGAATCCCTGAAGCTGCGCCGCCATCCTGGCGGCGTGCTGGAACTGATCATGGGCGCCAAGGGCGGCGTGCCGGGCAAGCTTTCCACGGCCGACGACCGGATGCACCGGGAACTGGCCGACATCTGGCGCGACATCGACACCGATCCGGACACGCGGGTCGTGGTGATCCGCGGCGAGGGCAAGGGCTTCTCGGGGGGCGGCGACCTGGATCTGGTGCAGCAGATGGCGGACGACTTCGACGTGCGCACCCGCGTCTGGCGCGAGGCGCGCGACCTGGTCTACAACATCATCAATTGCAGCAAGCCCATCGTGTCGGCCATGCACGGCGCGGCGGTGGGGGCGGGGCTGGTGGCCGGCCTCCTGGCAGACATCTCGATCGCGGCGCGCGACGCCCGCATCATCGACGGCCACACCCGGCTTGGCGTCACGGCGGGCGACCACGCCGCCATCGTCTGGCCGCTGCTGTGCGGCATGGCCAAGGCCAAGTACTACCTCATGCTGTGCGAGACGGTGTCTGGCGAGGAAGCCGAACGAATCGGCCTCGTGTCGCTCTGCGTGGACGAGGCCGAGCTGATCGGCAAGGCGTTCGAAGTGGCCAACAAGCTGGCGGCCGGGTCGCAGACGGCGATCCGCTGGACCAAATATTCGCTGAACAACTGGCTGCGCATGGCCGGACCGACTTTCGACACGTCGCTGGCGCTGGAATTCATGGGTTTTGGCGGCCCGGACGTGCGCGAGGGCATCAATTCCCTGCGTGAACGCCGGGCGCCGAACTTCCGGCCCGATTCGCCCTTCTGACGCGCTATTTCTTGAAGAACTTCGCGAACGCCGCCTGCGCCTCTTCGGTCTGCAGGCGGGCGCGGAACTGCTGGGCTTCGTAGTCCAGCGTCTCCTGGATGGCCTGCCGGTCCGCCCGCTTCATCATGGCCTTGGTCAGGCGCAGCGCGGCCGGGGGCTGGCGCGCCAGGTCCGCTGCGGTGGCTTGGGCCGCAGCCAGCGCCTCGCCTTTGGGTGTGACGGACGTGGCCAGGCCGGCGTCCACCGCCTCCTGCGCCGAAAAAGCTTTGCCCTGCATCAGCCACTGCGCTGCCCGGCGGCCCACCAGGCGCGGCATAAGCAGGCTGGACGCGCCTTCCGGACACAGCCCCAGGGCGACAAACGGCATGCGCAGGGTCGCGCCTTCCCCGATGTGGACAAAATCGCAGTGCTGCAGCAGCGTCACGCCGATGCCGATGGCGTAACCCTCGACCGCGGCGATGACGGGTACGTCGGCCGTGGTCAGCGCGCGCAGGAACGTCAGCCCGGCGCTGTCGCCCGCCCCGCGTTCGGCCTGGAAGTCGCGCAGGTCGTTGCCCGCCGTGAAATGTTCGCCCGCGCCCGTCAGGATGACCGCCGAGACCGCCACGTCCGCGCTGGCGAGCGAAATCTGCTCGGTCAGGGCGGCATAGGTGGCGGTGTCCAGCGCGTTGCGGCGGTCCTGGCGGTCGATTGTCAGCGTGAGGACGGCGCCGTCGCGCGCCACCTTCAGGCCGGCGCTCATGCGTGCGGTCCCGTGGCCAGGCGGGCCTTTGCCTCGGCGTATTCATGCCGCAGCGTGTCGACGATCTTGCGGGTCGGCTCGACGCTTGCGATGCCGCCCACGCCCTGGCCGGCGCCCCAGATGTCCTTCCAGGGCTTGACGCGGGTCGTGCCGAAATTGGATGCGCCGCTGTCCGGGGCGGGCAGGTTGGCCGGATCCAGGCCAGCGGCCGCGATGCTGGCCTTCAGATAGTTGCCCGGAATGCCGGTGAAGAACGGCGTGTACAGAATGTCCGAGGCGCTGGCCTCGACGATCGCGGCCTTGTAGCCGTCGCTGGCGTTCGCTTCCTCGCTGGCGATGAAGCGCGTGCCCATATAGGCGAAGTCCGCGCCCATGGCCTGCGCGGCCAGGACGTGCGCGCCCGAGGTGATGGCGCCCGACAGGATCAGGGGGCCGTCATAGAAGCGGCGCACTTCAGAGATCAGCGCGAAGGGGCTGAGCGTGCCGGCATGGCCGCCCGCGCCCGCGCACACCAGGATCAGCCCGTCCACGCCCGCTTCCAGCGCCTTTTCCGCGTGCCGGATCGTCGTCACGTCATGGAAGACCTTGCCGCCCCAGTCGTGCACGCCCTTCACCAGGTCGCCGGGGGCCCGCAGGCTGGTGATGATGAGCGGCACGCGGTGGCTGGCGCACACCGCCAGGTCCTGTTCCAGCCGGTCGTTGGACTGGTGGATGATCTGGTTGACGGCAAACGGCGCGACGCGGGCGCCGGGATTGGCCTCGCGGTAGGACGCCAGACCGGCCTGGACTTCGTCCAGCCAGTCGGTCAGAAGCGTCTGCGGGCGCGCATTCAGCGCGGGAAACGACCCCACGATGCCGCTCGTGCACTGCGCGATAACCAACTTGGGATTGGACACGATGAACATCGGGGCACTGATGACCGGCAAGGACATCTGGCCATACAAATCAGTCACGAGGGGATGGGGCATGGGGCGTCGTCTCGTTGTAGGTTTTGGAGTATATTAATTACCTACCGACCGTCCGGTAATTAATTAATCTTTATTTAACGGCATGCGCGGAATGGCTGTCAATTGCGGTTCGCCAGAACCCTCCGGCCTCGCGCGGCCCCTGCCAAAGGCGTCCATGGGCATCACCCCCCAACCCATTCAGAAACGTGCCCGTGCGGGCCGGCCACCCACCCTGGCCGCCCCGCGCGAACGCATTCTGGAAGAAGCCGCCAAGCTGTTCGCGCGCAGCGGCTACGACGGCAGCTCCATTGCCGACCTGGCCGGCGCAATCGGCGTGTCCAAGGCGGCCATCTATCACTACTACCCCACCAAGCAGGACATCTACGACGCCATCATCCTCGAGGTGCTGGAGGGCCTGACCCACACCGTCGGCCGCGACGTGGCCGGCGCCGAGGGCGGCGTGGCCCGCCTGCGCGCTTTCATGGTGGGACATGCCCGGTACTTCGAGCAGCACCACGCCCAGTTCGTGACGATGCTGATCGGGTATTCCGGCATGGCGCTGTCCGAACGCGAAGATGCCGCCCGCCTGCGCGACAGCTACGAGAAGCAGCTGCGCGACGTGATCGCGCAGGGCGTGGCCGAAGGCGCATTCCGTGTGCTGGACGTGGCCGCCACCGGCCGCGCCGTGCTGTCGATGCTGAACTGGATGGTGCGCTGGTACAAGCCCGGCCAGGGCGACAGCGCCGAATCCATCGCCGACGGCTATTTCGATCTGCTGGTGGGCGGCATGCGCGCCTGAACCGGCCGCCACCCCCCGTTCCTGACCCATATCCGCTTATAGAGACCTCCATCATGGCCCTCGACACCGAAACCCTGAACCTCCTGATCGACGCCGTCCGCCGCTTCGTCCACGAACGCCTGATTCCCGCCGAGGACGAACTGGCCGCCAGCGGCGAAGTGCCGCCGGACATCGTCAACGAAATGCGCGACCTGGGCCTGTTCGGTCTGTCGATCTCGCCGGACTACGGCGGCCTGGGCCTGACGATGGAAGAAGAGGTCCGCGTTGTGTTCGAACTGGGCCAGACCTCGCCCGCCTTCCGCTCGCTGGCAGGCACCAACATCGGCATCGGCTCGCAGGCCATCGTCCTGGCCGGCACCGACGAGCAGCGCGCCAATTACCTGCCCAAGCTGGCCAGCGGCGAGCTCATCGGCTCCTTTGCGCTGACCGAGCCCGATGCCGGTTCCGACGCCATGTCGCTGCGCGTGTCCGCCGAGCGCGACGGCGACTTCTACGTGCTGAACGGCACCAAGCGCTACATCACCAACGCGCCCATCGCCGGCCTGTTCTCGGTCATGGCGCGTACCGCGCCCGAGCGCCGCGCCAATTCGATCTCGTGCTTTCTGGTCGAAGCGGGCACGCCGGGCCTCATCATCGGCAAGCCGGACAAGAAGATGGGCCAGGCCGGCGCGCTGACCAGCGACGTCGTGTTCGACAACTGCCGCGTCCCGGCCAGCGCGCTGCTGGGCGGCGAAGAAGGCAACGGCTTCCGGACCTCCATGCGCGTGCTGGACAAGGGACGCCTGCACATTTCCGCGCTGTGCGTGGGCATTGCCGACCGCCTGTTGCGCGACGCCGTGCAGTACGCCACCGAGCGCAAGCAGTTCGGCCAGCCCATCGCCGAGTTCCAGCTCATCCAGGCGATGATCGCCGACAGCCAGGCCGAGCTGTATGCGGCCCGCTGCATGGTGCTGGACGCCGCCCGCATGCGCGACCGCGGCGAGAACACCACCATGCAGGCCGCCTGCTGCAAGCTCTTCTCCACCGAAATGGTGGGCCGCGTCGCCGACCGCGCGGTGCAGATCCACGGCGGTGCGGGCTACATGTCCGAATACGCGGTGGAACGCTTCTACCGCGACGTGCGCCTGTTCCGCATCTTCGAAGGCACCTCGCAGATCCAGCAGCTGGTCATCGCGCGCGAGACCATCAAGGCGCATTCCTGATCTTTCCGTCGCCAGACGTCCGGCCAACGCGTTCCAGAGGCTAATATCCAGTCTGACGAATGTTGATCGGAAGGCGGCCCCCGCGGGCCGCCTTCTGGCATGACGGAATCCCAGTCCGCCCGGCGCTTCTCCGCGGGGCCGGAAGTTCTCATTTCCCTTCTAGCGAAAAGATTACCGATGTCGCAACGTCCCGCTCCCCTCACCGGCATACGCGTGCTGGATCTGACCCGTGTGCTGGCGGGTCCCTGGTGCACCCAGAACCTGGCCGACCTTGGCGCCGAGGTGATCAAGATCGAACGGCCCGGCTCGGGCGACGATACGCGCGCCTGGGGCCCCCCGTACCTGAAGGACGAAGCGGGCCACGACACCACCGAGGCCGCGTACTACCTGTCGGCCAACCGCAACAAGATGTCGGTGGCGCTGGACATCGCGTCGCCGCGCGGCGCGGAGCTGGTGCGCGAGCTGGCGCTGCAAAGCGACATCCTGGTTGAAAACTTCAAGGTGGGCGGCCTTTCCAAGTACGGCCTGGACTACGAGAGCCTGAAGGAACTGAACCCGCGCCTGATCTATTGCTCGATCACGGGCTTCGGCCAGACCGGCCCGTACGCCAGCCGTCCCGGCTATGACTTCATGATCCAGGGCATGGGCGGCCTGATGAGCATCACGGGCGAACGCGACGACCTGCCCGGCGGCGGTCCGCAGAAGGCCGGCGTGGCCGTGGCCGACCTGATGACGGGCATGTATTCCACCGTGGGCATCCTGGCCGCGCTGCACGAGCGCGCCCGCAGCGGCCTGGGCCAGCACATCGATATGGCCCTGCTGGACTGCCAGGTCGCCATGATGGCCAACCAGAACCTGAACTTCATGACCTCCGGCGTGGCCCCGCGCCGCGCCGGCAACGCGCACCAGAACCTGGTTCCCTACCAGGTGTTCGCGGCCAGCGATGGTCACCTCATCGTGGCCGTGGGCAACGACAGCCAGTTCCGCAACTACTGCGGCGCGATCGGCCTGCCCGAGCTGTCGGCCGACCCGCGTTTCGCCACCAACCCGCAACGCGTGAAGAACCGCGAGGAACTCGTGCCCCTCTTGGCCGAGCGCATGGCCACCGGCGAGCGCGACCACTGGCTTGCCGCGCTGGAAGGCGTGGGCGTGCCGGCTGGGCCCATCAACACGCTGGACCAGGTTTACGAAGACCCGCACGTCCTGGCCCGCAACATGAAGCGCGAGCTGCCGCATCCGGCTGCCGGCACCGTGCCCGTGGCCGCCAGCCCGCTGAAGTTTTCCGGCAGCCCGGTCGAGTACCGCCGCGCGCCGCCCATGCTGGGCGAGCACACCGAGCAGGTCCTGTCCGAAAAGCTGGGACTGTCGGCCGAAGAAATCCAGGCGCTGGCGCAGAGCCGGGCCTGATGCGCGCGCGAAGGCGGCCAGTCCGCCTGTCGCGCACGCCGCGCCGCGCCAGGCGCACGATCCATTCCAATACAGGCAGGAGAGAGTTGATGACGGAGATTCAAACCATCGGCGTCGTGGGCGCCGGGGCCATGGGGCGCGGCATCGCGCAGATCGCGGCGCAGGCCGGCCTGCGCGTGCGTCTGTACGACACCAGTTCGGAGGCCATTGCGGCCGCGCGCGAATCCTTGCGCCAGACCTGGGAAAAGCTGGCCCAGAAGGGCAAGCTGACCGCCGCCGACGCACAAGCCGCGCTCGAGCGCGTCGAATCGGCCACCGCGCTGACCGACATGTCGAACTGCCAGCTCGTGGTCGAAGCCATCGTCGAGCGGCTGGACGTCAAGCGTGATCTTTTCGCCGCGCTGGAAGGCGTGGTGTCCGAGGACTGCATCCTGGCGTCCAACACCTCGTCGCTGTCCATCACGGCGATTGCGGCCGCCTGCAAGCGTCCGCAACGCGTGGCCGGCTATCACTTCTTCAATCCCGTTGCGCTGATGAAGGTGGTCGAGGTCATCGACGGCCTGCGCAGCGCGCCGGAAGTGGGCGACGTCCTGGCCGAGCTGGCCCGCCGCATGGGTCACACGCCCGTGCGCGCCAAGGACATGCCCGGTTTCATCGTCAACCACGCCGGCCGCGGCATGAATACCGAAGGCCTGCGCGTCGCGCAGGAGGCTGTGGCCACCTTCGCCCAGGTCGACGCCGTGATGCGCGAGCAGGCGGGCTTTCGCATGGGACCGTTCGAACTGCTGGACCTGACCGCGCTCGACGTCTCGCATCCGGTGATGGAATCCATCTACCGCCAGTTCTTTGACGAGCCGCGCTTTCGCCCGTCGCCGATCACGACCGTGCGCCTGGCGGGCGGGCTGATCGGCCGCAAGGCGGGGGAGGGCTTCTACGTCTACGCCGACGGCCAGAAGCAGGTGCCGGCCGAAGCGGCTGCGCCCGCGCTGCCCGAGGGCCTGAAGGTCTGGGTCAGC
Organism: Achromobacter sp. ACRQX; assembly: GCF_022346505.1. Taxonomy (NCBI): domain Bacteria; kingdom Pseudomonadati; phylum Pseudomonadota; class Betaproteobacteria; order Burkholderiales; family Alcaligenaceae; genus Achromobacter; species Achromobacter sp. ACRQX. The sequence continues at coordinate 17,627 of NZ_JAKRML010000051.1, forward strand.
CCCAAGCACGGCGAAGGCTACGCCCGCGCGTCCGCGCTGGTTGAAAAGCTGGGCGGCACGCTGGTCACGGGATCGACGCCGGATGCCGATGCGCTGATTATCGTCACGCCGTTCGGTGAAGACGTGTCCACCAGCGTCTCCGCGCAAGGCCTGAACGCGGGCCGCACGGTTGGCCTGGACACGCTGTATGCGTTCGATAACGCGAAGCGCCGCACGATCATGGTCTCGCCCGCCACCGAGGACAAGTGGCGTGATGCCGCCCATGCACTGCTGGCCGCCGACGGCGTGCCCGTCACGGTGATCGAGGATTCTCCCGGCTTCATCGCGCAACGTATCGTGGCGCACATCGTGAACATCGCCTGCGATATCGCGCAGCAGAAGATCGCCACGCCCGAGGACATCGACCTGGCCGTGACGCTGGGGCTGGGTTACCCGGTAGGCCCGCTGGCTTTGGGCGACAAGCTGGGCGCCGATCGCATTCTGGAAATCCTGAAGAGCATGCAGCGCGTGACGGGCGACACCCGTTACCGTCCCAGCCTGTGGCTGCAGCGCCGCGTGCAGTTGGGCATGTCGCTGGTGAAGACGTCGGCGGCGGACTGATCGCTGGGTGGCGAGGTGTCTGACACCGTTGCCACGCGAAGCCGGGTCACCGGATAAAAAAAGCCCCTTGAAGATTCAAGGGGCTTTTTATCGCCTGCGATGCGGGCGGGTATTACTTGGCGGCGTTCACCATGAACTCCACGGCGGCGCGGATGTCGTCTTCCGAGGCGTTGGCTGCGCCGCCCTTGGGAGGCATTGCGCCCTTGCCCGTCATGGCGACCTTGACCATCGCGTCCATGCCGGTCTTGATGTAGGGCTCCCAGGCCGCCTTGTCGCCGAACTTGGGCGCGTTGGCCACGCCCGTGGCGTGGCACGCGAAACAGGCCGTCTTGTAGAGCTGTTCGCCCGCCGGGTTGACGGCGGCGGCCTTTTGCTCGGGGGCGGGAGCGGCAGCAGCAGGAGCGGCGGCAGGAGCAGCGGCGGCGGGCGCGGCAGCAGCGGGAGCCGCCGGCGCCGGTGCAGCGGCTTGCGCAGCCGGTGCGGCTTCGCCTTCCTTCTTGGCGCCGTCTTCAGCGGGGGCTGCCGGTTCCGGCAGCGAGGCGCCGGACTTGTTGGCCATGTAGACCACGGCGCGCGCGACTTCGTAGTCGGACAGGGCCGGGTTGCCGCCCTTGGCGGGCATGCCGCCCTTGCCGTGCAGCGCGACCTTCATCATCTCGTCGTAGCCAGCCTTGATGAACGGTGCCCACGCGGCGTTGTCGCCCAGCTTGGGTGCGCCCGCCACGCCAGCGGTGTGACAGGCCGTACAGACGCTGGCGAAGACCTGTTCGCCGGTCTTGAAGACCTTGGGCGCGTTGGCGTCAACGAGTTCGAATCCCGCAACGGGCGCGATCCGCCGTGCGACGGCCTCGCCGGACAAAGCGTCCGAGCCGGCGCCGGTCTTGGTGCCGGTGACCACCATGTTCACCAGAAGGATGATGATGGCGATGGGAACCACGAAAGCCAGGACGATCGTGACGATCAGTTGCTTCGGGGTCTTGATGGGGGAGGAGTGCTCTTCTATGTGTTCCTGCTCGTTGCTCATGACCTAATCCTGCTAACGGGTACCGGGGGCGCCTGGCGGCGGCAACAGAAAATCAGAACTGCACAAGTCGGCGGCAACTCATGCCCGCCTGCAAGCAAACGCTGGATTATATAACGGTGTCATGGACGATCGTCCAATGAGAAAGGACGGGTTTTCGATGAGTTTGCCGGAGGATTTGATCCAGTTCATGCAGAACGCGTAAAACTGGGTACAATACCGCCTCCTTGCGCTGCGCCCGTAGTTCAATGGATAGAATGAGAGTTTCCGAAGCTCTTGATACAGGTTCGATTCCTGTCGGGCGCGCCAACTGATTAAAGCAGTGCGTTGTTCCGGGCCCTTCATGGGCCCATTTTTGTTTTCGCCGATACTGCGGGCGAAAGCCCGTGGACAAAATCGCGCGGGGCACCATCGCGAAGACAATCGCAAGGAGCCATCGGGAGGGCAAATCGCGAGGGCAGGATCACCGACGATTCCCGATAATCCGCCGCGAAAGAGCATCCGCCAATCATCGTGCCGTCCAAACCCGCTAAAACTCAGACGCACTCCGATCGCCTTTCCATGGGACAGCGCGACGCGGCGCAACAGTTGTCATGGGATGACCTGCGCATCATCAAGACGCTGAGCGACTGCGGCAATCGGTCGATCGCTGCCGAAAAGCTCGGCATCAATGCATCCACCGTCTCGCGCCGCGTGGCGCACGCCGAAGCCGCGCTGGGCGTCGCGTTGTTCGACCGGCGGCACGCGGGCTACAAGCTGACGCCTGAGGGCACGGAGCTGCGCGCACTGAGCGAGCGCGTCGAACTCGATGTCGTCAGCGTGGCCCGACGCATTTCCGGCGCCGCGCACGATCCGCAGGGCACGCTGCGCGTCGCCACCAGCGATTCGCTTCTGCTGTATTTCCTGACGCCCATCATTGCTGAATTCAGAGCGGCGCATCCCTCATTGACCGTCGAGGTGCTGGTCGGCAACGGCACACTGGATCTGGCGCGGGACGAATCCGACGTCGCGCTCAGGGCGACGCGGCGCCCGCCCGAGAGCTGGGTGGGACGCAGGCTGGCAGGCATCGCGTGGGCGCCCTACGGGGCCGCGCAGCAATTTCGCCGCAAGATACCCGCCGCCGAACGCCTTTACGAGCTGGATTGGGTGTCGTACGCGGGCGGGCTGTCCGGGCTCAAGGCCGCGCATTACCTTGAAAGCCGTGTGGCGCCATCCCGCATTGCCTACCGGTCGGACTCGGTTGCGGCAGTAAGCGCGGGTATCTCGGCCGGCCTGGGCATGGGCTACCTGCCCTGCATGCTGGGCGACGCGATGGCCGATGTGGTGCGCGTCGGTCCCGTCGTGCCCGAGCTTCAGGATGAGCTTTGGCTGCTCACCCATCCTGACATCCGCGGATCCCGGCGCGTCCAGGCTTTCATGCGCTTTTGCGCCGCGGCCGTGGCCAAGCAGAAGGCGTTGATCGAGGGCCGCTAGGCCCTTTTCCCGCCAAGCAGCAGTGTCCGGTCAGCCGGCAGCCTTGGGACGCAGGATGGCCTTGCAAGCGATCTCGATCAACTGCGCAGGCATCGCCAGACGCGACACGCCGATCAGGTTGCTGGCCACTTGCGGACGGTCGGTGCCGTACGCGGCCTTGCGCACCTTGCCCGCCGCTGCAAAGGCGGCATCCACATCCAGCACATACAGCGTTTCTTCGACGACGTTATCCAGCGTGGCGCCGAATTTGCCCAGCAACACCGCCAGGTTCTCGTAGGTGGCGCGCATCTGCGCTTCCATCGTGGAGAAGTCGCGCGGCTTGCCTTGGTCGTCCAGTTCGGCCGGCGCGATCAGGTTGCCGTCCTGGTCGTGGTTGAGCTGGCCCGACACATAGATTTCGTTGCCCACCTGCACCGCCTGCGCATACCCATAGGCGTCTTCCCACGGCACGCCCCAGTAGGCGGTTTTCTTGTCGAGCGGGTTCGCTTGCGTTGTCATCGTTTTCTCCTTGGGGATATGGGAAAGAAGGTGGGTGATCAGAAGGCTCCAGCGTAACCGTGGCACGAAGTTCCGGGAGCGCATTACTGCGCTTTCAAGATGCAAATTTGCACTTTGATTGCCGTCGGCATGAATACGCCCTTGCCGCCGATAACGTCCCAGCGGGCTGGCACGTTATCGAATCCAGCGCAACTGAGACTCGTCGGATTCCCAAGCGGACGTTGATCCTGATAGGCGGGGCGCGCCATCGGAGTAAACGTACTCTGGGTGCGGCCGCGGACCTTGAACACAATCGATCACACCGACGCGATGGGCTTTGACGATCAGCTGAGCTGAACGAAAAGAAGCCACGCATGAATCAACACCCAGGATGATCGATTGATGCTCGTGGATTCCCGCGCGGCGCTGCGCCGCGCAGATTCAATGCTGTTTCTCAATGCCAGAACCACCGCGACCAAGCTCTGCTTTGGTCTGTTGCTGTTATCCGTGAACATGTCGCACCAGCCCGATGCCTGGGGTGCGATCGTGGGAGTGTCGGGGGCCGGCGGCGTCGGCGGCGCATCCAATGGAGGCCGCGGCGGCGATGGTGGCAACGGAGATACCGCCCTGGACCTGACGACCTCATACACGACGGTCGGCGACGTCGAGGGCGGGGCCGGCGGCGGCGGCGGGGGGGCGGCCGCGGGCGTGCGGCGGGGGGGAGCTCAGGCCCACCCCGGCGGTCGATGTGGGTGTGGTGTGGGGTGGGGTTGGGGGGGGTGCGCCCGGCCGGGGGCCCCATGGGGGCCCCGCGCGGACAAAACATGTGGCCTCCCCCCCCCGGGGCCCCAAACCGCCGGCGGCCCCGTCGCGGCCCCCCTAACCCCCCGCCCCCCCCGCGCGGGCCCCCCACCCCCCCCCCGCCCTGCTTTTCGGTCATGCCCATGCCGATCAGCGCGCTGCGCTTGGC
>NZ_JAKRML010000052.1:0-21364 GCF_022346505.1 Achromobacter sp. ACRQX
TCTGGCGGGCGCGTCGTGGATCATGGTGCTGACCTCGCTCAACGTGTCCGCCCAGGTGGCGCTGCCCGACTGGGTGCGCGCACGCGGGCTGGCGATCTTCGTCACGGTGTTCTTCGGCTCGATGACCGCCGGCAGCATGATCTGGGGGCAGACCGCCGTGCGCGCCGGCGTTCCCACGGCCCTGCTGATCGCGGCCGCGGGCTCGGTCGTGGCGATGCTGCTGACCCGCAAGGCCAAGCTGCAGTTGGGCGCCGACCTGGACCTCGCACCGTCGATGCACTGGCCCGAGCCCCTGATCGGCCAGCACGTCACGCATGATCGCGGCCCGGTGATGATTACCGTGGAATACCTGATCGATCCGGCACGCGGCGCGGACTTCGTGCAGGCCATGCAGCATGCCGGCGCCGAACGCCGCCGCGACGGCGCGTATGCATGGGGCATTTTTGAAGACGCCGCCCAGCCCGGCCGCTACCTGGAATACTTTCTGGTGATGTCGTGGCTGGAGCACCTGCGCCAGCACGAGCGTGTCACCCACGCCGACGAGGACCAGCAGGCGGAAGTGCGCGCCTTCCACATCGGCGACACCCCGCCGCGGGTGTCGCACTTCGTCGCCCCCATCCCGCAATAACGGGCAGCAGGATGAGACCGGCGCTGCCCGCACACACCGTTACAAGCGAAGCATGATTCCTGACTAGAATTGCGCCGACAGGGATTTTGATGCCGCGCGCCGAGAGGCCGCGGCTTAGGTGTGACATGGATAGCGCTCCTCGCTTCGAGGCAGTCAACGGAGCCCGCTTCGAGGTTCTGTGGGTGGATGGCGACCGGGTCTTCGGGCGCGGCGCCTCGAAGCTGGCCGTCTGGCTCAGGCCTACTGACAGCTCGGAATGCGCGCGGCACCTCCTGGAACAGGAATACGGCCTGCGCGACTACCTGCATCCGGGCTGGGCGGCCGTGCCGACCGAGCTGGCGCGCGTCGGCGGCTCCACCGTCCTGTATCTGCAGGATCCCGGCGGACAACCGCTGGCCACGCACCACTCGCGGGCAATGCCCGCCCCGGCATTTCTTCGCTTCGCCATCGCGGTGGCGATGTCGCTGGGCAAGATGCACAACGCCGGGCTGATCCATCGGAATCTCAAGCCGGCGCACATTCTGTTCAACGAGCAGGACGCGGCCGCTCACCTGACCGGTTTTTCGTTTTCCACGCCGCTCGGCGCCTATCAGACGGCGCCCGCCTCAACGCCGGGCGACATCGTCGGCACCCCGGCCTACATGGCCCCCGAACAGTCCGGCCGCTCCGGCCACCGCGCCGACGCGCGATCCGATCTGTATTCGCTGGGCGTCGTCTTCTACGAAGCCTTGACCGGCGAGCTTCCGTTCCAAGCAGAATCGGCGCTGACCTGGCTGCACAGCCATACGGCGCGCCTGCCCGTGGCGCCCGCCGAACGCAACCCCGGCATCTGCGCCGAGCTCTCGGCCATCGTCATGAAGCTGCTCGAGAAATCGGCGGACGACCGGTACCAGACGGCGGAAGGGCTTGCCGCGGATCTGCAGTGCTGCCTGACCACGCTGACGGCCGGCCCCGGCGCCGCCCCGGACTTCGTGCTGGGCCGCTACGATCACCCCGGGCGCGTGCGCGTGCCGGCCACGCTGTACGGCCGGGGCACCGAGCTGGACATCCTGCTCGGCGCCATGGGCCGGGTGGCGGGATCGGGCCGCGCCGAAGTGGTGCTGATCTCCGGCGAACCGGGCGTCGGCAAGTCCATCCTCATCGAAGAACTGCATCGCGTCGTCGGCAGCCAGTACACCCTGCTCGCCAAGGGCAAGGGCGATCCTCACAGCCACGCCGGTCCCTACGCCGCGCTGGTCGAGGCGGCGCGAGGCCTGCTTCAGGCCGTGCTTGCCAAGAACGAAAGCGATCTGGGCGAGTGGCGCGAAAAGCTGCGCGTGGTGGTCTCCGCGGGCGGCGACAGCCTGCTCGCGTTGATTCCCGAACTGGCGATGATCGTGCCGGACGCGTCGGGCCTGCTGGCCGAAGGCGACGCCAAGGCGCGGTTGCGCCTGGCCTTTCAGCATCTGTTCTGCGCGTTCTCGTCGCCAGGCCATCCGCTGATCCTGTTCCTGGACGACCTGCAGTCGACCGACGCCGCCACGCTGCGCGTCATTGAACAGCTGGCGCAGATGGATCTGCAGAACATCCTGGTCGTGGGCGTGTACCGCGCCGAAGACATAACGCCGCGCCACGCACTCGCCGCCTTCATTGACAGCCTGCGCGCCAACACGATTCCCCTGACCGAGATTGCCCTCACCAACCTGCACGAGCGCGATTCCGCCCGCCTGATCGCCGATGCGCTGCAAAGCAAGTCGCCGTGGATCGATCCGCTGGTCAGTCTGGTGCAGGCCAAGACGGCCGGCAATCCGTGCTTCATGCTTCGCTTCCTGGCCACGCTTACGGTCGAGGGACTGCTGCACTACGACCCGCGCCGCCAGCGCTGGATCTGGGATGCGGACGCCATCCGCGAACAGGCCTATACCGACAACGTGGTCGGCATCATCATCCAGCAGGTCGAGCGGTTGCCGGCGGACAGCCGCGAAGCCATTCAACACATGGCCTGCCTGGGACACGACACGTCGCTCGACAAGCTTGCGCTCGCGCTGGACTGGCCGCGACTCGACGTGGCTACCGCCATGCGCGAATGCGAGCGGCAGAGCCTCGTGTTCCGGACCGGCGACGTGTACCGCTTTCCGCACGACCGCGTGCAGGCGGCCAGCTATGCGCTGATTCCCGAACGGCAGCGCGCGGCCACGCACCTGGCGATCGGCCGGCGGCTTGCGCAGGACCTCGAACCTGAACAACTGAAGGCGCAGGCATTTGAACTGGTCGACCAGTTCAACCGGGCATGGCAACTGGTGCACAGCCAGGGAGAACGCGTCCGGCTTGCCCATCTGAACGCCCTGGCCGGCGCGCTGGCCAAGGACACCGCCGACTATTCCGCGGCCATCCGATATCTGGAAGCCGCCTCGGCGTTCCTGTCCGACGACGGCAGGCAGCATCAACCGGCGCTGGCCTTCACCATCGAGATCACCCGCGCGGAATGCGAGTTCCGCAGGGGCGCGGTGGCGAGCGCCAAGCATCGGCTGGCCCGGCTGGGAGAGCGCGAGGGGCCATTGCCGGAACTGGCCCGCGTGACGCAGTTGCGCGTGGAAGTGTTCATGGCGCTGGGCGAGCGGCACGAGGCCATTGACGCCGGGCTGCACTACTTGCGCCGCGCCGGCATCGACTGGACGGATAGCCCGTCCGATGAAGCCGTCTCCAGCGAGTACGCCGAGTTCAATGCGCTGCGCGACGGCCGGCCTGCGGCTGCCCTGCTCGGCCTCCCTGAGATGCAGGACGCCGACGCGGAAGGCACGATGGGCGTGCTGACCGCGCTGCTGCCCCCGGCCTGGACGCTCTTTGCGAATCTGCGCGAGCGCGTCATTCTGCGCATGGCCAACCTGAGCCTGCGCCATGGCAATACGGATGCATCCAGCCTGGGTTACGCGTGGCTGGGCATGATCCTGGCCGCGCGCACCGGCGACTACGCAGACGGCTACGCCTTCGGCAAGCTGGGCGTCGATCTGGTCCAGCAGCGCGGACAGGTCCGTTTCAGCGCGCGGGTCTATCAGGTGTTCGGCGGCCAGATCGTGCCGTGGTCGCAGCCCGTCAGCCAGGCGCGCGACCTGCTGCAAACCGCCTTCGAACTGGCCAGCCTGCAGGGCGACTGGACCTATGCGTCCTTCGCGCTGAACAGTATGGTCACGCACATGCTGGCCACCGGCGGCGCGCTGAACACCATCCGCGCCGACGCCAGCCGCGGCCTCGCCTTGGCGCGCAAGGCGGGTCTTGAAGTCCTGGACCGGTATACGTCGCAGCTTCAGCTGACCAAGATGCTGCAGGGTCTCACGACGCAATTCGGCACGCTGGACGACGCCGGTTTCAGCGAGGCTGAATTCGAACGGAAGATCCAGGCCGAGCCCGGCCGGAACGTCACGGCCTGCTGGCACTACCTGCGCAAGCTTCAGGCCCGGGTTTTCGCTGGCGATTTCACCAGCGCCGTGCGCGCCAGCCAGGAAGCCTCCGCGTTCGTCTGGACGTCGCTGGCGTTCATCGAGGAGATGGAATTCCACTTCTATTCCGCGTTGGCCCGCGCCTGGTGTCCCGTACCGGCGTGTCCTTCGGAACGCGCCGCGGCGCTGGCCGCCGTAAAGGTCCATCTTGAGAAGCTCCGTCCGTGGGCCGCATCCAGCCCGTCCAACTTCCAGAGCCAGCAACTGCTGATCGACGCCGAAGTCGCGCGTCTGAATGGCGACGTGCTGGACGCGATGCAACGCTACGACGACGCCATCCACTGCGCCAGCGACCACGGCCTCGTGCACGTCGAAGGACTGGCCAATGAATGCGCCGCGCGCTTTTTCGAGGGCCGCGGCCAGCAGCGCATTGCGCACACGTATCTGCAACATGCACGCGCGTGCTACCAGCACTGGGGCGCGTCAGGCAAGGTCAGGCAGATCGACGCCCTGTATCCCACGCTGTTCGTGGACCGCCGCAGCGCCGCGCAGGGCTCCACCATCGAAACCCCGGTCGAAAGCCTGGATCTGGCCACCGTCATCGACATCTCCCGCGCGCTGGCCAGTGCGCTGGACCTGCAGACCCTGCTGGACAAGCTGATGAAGATCGCGCTGGAACAAGCCGGCGCCACGCGTGGCGTGCTTGTCCTGCAATCCGACGGCGAACTGTATGCCCGCGCCATCGCGACCACATCCGGCGATTCCGTGACAATCAGCCAGCGCGCCCAATCGCTGGACGAAGCCGGCCTGCCGCAGCAGATCGTGAACTACGGCTGGCGGACCGGCGAGACCATCGTCCTCGACGACGCGTGGGCGACGGGCGCGTTCACCGGCGACCCGTACGTGCGCGCCGCGCGGCTGCCGTCCGTGTTGTGCCTGTCGTTGACCACCCAGTCCAAATCCATCGGCGTGCTGTACCTGGAAAACACCCTGGCGCGCGGCGTATTCGCGCCGCACCGGACCGCCGTGCTGCGCCTGCTGGCATCGCAAGCCGCCATTGCCATCGAACGCGCGCGCCTGTATCGCGATCTGGCGCAGCGCGAGGCCCGGATACAGCGGTTGGTCGAAGCCAACATCATCGGCATCTGGTTCTGGCGCGACGACGGACAAGTGCTGGAAGCCAATGACCTGTTCCTGTCCATGACCGGCTACGACCGCGAGGACGTGGGCGCGGGCCGGCTGCGATGGACGGCGCTGGTGTCACGCAGCGGCGCTGTGTCGCTGCATGAACTGTTGCTGCGCGAGACCGCCGAGCCGGTCGAGACCGAACTGATCCGCAAGGATGGCCGCCGCGTGCCCGTGCTGCTGGGCTCCGCCCGGTTCGCCGCCGACGACAACCAGGGCGTGTCGTTTGTCCTGGACCTGTCCGAACGCAAGGCGGCAGAGGCCAAGATGCAGCAGATTCAATCGGATCTCGCGCACGTCACGCGCATGACTACCGTCAGCGCGATGACGGCATCCATCGCGCACGATGTCAGCCAGCCGGTGTCGGCCGTGTTGACAGAAGCGCAGGCCGCGCTGAACTGGATTGCGCGCACCCCGCCCAACACCGAAGAAGTCGCCGAGTCCCTGCGCCGCATCGTACGCAGCGGCCAACGTGCCGGTTCAATCATTTCGGGGGTACGCGCGCTGATCAAGAAGGCGCCGGCGGCCTTTGGTCCGATCGAACTGAACGGGCTCGTGAAGGAAACGCTGACGCTGCTGCGCAGCGAGCTCGATTGCAGCGACGTCCAAGTGATCCTGGACCTGGCTGATGGAGCGCTGCACACGTCCGGGGACCGCGTTCAGCTGCAGCAGGTCCTGCTCAACCTGTATGTCAACGCGGTCGACGCCATGAAGCACGAGCCCTCTGCGCGGCAACTGACTGTCGTCACCCGGCTTACCTCAGACGACGAAGTGCTTGTGGAGGTGCTGGATACCGGCAGCGGCATCGACGCGGCGTCGGTGAAGAAACTGTTCGATCCCTTCTTCACCACCAAGACAAAGGGCCTGGGAATGGGTCTTGCCATCTGCCGCGAGATCATCCAGCTGCATCACGGCCAGATGTGGGCGCGGCCCAACAGCCCGGCGGGCGCGGTGTTCTATTTTTCGCTGCCCGCGCAGGCTTGAGTCATTCGCCGTCGCCCGCCTCGGCATCGTCGCGCGAGGCCGGCGCGTGCGCGGCGACGCGCGGATTGACCTTCATGATCATCTGCACCAGCTGGGCAAAGCTGCGCGCCTGCATCTTCCGGTACGCGCTGGCCCGGTGCGCCTTGACCGTCACTTCGCTGATCCCCAACTGCTCGGCGACTTCCTTGTTCAGGCAGCCGGACGCGATCAACTCGATCACCTGCTGCTCGCGCGCGGTCAACGAGCGATAAAGCGCCATGACCTTTTCGAACTCCTGCTCCTTTGCGCGGCGTGCGACGTCCGACTCCAGTGCGCGGTGCACGGAATCCAGCAGCCGCTGCTCGGAAATGGGCTTTTCCAGGAAATCGATGGCGCCGGCCTTCATGGCCTTGACCGTCTGGCGGATATCGCCAAAGCCCGTGACCACCACGATGGGAATGTGATCGCCCAGTTCACGCATACGCGCCTGCAATGCCAGGCCGTCGCCATCCGACAATTGCAGATCCAGAATCAGACAGGAAGGCACCGGCGGCCGCGCCGCCGCCTGAAAGGCGCTGATCGAGTCGAAGGTTTCGGCGTAGATCCCGATGGACGACAGTAAGCGAAACAGCGAGTCGCTGACCTCGGCGTGATCGTCCACGATGTACACAATCGCAGAGGGCGCGCCGGATTTTTGAATGTTCAACGCTATGACTCCTTGCGGGGCGCGGCGCAATGCTTGCGTCGCATGCCTCATAGGGCAGCCACCAGATACAAATGCTGCGAGTTTAAGCGTTGAGATTTGTCCCCTTTAACTGCGGGCGGCCGGAGCCGCCCTGCAGATTTTCCCGCCAGGAGCCTCACTTCTTCTTTTCGCTAAGGAGATGAAGGGATGCCAAGCCCACCCGCTCATGTGTCCCCGTTAGATGTCCGGCGTGACGGCCTTCGCTGCGGCAGGCTGACGCGCCATCTCGATAAACGCCCGCTGGTAATCCAGGGCGTCGTCCGCCTCGCGCGACCCCAGGAAGATCTGCTTGGGAATACCACGCGGACCCAAGCGCACCGGCACCAGATCCATCTTGACCGCGTACTCCTCGACCAGCCAGCGCGGCAGCGCGGCCACGCCCCGCCCGCTGGCCACCATCTGCAGCATGATGTCGGTGGTTTCGATCGCCTTGTGCCGCTTGGGCGTGACGCCGGCCTTCAAGAGGAACTGGTTGTAGATGTCCAGCCGTTCGATATCGACGGGATAGCTGATGAGCACTTCCTGCGTCAATTGCTCGGGCTTCACGTAGGAAACCGACGCCAGCGGATGGCCCTTGGCCACGACCAGCACCTGCTCGTAATCAAACACGGGTTCGAACTTCAAGCCCGGCTTGAACAGCGGATCGGGCGTGACCAGCAGGTCGATCTCGTAGCCGAAGAGCGCGCCAATGCCGCCGAACTGGAACTTCTGCTTCACATCCACATCCACGTCCGGCCACGCCGCCAGATACGGCGCCACCACCTTCAGCAGCCACTGATAGCACGGGTGGCACTCCATGCCGATGCGCAGCGCGCCGCGTTCGCCCTGGGCAAACTGGCCCAGCCGCTCTTCGGCCAGGTCCAGCTGCGGCAGCACCCGGTTCGCCACCGCCAGCAGATATTGGCCCGCCTGCGTCAGGCGCAAACGTCTTCCCTCACGCAGCCAGATATCGGTGCCGAGCTGCACCTCCAGCTTCTTCATGCTGTGGCTCAGCGCCGACTGGGTCAGGTTCAGCACGCCAGCCGCGGCCGTCAACGAACCCTGTTTTTCGACCTGCTGCACGATGCTCAGATGGATACGCTCAAGCATTCTTATGATCTAGATTCATGGATTTGTGAAATAAAACCATTTTACGTCATGGGTTTTGATATTTAGCATTGCGTTCTTGTTTGCCGCTGTGTTCCGCACGTTGACCCGATCAACACGCACGTTCCATGGCAAGTCGACTCCCTCCGCGCCGATTGGCTTCATGGAAGCAAAGATGACACACCCCCTACGCTTGGTCGCCGTTTCCGGCGGCATGCAACGTCCCTCCAGGACCACCGCCCTGGCAGAGGAACTGCTGACGCTGATCGCCAATGAAATCCCCTGCGAACCCCGCCTGGTCGAAATGGGCCGGATCGCCCCGCAGCTTGCCGGCGCGACATGGCGCTCGAACTTGCCCGACTCGGTCGAGCGCGAGTTGACCGCGGTGGAGCAAGCCGATGTCCTGGTGGTGGCAACGCCCGTCTATCGCGGCTCTTATACCGGCCTGTTCAAGCATTTCTTCGATTTCATTCATCAGGACGCGCTGATCGACAAGCCGGTCCTCCTGGCCGCCACCGGCGGCAGCCAACGCCATGCGCTGATCATCGACCACCAGTTGCGGCCGTTGTTCAGCTTCTTTCAGGCACGCACGCTGCCGCTGGGCATCTATGCCACCGACGAGGACTTCGTCGACTACCGGCTGAAGAACGACGCGCTGATCGAGCGTGCCGGACTGGCCGTCCAACGCGCACTGCCGCTGGTCGAACTGACCCGGCAGATGCGATCTGCCGCGGCCGTGGAAGCCATCGCGGCCTGACGCCCAGGCCCAGCGGCTTTCACAGCAAGCCGCGCAGAAACGCCTCCGCGAACGCCGGCCCCGTTCACCCCGAATTCACGCTTATCGCAGCACTTTTGCATCCGACCATCATGAACAAAGACTTCACCTTCAGCATCAAAAGCCTTCGCTTCGATGAAAACTATCAGCCGTCGGACAGCACGCGCATCACGACCAACTTCGCCAATCTGGCCCGAGGCGAAAGCCGCGAGCAGAATCTGCGCAACACGCTGAAGATGATCGACAGCCGTTTCAATGACCTGGCGCATTGGGACAACCCCACGGGCGATCGTTATTCCGTTGAGCTTGACATCATCACCGCCGAGATGACGCTGGGCGCAAACGGCAATGCCAATGCGTTTCCGCTGATCGAGGTGCTGAAGACCAACATCGTCGACAAGAAGACCGGCAACCGCATCGACGGCATTGTCGGGAATAACTTCTCGTCCTACGTGCGCGACTACGACTTCAGCGTGTTGCTGCCCGAATACAACGACAACAAATCCACGTTCAGCACGCCGGACGATTTCGGCGACCTGCACGGCAAGCTGTTCAAGCACTTCGTTGAATCCGAAGCCTACAAGGCGAACTTCAAGAAGCCGCCGGTCATCTGCATCAGCGTGTCCAGCAGCAAGACTTATCACCGCACCGACAACCACCACCCGATCTTGGGCGTGGAATATCAGCAAAGCGAATTCTCCCCAACCGATCAGTACTTCGAAAAGATGGGGCTGCAAGTGCGCTACTTCATGCCGCCGAACAGCGTTGCGCCGCTGGCGTTTTATTTCCAGGACGACCTGCTGGGCGCCTACACCAATCTTGAGCTGATCGGCACCATCAGCACGATGGAAGCGTTCCAGCGCATCTACCGCCCCGAAATCTACAACGCCAATTCCGCGGCCGGAAAGCGCTACCAACCCAGCCTGAAGAACCAGGATTATTCGCTGACGCAGATCGTGTACGACCGCGTCGAACGCAGCCAACTGGCCGTCAAACAGGGCAAGTTTGCCGAGGCGCACTTCATCAAGCCGTACAAGCACGTGCTTGATCAATGGGCCGCCAGCCACTCCCACCAATAAACGAACACAGACGGACACCCGCCATGAAAAAGCTTTTGCCCACCTCGACCGCCGGCAGCCTGCCCAAACCCTCCTGGCTTGCCCAGCCCGAAAAGCTCTGGTCGCCCTGGAGCCTGCAAGACGAACAACTGACCGAAGGCAAGCAGGACGCCCTGATCCTCGCGCTGAAAGAACAGGAACTGGCCGGCATCGACATCGTCAGCGACGGCGAACAGACGCGTCAGCACTTCGTCACCACGTTCATCGAGCATCTGGACGGCGTTGACTTCGAAAAGCGCGAAACCGTTCGCATCCGCGACCGCTATGACGCCAGCGTGCCCACCGTCGTCGGCGCCGTCAGCCGCCAGAAGCCCGTCTTCGTCGAAGACGCCAAGTTCCTGCGCCGGCAGACCAAACAGCCGATCAAATGGGCGCTGCCCGGTCCCATGACCATGATCGACACGCTGTACGACGCCCACTACAAGAGCCGCGAAAAGCTGGCCTGGGAATTCGCCAAGATCCTGAACCAGGAGGCCCGCGAACTCGAAGCCGCCGGCGTCGACATCATCCAGTTCGACGAACCTGCGTTCAACGTCTTCTTCGACGAAGTGAACGACTGGGGCGTCGCGACGCTGGAACGCGCCATCGAAGGCCTCAAGTGCGAAACCGCCGTGCACATCTGCTACGGCTACGGCATCAAGGCCAACACCGACTGGAAGAAGACGCTGGGTTCGGAATGGCGCCAGTACGAGGAATCGTTCCCCAAGCTGCAGAAGTCCAGCATCGACATCGTCTCGCTGGAATGCCATAACTCGCACGTGCCCATCGACCTGATCGAACTAATTCGCGGCAAGAAGGTGATGGTCGGCGCCATCGACGTGGCCAATCACACCGTCGAAACCCCGGAAGAAGTCGCCAACACACTGCGCACGGCGCTCAAGTTCGTGGACGCCGACAAGCTGTATCCGTGCACCAACTGCGGCATGGCGCCGTTGCCGCGTGCGGTGGCCAAGGGCAAGTTGAATGCGCTGAGCGCGGGTGCGGAGATCATTCGCCGGGAACTGGCGGGTTGATGAAGCAGGCAGCAGGCGGCGCGGCGGGATAGCATCGCCGCGCGCAATGGAAAGGGGTCCGCTCATGGTTGAGCGACCCTTTTTTTTCGTCCAGCGATCCTGGTTCCAACCGACCCGACAACCCACGCCGGGATTACCCGTAATAAGAAAAATCTCTCAAATCAGCGGCCAATTGTGATTACTTGCCGCCCAAACCCGCGTGCTAATTTTTCCCTGCAATTCAAAGCTCGCTTCATAACATTCAAGGGAATCACACCATGCACGCCGTGGGAAAAGCATGCCGCAAGGCAGGGATGGCATCTACCGTTCGCAGCACGTTCTTGAAGTTGATGGCGCCGGCGCTGATCGCCGGGTTGGCGCTGGGCATGACCGCCGCGCCAGTCCGGGCTGCCGACTTCCCGGGCGACAAGCCCATCAGCCTGGTCGTGCCGTTCCCCGCCGGCGGAGGCACCGACTTCATCGGCCGCCTGCTCGCCTCCGAGATGGGTAAAGCGCTCAAGACCACCATCGTGGTCGAGAACAAGGGCGGCGCCAACAGCAACATCGGCACCGCGTACGTGACCCAGGCGCGCCCCGACGGCCACACGCTACTCGTGTCGGGCGTGGGCATCGCCACCAACCAGGGCCTCTACAGCAAGCTGCCCTACAAGCTCGATCAGCTCGACCAGATCGCAATCCTGGCCTTCGGCGCCGACGTGCTGGTGACCGCACCCGGCTTTCCGGCCAAGACGCTGGCCGAGTTCGTCGCGCTGGTGCAGAAAGAGCCCGGCAAATACTCCTACGCATCGTCGGGCAACGGCACCACCGGCCATCTGGGCATGGAAATGCTCAAGCAGCGCGCCAAGCTCAACATCATGCATGTGCCCTACAACGGCGGCTCGGCTGCCATCAACGACGTGCTGGCGGGTCGCGTGGACGTGCTGTTCGTCAATCAGGACACGGCGCTGCCGCACGTGCGCGCCGGCAAGCTGCGCGCGCTTGCCATTGGCAGCGCCAAGCGCAATCCCACCTATCCCGACACGCCCACCGTGGCGGAAAGCGGCTATCCGGGTTTCTCGTCCGAATACTGGTTTGGCCTGTCCGCCCCGGCCGGTGTGCCGGCGCCGGTGTTCCAGCAACTCTTCGAGGCCACCCGCACCGCCATGCAGTCGCCCGCCATTCAGGAAAAGCTGGGCGCCGTCGGCCTGGTGATTCCGCAACTCACGGATCGCAAGCAATTCGTGACGCTGGTGGATGCCGAAGTGCAGAAGTGGGGCGAGGTCGTGCGGGTGTCCGGCGCGCGCATCGATTGATGCGTGACGCTGCACGGTCCGGGCGGCCCGTGCCGTGCGCGATAACATGAAGCCGGATCGGGGCCGCTAGCGCGGCCCCGTTGTCATGCCTGGCCAGCGTTCGCGGGCACGGCGTCGATCGGCGCCAGGAAGTTCAGGCGCATGAGCGTGTCGCGCGTGATGTCCACGATCGAGTCGATGTGCGCACCATGCGAGGCGGTCAGATACGAGATATAGAAACGCGCCGGCGGAATCGGCGGATCGGCGGGCAGGGCGCGCAACACGCCCATGGTCAGCATGTCCTGCAAAAGCGGCACGGGCAGAATGCCGATGGCATGGCCCGCCGCGATCAGGCGCGAGATCAGCGCCAGCGAATTGGTGGTGCTGGGCCCAGACATATCGACACCGCCCGACGCCAGCCAGTTTTCAACCACGGTGTAGAGCGTGGAAGGCGGCGAGTGCGTGGCGATGTGATGGCCGCGCGCGTGCTCTGCGCGGAACGGATCGGCCGTGATGTGCAGCGTGGGCGAGGCCACCCAATGGAACGTCATCCAGCCGATGAACACGTCGGTGATGGTGTCGCCCGTGGCCGGATTGGTCAGCAGCGCCATGTCCAGTTCGCCCGCGTTGAGCTTGCTGTTGAGCACCGACCCCACGTCCACCGTCATCTCCAGCGCGAGCGAGGGATAGTGTTCCTTGAGCTGTGCGATCACCGCGGTCAGGCCTACGTTCGCCGAGCACTCGTCCGCGCCCAGCCGCAACTTTCCGCCCAGGCTGCGATCCTTGCCAAAGTGTTCGAGCTGGCGCGTGCTGTGCAACGCGCTCTCGGCATGACGCAACGCCGACTGCCCCACATCGGTCAACGTCACGCGCTGGCGCGAGCGATCAAACAGCTGCACCTCCAACGCGCCTTCAAGTTCGCGGATGCGGGCCGAGACGGCCGGCTGCGTCACGTGCAAATGGCGCGCGGCCGCGTGGATGCTGCCCAGCTTGGCGGTCCAGTAAAAGGCCTCAAGCTGGCTTAGGGTTATCCGCATGATAAGAACTCTTTTTCAAACTGCGCCGAAACTTTGATTATTGGCCCGGAAAGCCCGCGTGATACCTTTTTTTCACCGGCTTCCGAGCCTTTTTCATTGTAGTGAAGACAAGCGATGTATCTGATTCATCCCATGCCCGAGGCCTTGCCGCATGAAGATCTGGCGCTGTTGCTGAAGGCGGAGCCGGCCACCATCGGGCACTTCCAGACCACCGGCTTCATGCGCGGCGACATCCGCGCACATCAGCAGGACGTGCGCATCGCCGGACCAGCCGTGACGGTGCGCATGCCCGGCAACGATGGCGGCATTCTGCATCATGCGATGGCCTGCGTGCGTCCCGGCGACGTGCTGGTGATCGACCGGGCTGGCGAGGCCGTGACCGCAGCCTTCGGCGGCGCGATGGCCTACGCCGCCAAGCAGGCCGGCGTGGCCGGCATCATTGTGGACGGCCTTGTGACCGATCTTGGCGAACTGCGCCAGCACGGCATGCCGGTGTGGTCGCGCGGGCCTTCTCCCATCACCACGCGCTTGCTGGGTCACGAGGGCGAGTTCTGCGGCACGATCCACTGCGGTGGCGTCACGGTGCGGCCCGGCGCGGCCGTCCTGGCCGACGAAAACGGCGTGCTGGTGCTTGATCGCGCCGCCGTGCGCGCCGCCGCGCAGCAGGCTATCGACTTCCAGACCCAGGAGCAGACCACGCTGGCGCGCCTGCGTGCCGGCGAGAAGTTTCCTGACATCGTGGGCTCGCGCGCGCTGATCGAACGCGCCATCGCGGCAGCCCAAGGAGCAAACGCATGAGCATCGACCTCGACATCACCGACCTGGCGCAGCGGCTGCGCCGCCGCGAGCTTCGATCCGAAGCGCTGGTGAGTGACTACCTTGCGCGCATCGCCGCGCTCGACGACTGGCTGCACGCCTACGTGGCGGTGTACGCCGACGAGGCGCTGGCCGCCGCACGCGCAGCCGACCTGCAACTGGACCAGGGCATCTGGCTCGGCCCGCTGCACGGCGTGCCGATCGCACTTAAAGACCTGATCGACATCGCCGGCCAGCCCACCACCATCGGCTCGCCCATCCACGCCAACACCATTGCCTCGCACACGGCCGAGCTGGTGCGGCAATTGCAGCGCGCCGGCGCCATCATCCTGGGCAAGACCCACATGGTGCAGTTCGCCATGGGCGCGTGGGGGCCCAATCAGCACATGGGCACGCCGCGCAATCCGTGGGATGACCGCGTGCACCGCATCCCCGGCGGATCGAGCAGCGGCTCCGCGGTTGCGGTCGCGGGACGCCTGGCGCCGGCCGCCATCGGCACCGATACCGGCGGCTCGGTGCGCGTGCCCGCCAGTTACTGCGGCATCACGGGCTTCAAGCCGACCGTGGGCCGCATCTCGGCGCACGGCGTGGTCACACTGAGCCAGACGCTCGACAGCGTAGGTATCTTCGCGCACAGCGCCGCGGACGCGCGCCTGGTGTTCGACGCGCTGGTGCCGGTTGAGCCCGGCGAGTGGCGCGAGCCGCTCGACGCGTCGCGCTTTGGCATTGCCGGCGCCACGCTGGGCCGTCTGCCGGAGGCGTTCCTCAATGACGTCACGCCCGCCGTGCGACGCGCCTATGAAGACTCCATCGCGCTGTATCAGAGCCTTGGCGCGCAGATCGTCGAAATCACACCGCCCGCCACGCTGTCCGAGTTCAAGGCCGTGACGGGCGACATCATGATGACCGAAGGCGTGGCGTCGTTCGAGCGCGAGATGACCGACCTCGACCTTCCCGTTGACGACTCGGTGCGGCCTCGCCTGCTTGCTGCCCTCGACGTGCCGGCCTTGCGCTACCTCGCCGCGCTGCGCGAGCGCGACCGCCTGCAAGCGGCGATGGAGTCGCGGCTGCAGGGCATGGCGGGACTGCTGACGCCCACCACGCTCACCACCGCGCTGCCGCTCGACGAGGTCGATCACGGCAACGCGCCGGTGCACTACACACGCATCGGCAATCTGTTGCAGATGTGCGGCGTCTCGGTGCCCAACGGCCGCGACGACGCGGATCTGCCCACCGGCCTGCAGATTCTCTGCCCGGGCGGCGAAGACCGGCTGGCGCTGTATCTGGCCGAGGTCTTCCAGCGTCATTCCGATTGGCATCGCGTGCGCGCCGACACGCGTGCGCAAGCGACCACGGCATAACCCGATGCCGTGGCAGGGCGCGCGGCGCGCGTGCCCATACACAAACAGGGGGAAAAATATGAAACGAAGCATTCTGGCGGCGCTGCTGGCGGCCGCGGCAACCTCGTTCGCCGCGGCCGGGCCCGCCCGCGCGCAGACCGCCGCCTTGCCCGAAACCCACTTCGCGGTCGTCGGCGGCGGCAGTCACAACTACACCTTCGGCGCGGTTGAAAAGCCGTTTTGGGAAAAGACCCTGCCCGAAGCCTCCGGCGGCAAGGTCACGGCCGAGCTGATCGGCCTGTCCGAGAGCGGCCTGAAAGGCCCTGAGATCGTGCGCCTGATGCGCGCCGGCGCGCTTGACGTCGGCATGGGCGTGTTCGCCTTCGTCAGCGGCGACGACCCCACCTTCGAAGGCGTCGACCTGCCCGGCATGGCGACCGACTACGCCACCGCGCGCAAGATGGTGGCGGCCTACCGGCCGGTGCTGGAACAGCGCATGCTCAAGCGCCACGGTGTGCGGCTGCTGGCCACGGTGCCGTACACCGCACAGGTGTTCTTCTGCCGCGCACCGGTTAAGACCCTGGCCGATCTGAAGGGCCGCAAGGTGCGCACCCGCGGCAGCAACATGGCCGAATACGTTCGCGCGCTGGGCGCGTCGCCGGTGACCATACCGTTTGCCGAGGTCATCCCCGCGCTGCAGACCGGCGTGGTCGATTGCGCGGTGACCGGCATCGGCTCGGGCAACGCCGCGAAGTGGTACGACGTCGCCAAGAATCTTTACCTGCTTCCCATCGACTGGTCCATCGGCTTTTACGCCATCGCCGAACGCCGCTGGCAGAAGCTGGATCCCGCCGTGCAGCAGTTCATGCTCAAGGAGGCGAAGGTGCTGGAAGATCGCCTGTGGGACGAGACCGGCCGCGAGGGCGACTATGCGCTTGCCTGCAACACCGGACAGGGCGAATGCCGCATCCACACCCAGGCCGACATGCAGGCCACCGCGCCCACCGAGGCCGAGCGCGCCACATTGCGCGAGGTCGCCACCGAAATGGCGAGCCGCTGGGCGCGGCGCTGCGGCGAGGAATGCGCCGCCAATTGGAGCGCGTCCGTGGGCCAGGCCCTGGGCGTGACGCTGCGCTGAACTTCAAGGAAATCTCATGACGACAGAAACGCATGGTTCGCTACGCCTGCTCGACCGCGTGGCCCGCATCGGCGCCTGGATAGGCGGCCTCGGGCTGCTGCTCGTGTCCTGGCTCATCGTGGCCGACCTGATCGCGCGCAAGGTCGCGGGCGTCTCGCTCGGCGGCGCCGACGAGCTGGCCGGCTACACGCTGGCGGTAGCCAGCGCCTGGGCCTTTCCCATCACCTTGCTGCGCCGCTCGCACATCCGGGTCGACGTGGTCTACACGCATCTGCCCGCCAAGACGCGCGTCGTGCTCGACCTGTTCGCGCTGGCCTGCCTGGGCGTGTTCGTGGGCACGCTGACGTGGCACGCGTGGTTCGTGCTGGCCGACTCCATCGCCTTCCAGTCCGTGTCCAACACCCCGCTGCAAGTGCCGCAATGGATCCCGCAATCGCTCTGGTTCGCCGGCTACGCGTTCTTCCTGCTCACCATCGTGGTGCTCGGCGGCTGCGCGCTGGGCCGCGTGATGCGCGGCCGCTGGCAGGCCGTCAATGCGCTGATCGGCATCCACTCGGTGGAAGAGGGCATCGAAGAAGAAACCGCTGACGCACCGGTGCCCGCGCGCACGCAACCCCAGGAGTGAGCCATGTTGATAATGACAATTTCCATGCTGCTCGGCCTGCTGGCGCTGAGCGTGACCGCGGCCGCCACCGTGGGCCTGCTGGGCATGAGCCTGGCCGGCGCGTTCTCACCGCTGAAACTGACCAACGCCATCGGTGAACTGGCCTGGGGCACCAGCGCCGAATTCCTGCTGGTCGCGATTCCGCTGTATGTGCTGATGGGCGAGCTGCTGGTGCATTCCGGCGTCGCCGGCCGCATGTATGGCGCCGTGTCCAAATGGGTGTCGTGGCTGCCGGGCGGCCTGATGAACGCCAACATCGGCGCCTCCGCCATGTTCTCGGCCACCAGCGGCTCCAGTGTGGCAACCGCCGCCACCATCGCCACGCTGGCCCTGCCGGAGCAACGCAAGTCGGGCTACAACGCGCCGCTGTTCCTGGGCTCGATCGCGGCCGGCGGCACGCTCGGCATCCTGATCCCGCCCTCGATCAACATGATCGTGTACGCGCTGATCGCCAACGTGTCGGTGCCCAAGCTCTATCTGGCCGCGACGCTGCCGGGCATCCTGCTCACCGGGCTGTTCATCGCGCTGATCGTGGGCCTGTGCCTGTTGCGTCCGGGCCTCGCCGGCAAACGCCCCGCGGTGAGCTGGTCCGAACGCATCGCCGCCCTGCCGCACCTGCTGCCGCCGCTCGCGATCTTCGCGCTGGTGATTGGCGTGATCTACGGCGGCATCGCCACCGCCAGCGAGTCGGCCGCGCTTGGTGTAGTGGCCGCCACCCTGCTGTGCGCCTACAAGCGCGTGCTGACCTGGGAAATGCTGGGCCGCGCCTTCGAAGCCACGCTGCGCACCACCGGCATGATCATCCTGATCACGCTGGCTGCGTTCTTCCTGAACTTCGTGCTGTCCTCGATCGGCCTGACCACCTTGCTGGTGAACGCCGTAACCAGCCTGGACCTGCCGCCGCTGGGCATGATGCTGGCCATCATCCTGTTCTACATACTGCTCGGCTGCTTCATGGACACGCTTGCCATGCTGGTCACCACCGCGCCGCTCACCGTACCGATCGTCATCGCGCTGGGCTATGACCCGGTGTGGTTCGGCGTGCTGCTGATCGTGCTGTGCGAAATGGGCCAGCTCACGCCGCCATTTGGCATGAATCTTTTCGTGGTGCATAGCGTGCGGGGGCAGGGGAAGTTCATGGATGTGGTGGTGGGCGTGCTGCCGTTCCTGGCGATGCTGTTGCTGATGATCGTGCTGCTGCTGGCGGTGCCGCAACTGGCGCTGTGGTTGCCGGGGCAGATGGCTACGCTGTGAACGAGGCGCGGTGGGTGCACGCTCGAGCGGAGTACCATTTTTTCGAGCAGATGCATTAGTCCCGCCGGCAGCCCACGCCAGGCAGCCGGCCGCCTTAACCCTCACCGCGTGGAGTTGAATCGAACACACGGATGTCGCCGTTTCGCTTGGGCGGCCTGAGCACGTTGCGTTGCGGGCCGCACTGGACGTGGTTCGCGATGCTGCGCAGTTACTCGGCGATGAACACCATCAGCCCGGCGACGTGGCCCACCAGTTCCTGGACTACAACGGCACTACCGCCGCAGCGCTGCGTGCCGCGATCCACGCGGGATTCGAAGGGGCGATTCAACGGGCCGTCGACGCGGGCGCATCGACCGCTCGTGAATCCTAAAGGCGTTCCCGCAAGGCCTGAAACCGAGGACGGGGACTGAACGCCTCGGCAACTCAGACACCGTCTGAAACCCGCACGGCCATGTCGCCCTTGAGCAACTCCGCCAACCGATTCAGCCCGTGCGTCAAACGGATCCGATCAATCGCGCCCCCCAACGACACACGGAGCGCCAAGGGACTGAACGCCCCCGTCGCAAATGATGCCGAATCCGTGACACTCACCCCTTGTTCAAGCGCGGTTCGAATCAGCCGGTACAGATCGATATGACCCGGCAACTGCAGCCAGAGATGCAGCCCGTTCGGGTCGGCCTGAATCTCCCCCGGCAGGATCGACGCGGCAATGGCTTGCCGATGCTGCAGCTCACGCTTGACCTGCGCCATCCATTGCACCGCAGCGCCCGATTCGATCCACGTCGACGCCATTTCCGTCATCCACGGCGTGGGCATCAGCGCCAGCGAGCGCAGGGCATCAAGCACGGGCGTCAACGGCTCGCCGGCGGGTACGACCAGGTATGCGGTCCGCAGGCCGGGCGCGATGCATTTCGATAGCGTCGACACGTAGTAAACCGGCGTCGACGACGTGTTGGCGGCCACCGAAAACATCGTGCTCGGCGGCTGCTCAGCCAACAGCCAGTACGGATCATCTTCAATAACCGGCAGCGAAAATTTCTTGGCCACCCGCAGCAGCTCGGTTCGCCGCTCGGAGGACAGCGTCAGCGCGGTCGGGTTCTGAATCGTCGGATTCAAGTACAGCATTGCCGGACGATGTTTTCGGCACACGCGCTCGAGGTCGGCGGGGTCCATGCCGAATGCATCCGACTCCACCCCGACCGCCACGCGCTGCAGCAGGCGGGCCGCAGCCAGGAAGCCAGGGTAGGTCAGCGCATCGCACGCAATCGCATCTCCGGCCTGGCTCCTGGCCAGAAGCAGGGCGGCGATCGCGGTTTGGGCGCCGGGGCAGACCACGATCCGGTCAGTGTCCACGCTGCCCAGCACCGGCTGCAGCCATTTCGCGCCGGCTGCACGATGCCGCGCGTCCCCCGCCCCCACGTGATAGCTCATCAGATCCATCGAGCTTGCCGCGGCCTGCGTCGAGCCGCTGCCTTCTGCAAGCATCTGCGAAAACGCGGCACTGCCGAGCAACGGCGGGATGTTCATCCCCAGATCGATCGTGCCGCCCGTTGCCGACCCGGCATACGCCACATAGGTCCCGCCGGCCCCCTGTGCTTCCAGAATCCCTTTCTGGCGAACTTCCGAATACGCCCGCGTGACGGTCGTGAGATCGACGCCCAATGTCTGGGCCAGTTCACGCTGCGTGGGAAGGCGATCACCCGGCCGGAGAACTCCATCCTCCACCGCGGTGACGATCTGCGTGGCGATTTGCTGATACCGGGAGCCCGCACCGGCGGTCAGGGGCCGCACCCACGACAGGCTTGCTTTTTTCAGACGACGCGAGAGAGCCATGTTTGATTTTTTGGGTTTTTGGCCACTTCCGCAGGTGGCAAGGAGGGTCGGGCCGGACAATTCAACTGCTTGTATGGATTTTGGCAGTAGAATTGGCAATCTTGTATGGATTTTAGCACTCGCTCCGCGCGTTCCCTGGTTCTGTTCAGCGACCGCGCGTAGCGATCAAGCTGCTCAAGCAGCGTTTTGAGGAAATGATGAATTTCTGGGTCCCTTTAGCCTTCGGTACGTTCAAGCTCGGCGTGCTGGGCGTGTGCATGTTCCTCGCCATCAAGTCGCATCGCGAAGGCGCTAGAAAAGAGAAAGAGAAAAAGGAGATGGAACGCCTTGAAAGTCTCAAGGCGCTATCTCAGGAACGTTGAGCAGATCAGCTTCACCCCGAGATGATGCCCCGCATTGCATCCAGGCATAAAAAAATGCGGCTCGAGTGAGCCGCATTCGATAACAACAATGCTTAGGACTGCTGCGGTGCCACGAAGTGAGACACCTTCGGCGGCGCATCTCCGATGTGGAAACCGCGCACTTCGGCCTGCTGGTCCGCGTCGGCGTGCGTCACACGCTCATGTTGGCGCAGGTGTTCCAGCCACGACGTCACCAGGAAGTATTCCAGGTAGCGGCCCGGCTGCGCCGCATCTTCAAAGATCCCCCAGGCGTAGGCCCCATCGCGGCGGCGTTCGGCGCCGGCATGCTGCATGGCCTGCACGAAGTCCGCGCCGCGTGCCGGATCGATCAGGTATTCCACCGTGATCATGACCGGGCCGCGGTCATGCGACACCTGCTGATCGATCAGGGGCTCGGGCCAGTGCATCGACGGTGCGAGGTCCAGGTCGGCGCCCAACTGCAGCTTGGCCTTGCGGGTCAGCAGCATCGCAATCACCGAGCCGGCGGCGGCGATCAGCATCGCGGCGGGGACGCCGGCATGCACCGCGGTTTGGCCCCAGATCATGCTGCCTGCGGTCATCGAGCCGAAGAACACCGCCACGAAGATCGCCAGGCCACGAGCACGCACCCAGTCCGGCAGGGCAACCTGCGCCGATACGTTGAGCGAGGTCAGCACCATGATCCACGACGCACCAGCCAGG
>NZ_JAKRML010000053.1:0-16158 GCF_022346505.1 Achromobacter sp. ACRQX
TCCGTCGGGCTGTATGGCGTGATCCTCACGCTGCTGGGCGTGTACATCTCGGTGTTCGTGCTGGTGGTCGTCAGCAGTCTTGCCAGCCATGAATTCAACCTGAAGGTCGCTGTTGCCAACGGCATCTTCCTGGTGGTGTTCACGTACCTGGCATTCATCAAGGGGCTGGGGCTGATTTTCCCGCTGTGGCCGTCGTTTCTGGGCATGAACTGAGGAGCAACCGGTCATGGAATTGTTTGACAACCTGATGATGGGTTTCTCGGTGGCGTTCACGCCCGAGAACCTGCTTTACGCACTGCTGGGCTGCATTCTGGGGACGCTGATTGGCGTGCTGCCGGGCATCGGCCCCGTTCCGACCATCGCAATGCTGCTGCCGATCACGTACGTGCTGCCCCCGGTGGCCGGCCTGATCATGCTGGCGGGTATTTACTACGGCGCCCAGTACGGCGGCTCCACGACGGCGATTCTTGTGGCGTTGCCAGGAGAAACGTCCGCGGTGGTGACCGTGCTGGACGGTCACCAGATGGCCCGCAACGGCCGGGCGGGCGCCGCGCTGGCAATTGCCGCGCTGGGTTCGTTCTTTGCCGGTTGCGTTGCCACGCTGCTGCTGGCTGCCTTCGCGCCCCCGCTTGCTGAAGTCGCGTTCAAGTTCGGCCCTGCCGAATACTTCTCGCTGATGTGCCTGGGCCTGGTCGGCGCCGTGGTGCTGGCCTCGGGTTCGCTGCCCAAGGCAATCGCGATGATCATCCTGGGCCTGCTGCTCGGCATGGTCGGTACCGACGTCAACTCGGGTGTTGCCCGCTTCGACTTCGGCGTGCCGGAACTGCAAGACGGCATCGACTTCGCCATCGTGGCCATGGGCGTGTTCGGCTTTGCCGAAATCATGACCAACCTCGAGCAGAAGGAAAACCGCGTCGACATCACCGACAAGATCGGCACGCTGTATCCGAATAAGCAGGAATTCAAGGAAGCCGCTCCCGCCGTGCTGCGTGGCACGGCGCTGGGTTCGGCCCTGGGTATCCTGCCGGGTGGTGGCGCGGTGTTGTCCTCGTTCGCGTCCTACACGCTGGAAAAGAAGATCTCGAAGAATCCGCAACGCTTCGGCAAGGGCCACCCGGCCGGCCTGGCAGGTCCGGAATCGGCGAACAACGCTGCAGCTCAGACCTCGTTCATTCCGCTGCTGACGCTTGGTATCCCCGGCAACGCCGTAATGGCGCTGATGGTGGGCGCCATGACGATCCACAACATTCAGCCCGGCCCGCAAGTCATGACGAGCCACCCGGAGCTGTTCTGGGGCCTGATCGCCTCGATGTGGATCGGCAACCTGATGCTGGTGGTGCTGAACCTGCCGCTGATCGGCCTGTGGGTCAAGCTGCTCAAGGTGCCGTACCGCATCCTGTTCCCGGCGATTCTGGTGTTCTGCACGATCGGTGTGTATTCACTTAACTACAACCCGTTCGACATCTTCACCACGGCCATGTTCGGCATCATCGGGTATGTGTGGTCGAAGCTGAAGTGCGAAGGCGCCCCGCTGCTGCTGGGCCTGGTGCTGGGTCCCATGATGGAAGAAAACTTCCGCCGTGCCCTGCTGCTGTCGCGCGGCGACTTCTCCACCTTCGTGACGCGTCCGCTGTCGGCTACCCTGCTGGCCGTCGCCGTGTTCCTGGTGATCCTGGTGGCCCTGCCGGCCATCCGCAAGAAGCGCGAAGAAACCTTCGTCGAAGAAGATTAAGGCACAGCCGCCGCCCTGCCGCGGCGCTGACCTTCAAAACCCCGGGCCCGTCCCGGGGTTTTTCATTTGGGCGCGCCTGCGCCATCCGGCTGAAGACTACTGAAAATTACCTACAGCAACAAATCGTACATAGCCGATTTCATCTACGTTAAGCTACGGGTTTACCCCACGCGATGATTCGACATGAATTTCGACTGGAAGAATCCGTATACGAGTACCCGCACGCCCGTCTTTGCCCGCAACGTCGTCGCCACCTCCCAGCCACTGGCTGCGCAGGCCGGCCTGCGCATCCTGGCGCAAGGCGGCAATGCCGTGGACGCGGCCATTGCCGCGGCGGCAACCCTGGCGATGGTCGAACCCGTCAGCAACGGTTTGGGTTCGGATTGCTTTGCCATCATCTGGGACGGCGCCAAGCTGCATGGACTTAACGCTTCCGGACCGGCGCCTGCCGCCTGGAACGTGGACTACTTCCGGCGCAAGCATCAGGGCGCGGTGCCGGCGAGGGGTTGGGACAGCGTGACCGTCCCGGGTTGCGTGGCCGGCTGGGCGGCGTTGCACGAAAAGCTGGGCCGCCTGTCTTTCGCCGACATCCTGGCGCCCGCCATCGAATACGCCGAACGCGGCTTTGCGATCACACCGATGGTGCATCAGAAGTGGACCGCGCAGGCTGACGTGCTGCAACCGCAGCCCGGCTTTGCCGACCACTTCCTGCCGCGCGGCCGTGCGCCGCACATCGGCGAACATTTCGTGCTGCAAGGCGCGGCATCGACGCTCAAGCGCATTGCTGCAACCAGCGGGCGCGACTTCTACGAAGGCGAGACCGCTCACAAGCTGGTGGCACACGCGCAAGCGCACGACGCGGCCCTGACGCTGAAAGATCTGAGCGACTACACCCCAGAGTGGGTCACGCCGATCAGCCAGGCGTACCGCGGCCATACGCTGCATCAGATTCCGCCCAACGGCCAGGGCATCGCGGCGCTGATTGCGCTGGGCATCCTGCAGAACTTCGATCTGGCGGCGCGTCCGATCGATCATCCTGAGACGCAGCATCTGCTGATCGAAGCGATGAAGCTGGCGTTTGCCGACGTCTATGCGCACGTGGCCGACGAGCGCCACATGCGGGTCGCCCCCGAAGAGATGCTGCGGGCCGACTACTTGGCCGAGCGCGCGCGACTGATCGATCCGCGACACGCGCAGACTTTCGCGACCGGCCACGCGCCGCAAGGCGGCACGGTCTACCTGACCGCCGCCGACCGCAACGGCATGATGGTCAGCTTCATCCAATCGAACTACATGGGATTCGGATCCGGCGTCGTGGTGCCGGGCACGGGCGTCAGCCTGCAGAACCGTGGCCATTGCTTCAGCGCCGATCCCGAACACGCCAACGTGGTCGCGGGCGGCAAGCGGCCGTTCCACACGATCATTCCGGGCTTTCTGATGCGTGATGGCGCGCCGGTGATGAGCTTTGGCGTCATGGGCGGCAACATGCAGCCGCAGGGCCAGATGCAGGCGCTGGTGCGCATGCTGGACTACCGCCAGCAGCCGCAGGCCGCGTGCGATGCGCCGCGCTGGAAGTGGAACCAGGGCCTGGAGGTGGACCTGGAGCCGACGGTGTCCCCTGCCCTTGCGCAGGGGCTGCGCGAGCGCGGCCATGTGCTGCAGGGCATGGACGATCCGTACATGGACTTTGGATCGGGGCAATTCATCTGGCGGCTGGGCGACCCGGCCGTGGACGGCTACGTCAGCGCCAGCGATAGCCGCAGAGATGGACTCGCCGCCGGCTTTTGATTGCGTTAAGGTTAGTGTCCTGAAACAGACCTACCCTTATTCAGCGGAGTCCATTGCATGGCAACGATCGGTACCAAGAGCTACGACGCAGCCGTAGCCCAGAAAGTCGCTTTCCTCGGATTGGGCGTGATGGGCTTGCCCATGGCCGGTCACCTGGCCCGCGCCGGGCATGACGTCACTGTCTACAACCGGACACCCGCGAAGGCACAGGCCTGGGTCGCCGAGTTTGGCGGCCATAGCGCGGCCACCCCGCGCGAAGCCGTTGCCGGCGCGCAGATCGTCTTTGCCTGCGTGGGCAATGACGACGACCTGCGCAGCGTCGTGCTGGGTCCTGACGGCGCGTTCGCCGGCATGGCGCCGGGCGCCGTGTTCGTCGACCACACCACGGCTTCCGCCGACGTGGCGCGCGAACTGCACGCGAAAGCCAAGGAGCTGGGCCTGAACTTCGTGGACGCCCCCGTCTCGGGCGGTCAGGCAGGCGCCGTCAATGGCGTGCTGACGGTCATGTGCGGCGGCGAGCAGGCGGTGTTTGACGCCATCCAGCCCGTCGCGCAGTGCTTTGGCCGCGCAGTCACGCTGGTCGGCCCCCCGGGCGCCGGCCAGCTTGCCAAGATGGTCAACCAGATCTGCATCGCCGGCATCGTGCAGGGCCTGTCGGAAGCGATCGCATTCGGCCAGGCGGCCGAGCTGGACATGAAGCAGGTGCTGGACGTGATCAGCAAGGGCGCGGCGCAGAGCTGGCAGATGGAGAACCGCGGCGGCACCATGGTCGACGACAAGTTCGACTTCGGTTTCGCGGTGGACTGGATGCGCAAGGATCTGGGCCTGGTGCTGGCGGAGGCGCGCAACAACGGCGCGCGCCTGCCGTTGACCGCGCTGGTGGACCAGTTCTACGGCGACGTCCAGAAACTGGGCGGCGGACGGTGGGACACGTCCAGCCTCATCAAGCGCCTGCGCGACTAAGCCTGCCGTTTCCGGCCCATGAAAAAAGGCGAGCCTTGCGGCTCGCCTTTTTGCTTGATGCGGCAGCGCGGCGTCAGGCGGCGAGCGAGGCTTCGCCGGCGGCCGGCAGCAGCGCGTCGATGCGTTGCTTGGCCAGGGCCAATCCTTCCAGCGCGGCCACTTCGCCCATGGCCATGCCCTCCGCGGCGATGAAGGTGACGTCGGTCATGCCCAGGAATGCCAGCATCTGGCGCAGGTACGGCGTCATCGTGTCGGACGGCGTGCCTTCCGCCTTGCCACCACGCGCGGTCAGCACGAGCACCTGTTTACCCTTGACGAGCCCCTCGGGCACGCCTTCCGACGTATAACGGAACGTGACGCCGGCGCGCGCCAGGTGATCCAGGTAGGACTTGAACTGCGCCGGCAGGTTGAAGTTGTACACGGGCACGGCGAAGACGATGCGATCGGCTTCCATCACTTCAGCGACTAGCGAGTCGCTCAGTTCGACCAGACGCTGTTGCTCAACCGAGCGCGATTCAGCGGGCGTGAACAGGGCGCCAGCGGTGTTGCCGTCGAAATAAGGAATGGGTTGCGCGCCGATGTCGCGAACCTTGATGGCCGAGGCCGGGTTCGACGCCTTGATGCGGGCGATCAGGTGATCGGCCAATTGCTTGCTGTTGGAACGTTCGCCGAGAATCGAGGAAAGGATGATCAGGGTTTTCATTGCAGATATCTCCAGTGGGCCCGCCCGGGGTGGACGGTCTGGATCTGTCAGCGCCGCACCCGTCAGGATGATCGGGCGGGGCCTTGCCGCTTGGGCGGCGTTGGCAGACCCGTTGTGCATGGCGACACTGTAGTAGGACCGATTGAATACATAAATACGGGTATGATGAACTGTTCGTTCCAAGCATAGAACAATCATGCAAGATCTCAATGACCTCTACTACTTCTCGCAAGTCGTCGAGCAAGGAGGCTTCAGCGCCGCAGCGCGCGCGCTGGACATTCCGAAATCCCGTCTATCCCGCCGTATCTCCCACCTGGAAGAAAGCCTGGGGGTGCGTCTTTTGCAGCGCACCACCCGCCGGCTTCGGCTGACGTCCGCCGGCGAGCGCTATCTGCATTACTGCCGGGAGATGGCCGCATCGGCGCGCGCGGCGGACGACGCGATGCGGCAGTTGCAGGCGGAGCCGACCGGGCCGGTGATCGTGAGCTGCCCCGTGTCGATCGCGCAGGACGTGCTGGCCCCGCTGCTGCCGGAATTCCTGGATGCATGGCCCGCGATCTCGGTGCAATTGCTGGTGACCAACCGGCGGGTGGACCTGATCCGCGAAGGCGTGGACCTGGCGCTGCGGGTGCGCACGAAGCTCGACACGGACGCCGAATTGGTTGTCCGGCACCTGGGCACGGCGCGCGGCACGCTGGTGGCCAGTCCGGGATATCTGCAGCGCCACGGCGCGCCGGATACGCCGCAGGACCTGGCGTCGCACGTGACGCTGAGTTTCAGCGATCCGCAGAACGAAGTGCAGTGGCCGCTGCGCAATGACAAGGGCGAGGAGGTGCAGATCGAACTGAAACCGCAACTGTCGTGCAACGACTTCATCGTGCTGACGGAAGCTGCCGTGCGGGGACGCGGCATCGCGTTGCTGCCGTCGATCGCCACGCAGGAGGAACTGCGCCGCGGGCAGCTGGTGCCGGTGCTGCCGCAATGGCAATCGCCCGAGGGCATCGTGCACTGCATCTATCCGTCACGGCGGGGCATGATGCCCGCCGTGCGGACGCTGCTGGATTTCCTGTCGCAGCGCCTGCCCTCGATGTACGAGCGGCTGGAGAAAGCCGTGACGCCCGCGCCTCAGTAGCCGCGCGAGCGCTCCACGACGCCGGTGATGGATTCGCCGCGCATCAGTTGCGCGACCTTACCCGCGATCTGTTCGATGCTTTCGTCGCGCAGCGTACGCGCGGCGATATGCGGCGTGACATGGACGCGCGGGTCGTGCCAGAACGGGTGGTCTTTCGGCAGCGGTTCGGTGCGGAAGACGTCGAGCGTGGCGCCCGCGATTTCGCCCTCTTCGAGCATCTGCACCAGATCGTCTTCGACCAGATGCTCGCCGCGTCCCACGTTGACCAGATGCGCGTCAGGCAGCAGCTGCGACAGCGTTTCGCGGTTGAGGATGCCTTGCGTGTCGGGCGTCAGCGGCAGCACGTTGACCAGAAAACGCGTGCGGCCCAAGAAGGCCGGCAAGGCGGCCTCGCCGGCGAAGGATTCAACACCCGGGATTTCGCGCGGCGACCGCGACCAGCCGGCCACGGGATAGCCGAATTCAGCCAGGGTTTGCGCAACGCGCGCACCGACCTGCCCCAACCCAAGTACGCCCACGGGCCAGTCCGCCTGCCGGGTGCCCTCGCGGGTGTCCCAATGTTGGCGTGCCTGCGCCTGGTCGAAGGCTTCGAAATCGCGCGAGACGCGCAGCAGCGCATACAGCGCGTATTCGGCCATCTGCACGGCCATGCCGGCGTCTTCGAGACGCACGATGCGAACGTGGGCCGGGATCTCCGGCATCTTGAGCAAGGCATCGACGCCCGCGCCCAGATTGAAGAGGGTTTGCAAACCGGTTTCGTGCTGGAAGAGTTGGGCCGGCGGACGCCAGACCAGCGCGACCTCCGCACCAGACGGCGGGCCGTCGGGATTCCACACCGAAATACGGCAACCGGGCATGGCGGCCTCGAGGCGAGGCACCCAGGCGTCGGGATCGTGATGGGGACAAGCAAAGAGAATGTGCATGGTGGCAGTGCGCGGGCGATGAAAACCCAAAGCATGAGGGATGCCGCCGCACAAATCAAACGGCCCGGCAAAAGCCGGGCCGCGTGTGGCAGATGCAAGCCGGGGGATCAGGCCGTCTGCGGCAGCTGAGGCTTGTTCTTGCCCTTGTTGCGACGCAGGAAGGCCCATACCTGCAGCGCGATCAGCAAGGCGCTGGCGCCGATGAACCATGCGCTGATCGGACGTTCGACGAACA
Organism: Achromobacter sp. ACRQX; assembly: GCF_022346505.1. NCBI lineage: Bacteria > Pseudomonadati > Pseudomonadota > Betaproteobacteria > Burkholderiales > Alcaligenaceae > Achromobacter > Achromobacter sp. ACRQX. The sequence goes on from NZ_JAKRML010000053.1 coordinate 7,477, forward strand.
CGGCCAGGTCACCGCGCGACAGCAGCAGCGCGCGGCGGAAATTCTCTTCGACCATGGGGCCGAGCACGAAGCCCAGAAGGATGGGCGCCACCGAGAACTCCAGCGTCATCAGGACCGCGCCGATCACCCCGAAAGCCAGCACTTCCCAGATCTGGAAGAGACTGTTCTGCGTGCTGTACACGCCCACCGCGATGAAGAACAACGCCGAAGGAAAGAGGTAGCGGTACGGCACCTGCAGCAGCTTGACCCACACGCCGATGAGCGGCACGTTCAGCACCATGAGCAGCACGTTGCCCACCCAGAAGCTGGCGATGAGGCCCCAGAAGATGTCCGGATGCTCGGTGATGAGCTGCGGGCCGGGCTGGATGCCCTGGATCAGCAGCGCACCCAGGATCAGCGCCATCACGGCGTCGCCCGGAATGCCCAAGCTCATCGTCGGGATGAAGTCGACCTGCGTCTTCGAATGCGACGATGCTTCCGGCGATGCCACGCCGGCGATCATGCCGGTGCCGAACTTCTCGGGCGTCTTGGAGACCTTGCGCTCCAGCGCGTAGGCGACGAAGGTGGTGATGGTCGGGCCGGTGCCGGGCATGGCGCCGAACAGCGTGCCGACGGCCGTGCCGCGCACCATGGGCCAGAAGGCGGTCTTCAGCTCCTGCTTGCTGGGCCGCATGTCGCGCAGTCGCAGCTTGGCACCGCTGCCGATGATGGTCATGCGGTTCACGCTCATCAGGAAGTCGGCAACGCCAAACAGCCCCATCGAGATCGCGACCAGTTCAAGGCCGTCGGACAGGTCGAGCAGGCCGAACGAAAACCGGATCGTGCCGGTGTTCACGTCGGTGCCGACCACGCCGCACATCAGGCCGAACAGCGTCATCGCCACGCCCTTAAGTGGCGAGCCGCGCGACATGGTGGCGCCCGCCAAGAGGCCCAGCAGCATGATCGAGAAGATCTCGGTCGGGCCAAACTTGAACGCGACTTCCACCAGCAGCGGCGAGGCAAAGATCATGACGATGATGCCGACCGATGCCGCGAAGAACGAGCAGATCATCGTGATGCCGAGCGCTGTCCCGCCCTTGCCCTGCTTGGTCAATGGATAACCATCAAGACACGTGACCGCGTGCGGCGGATGCGAAGGCAGGTTGAGCAGGATCGCGCCGATGGCGCCGCCATATTGCGAGCCATAGAAAATGCCGGCCAGCATCAGGATGGCGGGCACGGGCTGCATGACGTAGGTCAGCGGCAGGAGGATGGAGATCGCGGACAGCGCGCCCATGCCGGGCAGCACACCGATAAGGTTGCCCACCAGCACGCCGAAGAACGACCACATCAGGTTGTGCCATTGGAACGCGACGCCGAAGCCGTACCAAAGGTCTACCAAAGCTTGAGAAATCATGGCGCATCAACCCCAGCGGAACAGCGGAAGCTGCAGTTGCAGCGCCCACCAGAAAACGACGACCGCGATCGCGGACATGGCGATCGACAGCAGGATGGCCTGTTTGATCGTGTTCTTGCGGTCGCCCAACGCCGAGATGAAAACGATGGCGAACGTGGCGGGCAGCAGGCCGCCGTAATGGCCCAGCAGCAGGAAAGCCAGGATGCCGAGCAGGATGCAGACGCTGCCGCGGATGTCCGGCATGCCGGTGGGATGGCCTTCGGCGGGCGCCGGGGCCGAGGGTTCGGCCGAGCGCGCCGACATCGCGATCAGCAGGCCGGTGAGCGCCAGCAGGCCGCCGAGCGCCGCGGGGAAGAATCCCGGACCCATGTGGCTGAGCGAGCCGATGTGGTAGTCGGTGCCGCCATAGATCGCGGCCATGCCGATAAGGACCATCAGCGCGCCGCCGTAATAGTCCTTTCTGTTGATTGTCTTTTTCACTTCCGTCCTCCTTCCTTGTGCCGGACAGCGCCGGCCTTTCATGCGCTGCACGAAGCGGACAGCGCCCGGCCCCTGACGACAGGCCGGATCGCAGATTACGGAAGGAAGCTGCTAATCCGCTTTCTATGCGCTGTCGCATTCCTGAATCCGGGGGTTATCCCTGATCGGCATGCGCGAAGCCGCGAAAAAAGCGGGTAGTGGGGAAGCGGACCTTGATGGATTGAGCGTCGAGGAAGGCGCTGGGGAGCGCCGCCTTATTGATCGCCCGGTTATTGATCGCCCGGTTATTGATCGCCCTTGAGCTGGACCTCGGCGGGCCGCGGATACTGCGATACGGTGGGCGCCAGCGGCAGCCACAGCACCGACGCGAGGCCTACGCCGCCCTGGTCGTTGGGCTCGCCATCGCGCAGTTCGATGTCACCCTCGTTGCGCCGGGCGTAGGCGCGCGCGATGCCCAGGCCCAGGCCGGAACCGGAGGAGGTCACCGGCTTGTCCGTACCCACGCGCTCGAACCGTGTGAAGGCGCGCGTGCGCATGACCGGATCCAGGCCCGGCCCATTGTCGGACACGGCGACCTCGACCCTGTTGTCGGCACGGCAGACGGAGACCGTGATTTGCGCGCCGACCGGCGCGTAATGGATCGCGTTGTGCACGAGATTGGACAAGGCCTCGTGCAGCTCGGCCTCGTTGCCGGACACCGGCACCGGCGTGTCCTGGCCGTCTTCGGCATCGGCCTGCACCCAGCCCAGATCCTGCTGTTTTTCGTGCGCAAGCGGCAGGTACTGCAAGACGACCTCGCGCGAGACCGCGTTCATGTCGAGCAACTGGCGCGGGGTCTGGCCGGCCTGGTTTGCGTGCGCCAGCGACAAAAGCTGTTCGGTCAGCCGGCGCGTGCGCCCGAGCTGGTCGACGATGGCGCGAAGTCCCTCGCGCACGCGCGCGGGATCGCGTTCGCGCAGTGTGTATTGCGCCTGCGTCAGCATGATGGCGAGCGGCGTGCGCAATTGATGCGAGGCGTCGGCAAGAAAGTTGGATTGCTCGTCCAGCACCCGCCGGTAGCGGGCGATGTGGTGATTGACGGCTTCGACGAGCGGAGCGACTTCGCTGGGCACGCGCGAGGCGTCCAGCGGCGTCAGGTCGTCCGGACGGCGTCCGCGGATGTCGGCCTGCAGCCGGCGCAGCGGCTTCAAGGCCCACGACACGCCCCACCAGACCAGCAGCACGACCAGCGCCAGCATGCGTGAATCGCGCAGGATCTCCTGGCGCCGCGCATTGTTCTCGGCCTCGATGCGCTTGCCGGTGCTTTCGGCCACGACCACCAGCACCTGGCGATGCTGGCCCTGGTAATAGAGATCGCGCACCACGGAAACGACCCGCACGGGATCGTTGCGGTACACGCTGTCGTAGAAGATGGGTTGGCCGTTGGACCGGGGCCAGGACGGCGGGCGCGGCATTTCTGGCATGCCCAGCAGCGTCTTGCCCTGCGTCTGGGGCACGGGCGCCCCGTCGGGCAAGGGCGGATCGATTTCCTCGATGCGGAAATACTTGCGCAGGCCCGCCCGCGATTCGAGCATGACCTGCGCGTAGAGCGGCGTGGCAACCTGCAGGTTGCCGTCCGGCGTGAATTCCAGGCTGCTTTCAAGCACCCGCGCAGGTTCCACCAGCGCGCTGTCGTAGGCTTCGTTGGTGATCTCGGCCAGGGTGCGGTAGTCGTTCAGGCTGTCGATGACCAGCAGCACCACCACGCCGGGCAGCAGCAGGATGATGAGAAGCGCGCGGATGCCGACGCGCGGCAGTCCGGGAATCCGCAGGCTCACTTAGGGTTCCGCGGACTCGCTGGCGACGCTTTCCAGCATGTAGCCCAGCCCGCGCACGGTCACGATGCGCACGTCGCTGCCGGCCAGCTTCTTGCGCAGGCGGTGCAGTACGACCTCGATGGCGTCCGGATTGGCTTCGCTGTCGTGCGTGAAGACCTTGCCGAACAATTGCGACTTGTCCACCGGGTAGCCGCTGCGCGTCAGCAGCGCCGCCAGGGCGGCGTGTTCGCGCGGCGTCAGGAACAGCAGCGATCCGTCCAGCGTGAACGCACGGCTCTCGCTGTCGTAGGACAGCGAGCCGCACTGCAGGCGCGGATGCTGGCGGCCGCGGCTGCGGCGCACGAGCGCGGTCAAGCGCGCTTCGAGTTCTTCGAGAGCAAAGGGCTTGGTCAGGAAGTCGTCGGCGCCCAGGTTCAGGCCGCGCACACGGTCCTGCAGCGCACCTTGCGCGGTCAGGAGCAGGACGGGCGTGCGGTCGTCCCGGTTGCGCATTTCCCGGAGGACGACCAGACCATGCTTGTCGGGCAGGCGCAAGTCCATGACGATGGCATCGTATTCGGTGCCCGCCATGAAGGCTTCGGCCGTGCGCGCGTCCGCCGCGTGATCGGGCACAAACCCGCTCTGGGCGAGCGCGCGCATCAGCCAGGACGCCATGTCCCGTTCGTCTTCAACCAACAATATGCGCATGACCGTCCGTTCCTTCGGGCAAATTCTCTGCAGCCCGCTGACCATGCACCCGTTGGCGCAGGTAGCGGGTTTCGTGATGGCGCCGAAAGAGGATAGCCGACAACTCGTTCAACGCCTGGGTATAGACGTCTCGCTTGAACTCGATGACGGCATCCAGCGGAACCCAGTACTGGCTCCAGCGCCAGGCGTCGAATTCCGGATGCTGCGTCGCGCGCAAGCAAACATCACTGTCACGTCCCACCAGGCGCAACAAGAACCAAATCTGTTTTTGTCCTTTATAGTGGCCACGCCACTCACGCCGGACAAAGTGATCGGGCACGTTATAACGTAACCAATCGCGTGTACGCCCCAAAATACGGACATGCTCGGGCTTCAAGCCCACCTCTTCATGGAGTTCGCGATACATGGCCTGCACCGGGCTTTCGCCATACTTGATGCCGCCCTGGGGGAACTGCCACGCATGTTCCCTGATACGCTTGCCCCAAAAGACCTCGTTTCTAGTGTTGACGAGAATGATGCCGACATTGGGGCGGTAGCCTTCGCGGTCAAGCATGGGCCACCCCCACCGAATTCAATACAATTACGGTCGATTATACGTATCTGCTGCCACCTTTAAACATGCGCGCATCCAACTACCACATCAACACCCTCAAAGAAGCCCCGTCCGAAGCGGAAGTCGCCAGCCACCAGCTGATGACCCGCGCCGGCATGATCCGCAAGCTCGCGGGCGGCATCTACACCTACATGCCGCTGGGCCTGAAGGTCATCCGCAAGGTCGAGGCGATCATCCGCGAAGAAATGAACGCGGCGGGCGCCATCGAGCTGCTGATGCCCGTGGTGCAGCCGGCCGAACTCTGGCAGGAATCCGGCCGCTGGGAGCAGTACGGCGCCGAACTGCTGCGCATCAAGGATCGGCACCAGCGCGATTTCGTGCTGCAGCCGACATCCGAGGAAGTCATCACGGACATCGCGCGCAATGAAATCCACAGCTACCGCCAGTTGCCGCTGAACTTCTATCACATTCAGACCAAGTTCCGTGACGAGCGCCGTCCGCGCTTCGGCCTGATGCGCGGCCGCGAGTTCACGATGAAGGACGCGTATTCCTTCGACCGTGACGAAGCCGGCGCCCAGAAGAGCTACGACACCATGTTCGCCGCCTACATGCGCATCTTCGGCCGTCTGGGCCTGGAGTTCCGCGCGGTGGCGGCCGATACGGGTTCCATCGGCGGCACGCGCAGCCATGAGTTCCAGGTGATCGCCGACACGGGCGAAGACCTGCTGGTCTACAACGCGGACTCGGACTACGCCGCCAACATCGAGCTGGCCGAGGCGCCCAGCCTGTACCCCACCCGTGCCGCTGCCGCCCAGACGATGCAAGACGTCGCGACGCCGGGCGCCGCCAAGTGCGAGGACGTGGCCAAGCTGCTGGACATTCCGCTGGAACGCACGATCAAGTCGATCGTCCTGGCCACCGACGGCGAAAAGGGCAAGGTCGACATCTGGCTGCTGCTGCTGCGCGGCGACCACGAACTGAATGAAATCAAGGCGGGCAAGCTGCCGGGCCTGTCGGGCTTCCGCTTTGCCACCGAAACCGAGATCGTCGAATACTTTGGCTGCAAGCCCGGCTACCTGGGCCCGGTCAAGACGGTCAAGCCGGTCCACGTCATTGCCGACCGCACCGTAGCCAACATGGCCGATTTCGTGTGCGGCGCCAACCGCGAAGATTTCCACACCCAGGGCGTGAACTGGGGCCGCGACCTGCCCGAGCCCGAACTCGTGGCCGACCTGCGCAACGTGGTCGCCGGTGACCCCTCGCCCGACGGCAAGGGCACGCTGTCGATCCAGCGTGGCATCGAAGTGGGCCACGTCTTCTACCTGGGCAAGAAGTACTCCGAAGCCCTGAAAGCCACCTTCCTGGACGAAACCGGCAAGCCCGCCGTCCTGGAAATGGGTTGCTACGGGATCGGCGTGACCCGCATCGTGGGCGCCGCCATCGAGCAGAACCACGACGCGCGCGGCATCATCTGGCCCCGAGCGCTCGCGCCTTTCGAGGTGGTGATCTGCCCGGTGGGCTGGGGCAAAAGTGAAACGGTGCGTGACACCGCGCAAAAGCTCTATGAATCCCTGCTGGCGCGCGGCGTTGATGTCGTGCTGGACGACCGCGATGCCCGCCCCGGCGTCATGTTTGCCGAGTGGGAACTGATCGGTGCGCCGCTGCGTGTAACAGTTGGAGAACGCGGCCTGAACGATGGTGTGGTGGAATTGCAGGCCCGCCGGGAAACCGAAGCGGCCAAGATTCCGGTAGAGTCCGCGCTTGAAGCCGTGCTGACCAAGCTCGACACGCTCTAACCTTGTAGCCACTACGGACTTTCCGCGTCCCGACCCGCATATCATCTGTTGAGTACCGTGACCGACCCGAAGTCCGCCGAATCCACCCTGCAAGTCCGCGTCTACTACGAAGACACGGATGCCGGCGGGGTGGTTTTCTACGCCAACTACTTGAAATTCCTGGAGCGGGCCCGCACCGAATGGCTGCGGGACCTTGGCGTCAACCAGTCCGGACTGGCCGCCAGCGAGCAACGGCTGTTCGTTGTTCGCGCCCTGGACATGTCCTACCGCAAACCGGCCAGACTGGACGATTTGCTTACCATACGCAGCCGAGTCACCAAACTGGGCCGCGCTTCGATACACTTCGCGCAGCGCGCGGAGCGCAACGGGGAACTGCTTGCCGAAGGCAACATCCAAGTCTGTTGCGTCGATGCCGTTCACATGCGGCCGGCGGAGTTGCCGGCTGACATTCGCGCAAAACTGGAATTCATTCAGGAATAACCATGCAAGTCACCAACGACATGTCGTTGCTTTCGCTGATTTCGCACGCCAGCGTGCCGGTCCAGCTCATCATGCTGATGCTGTTGGGCATCTCGATCATGTCCTGGACCTACATCTTCGCCAAGCGCATGGCCATCAAGCGGGCCCATGACCAGACGCGCCGCTTTGAAGACGACTTCTGGTCGGGCGGCGACCTGTCGATGCTGCAGCAGGCCGTGGCCTCGCGCCGCGACGAGCAAGGCGCCCTCGCCCGCATCTTCGATGCCGGCATGACCGAATTCCTGAAGGCCCGCCGCGGCAACGCCAGCGGCGACGCCACGGCCGTGCTGGACGGCCCGCGCCGCGCCATGCGCGCCGCCTACCAGCGTGAAATGGACTCGCTGGAATCCCACCTCAACTTCCTGGCGTCCGCCGGTTCGGTGTCCCCGTACATCGGCCTGTTGGGCACGGTCTGGGGCATCATGCACGCCTTCATCGGCCTGTCGAACATGCAGCAGGCCACGCTGGCCTCGGTGGCCCCCGGCATTGCCGAGGCGCTGATCGCCACCGCGATCGGCCTGTTCGCCGCCATCCCGGCCGTGGTTGCCTACAACCGCTTCACGAATGACATCGACCGCATCTCGATCCGCTTCGACAGCTTCGTCGATGAATTCCTGAACATTCTGCAACGGCAGGTGCGCTAATGCCCTCGGTAAGCTCGCGCGGCAGGTCCGGCCGCCGCATGAAGGCCGACATCAACGTGGTGCCGTACATCGACGTGATGCTGGTGCTGCTGGTCATCTTCATGGTGACCGCGCCCCTGATCACGCCCGGACTGATCCAGCTGCCGTCGGTGGGCGCCGCCTCCGACGTGCCGGTCAAGCCCCTGGAAGTCCAGATTTCGGAAGACGGCAAGATCGCGCTGCGCATGCGCGAAGCCGGCGCCACCATGCAGGACATCGCGCGCCCCGAACTGGTCGCGCAAGTGCGTTCGCGCATTACTGCGGAAACGCCGGTGGTGATCGCCGCCGACGGCAAGGTGCCCTACGAGACGGTCGTAAAGGTCATGGACGAGCTGCGCACCAACGGCATCACCCGCCTGGGCCTGCTGGTGGACCAGTCCGGCGCCGCCTCCCAGCCCGTCCCCGCCAAGAAACGCTAACGCGCCGCCCTCCGCCGGCCTGGCCGGCATGCACCGCACATGACGCCACCCATAATTCGACACCGCAGCGGCCCGCCGGCCACCCCGCCCAACAACGACAACCGGAATTCGCTGATTCTGGCTGTGGCGGTGCACCTGCTGCTGCTGGTTGCCCTGATCTTTGGCGTGAACTGGCATACCGAGAACCCTGGCCCCGTCCAGGTGCAGCTCTGGGCAGACGGCAATTCGCCCGTCTCGCCGCCGCCCACGCCCCAGCCCGAACCGCCCAAGCCGCAACCCAAGCCCCAGCCCGAGCCGGAGCCGGAAAAGACGCCTGAGCCGCCTCCTCCGCC
>NZ_JAKRML010000054.1:0-10635 GCF_022346505.1 Achromobacter sp. ACRQX
GCGTCCGGCGCAACACCGAAACGCTGGCCGCGCTGTACGGCAAAGAAGGCGTGGCCAAGGAGAAGCTGGCCGCGCTGGACGCGTCCATCGCTTCGTTGAAAGGCAAGGCCGCCAACGCCGGCACCGCGTTGATCGTGCTGACGACCGGCGGCAAGATGAGCGCCTACGGTCCGGGCTCGCGCTTTGGCGTGATTCACGACGCCTTTGGCGTGAAGCCCGCCGCGACCGGCCTGAACGTGTCCAACCACGGCCAGGCGATTTCGTTCGAGTTCATTGCCCAGACCGATCCGGACTGGCTGTTCGTGATTGACCGCGACGCCGCCATCGGCCGCGAAGGCGTGTCGGCGCAGCGCATGCTGGACAACGAACTGGTGCGTCCGACCAAGGCGTGGAAGAACCAGCGCGTGGTCTACCTGAACGGCTTCAACTGGTATCTGCTCGGCAGCGCGGGCCTGACGGCCATGCAGCAGAACGTGGATCAGATCGCCGCGGCGCTGTCGCAAGGAAAGTAAGCAGCATGCAAGACGGGAAGGGCTGCCGGTGAACTGGCGGCGCGCAATCAGCGGGTGGGGTGGCCTGACGGCCGTGGTGGTGGTGTTGCTGCTGTTGTGCGTGGCCAGCATCAGCCTGGGCGCGGGCCAGATGCATTGGGCCGCGCTATGGAACGGCGGCGAAGAGGGCGAGCGCGCGTGGCGGCTGCTGCTGGTCAGCCGCGTCCCGCGCACCCTTGCGCTGCTGCTGGCAGGCACTGCGCTGGCCGTCGCCGGTCTCATCATGCAGATGCTGGTGCGCAACCGGTTTGTTGAGCCCACGACGGCCGGCACCGTCGAATCCGCCACTCTCGGCATCCTGGTCGTCACCTTGCTGGCGCCCGATACGTCCGTCATCGGCAAGATGCTGACGGCCACGGGTTTTGCGCTGGCGGGCACCTTGCTGTTTCTGGCGCTATTGCGCCGCGTGCCGCTGCGCACGCCCTTCATCGTGCCGCTGATCGGATTGATCCTGGGCGGCGTGATCCAGGCGGTCACCACCTTCATGGCGTACCGCTTCGACCTGTTGCAGTCCCTGCATGCGTGGACCACCGGCGACTTCTCCGGCGTGCTGCGTGGCAGATATGAACTGCTGTGGATCGGCTTTGCGCTGGCGTGCGCCGCGTATGCCGCCGCCGACCGTTATACGGTGGCGGGCATGGGCCGCGAGTTCGCGTCCAACCTGGGACTGAACCATGCGCGGCTGACGCTGGTCGGCCTGTTGATCGTTTCCGCCATCTCGGCCGTGGTAGTGGTGACGGCCGGCAGCATTCCGTTCCTGGGCCTCATCGTGCCCAATGCCGTCAGCCTGTTGCTGGGCGACAACATGCGACGCGCCATTCCTTGGGTGGCATTGCTGGGCGGCGTGTTCGTGCTGGCCTGCGACATCATCGGCCGGCTGGTCATCCACCCCTACGAGATTCCCATCGGGACGGTGGTGGGCGTGCTGGGCAGCATCCTGTTCCTGTGGCTGCTGCGCACGCGGAGGAACCGCTTTGGCTGAAATCGCCTCGACTTCCCGCATAGCCCCGCGCCCGCCGCAGACATGGCGTCTTGCAGCGCTGGGCGCTGGGGCGCTGCTCTGCATCGTCGCCTTCATGACGCTGGGCGCGAACGGCCAGTGGTCGTTCGTCATTCCCTTCCGCGGCGGCAAGCTGCTGGCCATGCTGCTGGTGGCGTATGCGGTGGCGGTGTCGTCCGTGCTGTTCCAGACCATCACGCATAACCGCATCCTTACGCCCGCCATCATGGGCTTCGACGCCCTATACCTGCTGATCCAGGCCGTGGTGGTGTTCGGCTTCGGGCAGGCGGCGGCGACTGCAAATCATCCGGTCGCCGCATTCCTGCTGGAAGTGTGCGCGATGACCGCGTTCGCGTGCCTGCTGTTCCGCTGGCTGTTCTCCGACGCTGTGCGCAGCCTGCATTTGATGATGCTGGTGGGCATCATCTTCGGACTGCTGTTTCGCAGCTTGTCGAGTTTCGTCGTGCGGTTGATCGATCCGAATGAATTCCTGGTGCTGCAGGACCGCATGTTCGCCAGTTTCAATTCGGTGCGCGTGGAGTTGCTGCCAATCGCTTTCGGGGCGGTCTGCGCCGCGTCGCTTTTCGTCTGGCGCATGCGCCGGCGCTACGACGTGCTGGCGCTGGGGCGCGATATGGCATTGAACCTGGGCGTGAACTATCGCCGCACGCTGATGGTGACCCTGGCGGCGATCGCGGTGCTGGTGTCCGTCTCGACGGCGCTGGTCGGTCCCGTGACGTTCTTTGGTCTGCTGGTCAGCAACCTGGCATATCAAGCCATGGGATCGGACAGGCATCGGTACACGGTGCCGGCCGCGACGCTGCTCAGCGTCATCTTCCTGGTGGGGGGCCAGACGCTGCTGGAGCGCGTGCTGGGGCTGAACACCACGGTGAGCGTGGTGATTGAATTCGTGGGCGGTGTGATGTTTCTCGTCCTGATCTTGCGCAGGGGGCGCCGATGATAGAAATCCAGAACGTCAGCAAGCAGTACGGCGACACCGTCGTGATCGACGATGTCAGCCTGGACCTGCCGGCCGGCGGCGTCACCGCCATCATTGGGCCGAACGGGGCGGGCAAGTCGACGTTGCTGTCGATGGTGAGCCGGCTGCTGCCGATGAGCGCGGGCCGCGTGCTGGTGGAAGGCCTGGACGTCACGCGTGCCGACAGCCGGGAACTGGCGCGGCGCCTGGCCATCCTGCGCCAGGACAACCACCTGCCGCTGCGGTTGACGGTGAAAGACCTGGTGGCGTTTGGCCGCTACCCGCACACGGGCGGGCGGCTGACGATGGATGACAAGGTCCACATCGATCAGGCCATTGCGTACCTGAACCTGGAGCCGCTGGCGGACCGTTATCTGGACGAGATGTCCGGCGGCCAGCGCCAGCGCGCGTTCGTGGCGATGGTGCTGTGCCAGGATACGCGCTACGTGCTGCTGGACGAGCCCTTGAACAGCCTGGACATGAAGCATGCCGTCGCCATGATGGGCACCTTGCGGCGCGCGGCTGATGAACTGGGCAAGACGGTGGTGCTGGTGCTGCACGACATCAACTATGCGTCCAGCTATGCGGACCGCATCGTGGCAATGCGGCTGGGGCGGATCGCCCGGCACGGCACGCCGGCGGAATTGATCCGCCCCGACGTGCTGAGCGATCTGTACGAACTGCCGATCGACGTGCATGAGATCGGCGGCAAGCGCATCTGCGTGTACTACCGCTGAGGCGGGGCGCCCCGCCGCAGGGCGCCCGCCGGATCGAACCGCTTACTGCGTCAGATCGATCGCGTAACGCGACAGCTGCGTCACGGGATCGGGCGTGGCGTCAAACACCGACACGTTGGTTACGTCGTGCGCCGTGGCCATCGCCAGCGTGCCCGGCACCGACGAAAACACCACCGGTCCGGCCAGCGAACTGACCTGCGCGAAACGCCAGCTGCGGTCCAGGCCGTAGGTGGCCAGGTCGAGCGTGGGGTTCTTCTTGATGTAGCTGATCAACACGTCGCGGCTGGCGTCCGGCGCCTGCAGCACGATGTCGCCCTTGCCGCCGGCTAGGCCGGGGAAGTCGCCGCCACCGCTGGCGCGGTAGTTGTTGGTCACCACCAGGAATTGCGCATTCAGATCCAGCGGTGCGCCGTTGTACGTCAGCGCTGTGATGCGCGAGCCCTTCGGCTTGGTCACGTCGATTTCATACTGCAGCGCATTGCCGGCCGCATACAGCACGTCGAAGTTGAACGTCGGAAAGCCGGTGTCGATCAGATCCTGCGGCGCGACCTGTGCGGGGTCGATCTGCTTGAACTGCTCGGCCGTCCTTTCCAGCCATTGGCGCACGATGTCGCCGCTGACCCGCACGACTTGCAACGTGTTGGGGTACAGGTACAGGTCGGCCGCGTTGTTGATCGCGACGTTGCCTTGCTTCACATACGTGAAGTCGCCGGGACCGTTGCGCCCGCCCTTGAACGGCGCGGCGGCTGACAGGATCGGCAGGCCCGCGTACGACGGGCTGTTCTTGGCGATGTAGTCCGTCAGGTAATCGATCTGCGCCATGTTTACGATCTGCAGCGCGGACACGTCGCCGGCCAACGCGTAGTACGTGGCCATGTCGAACTGGCTCTGGCCGATCGGCGTCTTCACGTAGTCGATCGTCGCGGCGTGCTCGGCTTGAACCAGCTGCTGTGCGGCCGCGTCGGGCGCCACGTAGGTCGCCGGCGTGGAGCCGCTTTGCGCGGTCAGGCGCGTGGAGATGCGCTGCACCTGCGTCGCCTCCTTTTGCACCTTCCAGCCCTGGTCATACGCGAGCTTCAGCGTGATCTGGCCGAGGTTGTTGCCCCACTGGCCGGCCTGCACGGTCGGCACGCCATTGATCAGGCCCTTTGCCAGCTCGACACCGGGTTGCCCCGCGAACTGCGATTTCTCGTTCGTGTCGGGGAACAGCAGATGCTGGTGGCCCGTGATGAGCGCGTCGATGCCGGGCACCTGGCTGAGATAGCCCGCGCCGTTTTCCATGTCGGGGCTGTAGGGCGTGGCCAGGTCGATGCCGCCGTGCGCCAGCGCCACCACCAGGTCCGCGCCCGCAGCCTTCATTTCGGGCACGTAGCGCGCCGCGGTCTCCTTCCAGCCCGTGACTTCCACGTGGCCTTCCAGATTCGCCTTGTCCCACTGCATGATCGGCGGTGGGGCGAAGCCGATCACGCCCACCTTGAGCGGCACGTCGATGGACTTGCCCGCGCTGTCGGTGGCGGTGAAGGTCTTTTCAAGCAGCACATAAGGCTTGAAGATCGGCTGCTTGGAGGCCGCCGAGACGACGTTGGCCGACACGAACGGGAACGCCGGCGCCGCGCAATCCTTGGCGCCCGCCGGGTTGGTCTGTGCCGTACCCTTGCCGATGCCGGCCAGACCGAAGTCCACATTGGTGATCTGCGACAGATAGGGCAGGCCGTAGTTGAACTCGTGATTGCCCATCGTGGCCGCGTCGTACGACAGCAGTTTCATCTGCTTGTAGATCGCGATCATGTCGGAACACTGCACCGGCGACACCAGCGCCTGGTAGTCCGACAGCGCCGTGCCCTGCACCGTGTCGCCGTTGTCCAGCAGCAGCGTATTCGGATACTGCTTGCGCGCATTGGCGATCAGCGTGGCCGTGCGGTCCATGCCGTAGCTCTTGTCTTCGGCGAGCTTGTAGTAGTCGTAACCCAGCACATTGGCGTGCAGGTCGGTCGTGCCCAGAATCGCGAGGTCCAGCGTCGTGCCTTGGGGCACGCTGGCCTGCGGCGGGGTCTCGGGCGCGGTGGTGTCGTCGTCATCGTCGTCGCCGCCGCAGGCGGACAGGCCGGCCACCAGCGCAAAGCTGGCGGTCACTGCAAAGATCTTGCGTAGGTTTGGCTTCACCGTCTTTCCTCCGTGTTGAAGGGAGGAATTTTGGGGACGGTGTGTGACCTACCCGTGACATGCACGGGGTCAAATCAACGAAGCGGGGATTCGCGGGTCAGGCAATCCGCGTCCAGCGCCGCCAGCGCATCCAGGAACCGCCAGGCGAAAGAACCTGGCCCGTCGGCGTGCACCGCGGCGCGCTCGCCCGCGATGCCAAAGCACGACAGGGCGGCCACCGCCGCCACATAGGGATCGTCCTTCGATACGGCGGCAAAGGCGCCGACCACGGCGCTGAGCGCGCAGCCGGTGGCCGTCACGCGGGGCATCAGCGGCGAACCGCCCGCAATGCGTACCGCGCGCGTGCCGTCCGTGACGTAATCGACTTCGCCGGTGACCGCCACCACGGTTTTGCGGCGCGCGGCGATGTCGTGGGCTGACTGCTCGGCCTGCGCCACGGCGTCGCGGGCGTCCACGCCCTTGCCGGCGCTGTGGCCGCCGGCCAAGGCGATGATCTCGGATGCGTTGCCTCGGATGATGGCGGGTTCAAGGTCCAGCAGCCGCTGAATGGCATCGCGGCGAAAGGCGGTTGCGTGATGCGCCACGGGATCCAGAACCCAGGGGGTGCCGGCGTCCACCGCGGCTTGCGCCGTCAGCAGCATGCTCCGCAGCCAGGGCGAAGACAGCGTGCCGATATTGATGACCACCGCGCCGGCAAAGCGCGCGAATTCGGGCGCCTCTTCTTCGGCGTGCACCATGGCGGGCGACGCGCCGATGGCGAGGACCGCATTGGCCGCGTAGTTCATGGAGACGAAATTGGTCAGGCACTGCACCAGCGGCGCGTCGCGGCGGACGGCGCCGAGCAGGTCCTGGGATTGGTGGGAGAGGGAATGCAGGTCGGGATGCGTCATGCCGGGCGGTCCTGGGGCGTGGGACGCGCATGCGGCGGCACACGCACCATCCCTACGCCAGCGTTATCTGGATCAGGTTCGACGGGTCGCCGTGCATTGCCTGCCATAGGACGGCAGGCCAACGGATTCTCAGCTTCTTGGCGAAGCTCCCCGGGTGGTTGGCGTATGTTCCCGGCGGAACCGGGCAGGTGTCAAGCGGCCAATTCGTGCCGGATCGATCCACATACTCAATTTGAGGTATTGGCGGCTGTCACGCCCGGCTCACAATCATTGACCCGCGTTTGATCGCCGTGATGAATGCACACGCGACGGTATCGGCGGGGCGTGATGACTTCCTATGCAAGCAGGTGACCGCCATGCTGAGTGCAGAACAACTCCAACGCATCTTTCCCAACTGCAAAGCCCCCGCTGCGTGGGCCGACGCATTGGCTCCCGCATTTCAGAAATACGAAATCGAAACGCCGGATCGCATCGCCAGCTTTCTGGCGCAAACGGGGTATGAGTCGGGCCAGTACAACCGGATCGAGGAAAACCTCAATTACTCAACTGCCGCGCGGTTGACCAAGGTGTGGCCAAAGCGATTTCCCGATGAGGCGTCGGCCATGCCGTATGTGAACAATCCGCAAGGACTGGCGAATCTGGTGTATGCGAACCGGATGGGCAATGGCGATGCGCAAAGCAACGACGGCTTCCGGTATCGGGGCAGGGGCATCATCCAGCTGACGGGGCGCAGCAATTACGACTCGGCCGGCGACGCCATGGGTGTCAATTTGCTTGAAACGCCCGAGTTACTGTCCGATCCGAGATGGGCTGCGCTGAGCGCCGGGTGGTATTGGCAGTCTCGCGGGCTGAATGAGTTGGCGGACGACCGTACGCATGACGATGACCTGGAGGATTTCGCCAGGATCACACGGCGGATCAATGGCGGGCTGGTGGGTCTGAAGGATCGTTTTGCGTTGTTCAAGCAGGTTTATGCCGAGCTGATGCGGTGAAGGCGCAGGTCCGCGTCGGCGCTTCGGATAGCCTTGTTCGGCAGCAGTCGGCCCATCCGGAATCGTCAGGTCGCGTGTGGCCAGCGTGACTAGGGTTTGCGGTCGCATTGAAGAAAATGCGCGTCATGCGCCGGCGCATTATTAGTCCGGCATGCTTACGCAGCCGAAGCCATGCAATACAACGCCCGCCCGGCGCAGGGTGCGACGGGCGGGCGGTTTCAATACAACGCGTATTGCAGCTTGAGGTGCTTACGTCGCGGCGCGGAAACGATTGCGCAGATCGCGGATCTGGTCGTGGTTGCGCAGCACGCCCTGATATTGGCGTTCGACAACAGCGCGCACGTTGTCAGGCAGCGTTTCTTTAAGCGCCTTTTCGTAGTCCGCCTTGGCCACGTCCTCGCCTTTCTCGCATTCCTCGAGCAGCGTCAGGTCGGTGCGGCTGGATACCGCCGCCTTGATGTTCGTCCAGCCACGATGCATGGCGCCGGCCACCGTGCCGCTGTCCTCGGGCTCGCCGCCCAGTTGCGTCACCAGGGTTTGCAACTCCGTGGCGCCGGCCGCGCAGTCGCGCGAACGGTTGCGGAACAGCTCCTGCATCTCGGGCGCCTTGGCGTCTTCAGCGGCCGCGGCAAAGCCCTTTTCGCCGTTCTTCGACGTCTCGATCAGATTGTTCAGCACCTTGATTACATGTTCAGCCATGTTGGTCTCCTTGGTTTGGAAGGAACAGGCGGCGCAGGCCGCCTGGGAATTGGAGACTCAGCAAGTGGCGTGCCTGGGTGGGGTTGCGGATCAATCAGCGGGGTAAGGGTCTCGGCGCAGGCCTTGCGGTCAGCCGGGGTGGACAAACGCGTTCACTGCGCGATCAGCTGCGTTTCTGTCCCCCTAGGCTGTGAGCTTTCGGGAGGCCGACATCAACGGGCGATCATTTTGTCTCGCATTCGTGGCGGGCGCTGCGTGGGTGCAGATTCTGCCTACCCTGCCGCCGGCGTACGCGCTGTGGATCCTCGCATGCGGTTGTGCAGGGGCGCTCTGGTTCACGTCGGGGGCAACGCGTCCCCTCGCGGCGACCGGGGCAGCGGTGATGGCGGGGTTGTTGGCGGGCGTGCTGAATGCCGCGCTGCAAGCACAGCATCGCCTTGACGATGCGCTGGCGGAGGTTCACCAAAACGAGGTGTCGCGTCTAGTCTTGCGCGTGGTGGCGTTGCCGGACGGCGACGCGCAGCGTCAGCGCTTTCTGGCCGAACTGGCTGAGCCGGCACGATCGGGCATCCCGAATCGGATCCAGGTCACCTGGCAGGCGGGCGCCGGCGCCAACCAACGTGTGCCGCAGGTGCTGCCGGGGCAGGTCTGGCGGATGGCGCTGGTGCTGCGCAGACCACATGGCCTGCTCAACCCGGCCGGACCCGACACGGAAGGGCGCATGTTTGCCAGCGGCGTGCGGGCAACCGGCACCGTGCGTGGACAGCCTGTGTTGCTGGACGACCGGCCTTGGGCGTCGCCCGGCATCGCAATTGAACGTGCGCGGCATCACGTGCGCGAAGGCATGCGTGCGGCGCTGGGCGCGCATCGTTATGCGCCGGTGCTGATTGCGTTGGCAATTGGCGATCAGGCTGGTGTGTCGCGCGACGACTGGCGGATATTCAACCGCAGCGGCATCACGCATCTTGTGTCGATCAGCGGCATGCATGTGACATCGATTGCGGGCATTGGCGGTCTGCTCGCGTCGGCGCTGTGGCGACGTCTGCGCTGGCGCGGAGTGGGAATGGCGGAGCGCATGCCGGCCCGCATCGCCGGCGGGGCGGTGGCCGCGTTGGTTGCGCTGTTGTATTGCCTGCTTGCGGGGTGGGGCGTGCCGGCGCGCCGCACGTTCTTCATGTTGCTGGTGGTGCTGGCGGCGGCGTTGTCTCGGCTGCCGTTGTCGGGCGGTCGTGTGCTGGCGTGTGCAGCGGCAGCCGTGGTGGCGCTGGACCCGTGGGCGCCAATGGCAGCGGGCTTCTGGTTGTCGTTCGGCGCGGTGGCAGTGTTGTTGCGCATCGCTGCCGCGCCGATTGATGTCGACGCCGGCTGGCGCGCGCGCTGCGCGACGCGGCTGGGGCAGGCCGTGCGCGTGCAATTGCTGGTGACGATTGGGCTGATGCCGTTGCTGGCATATCTGGTGCATCAGGTGTCGCTGGGCTCGCCTTTGGCCAATGCCGTGGCCATACCCGTTGTGACCTTTATCGTGACGCCGCTGGCGTTGCTGTGCGCGGCGCTGTCGTGCCTGCCGGGTGCCGAGACGTTGGCGGCGTGGGCAGGGCAGGCAGGACTGGACTCTTTCGACCTCACCATGGTGCCCGTGGCATGGGTGGGCAACGCAAGCTGGGCCAGCGTGCCGGTTGCGGCCGCTGGGTGGATGTGGCTGCTGCTGGCGGTCGCGGGCATGGCGTGGGCGTTGCAGGCACGCGGGTGGCCGGGGCGTCATCTGGGATGGGTCTGCATGTTGCCGTTGCTGTTCTGGCGGCCGGACAAGCCCGAACCCGGCTACTGGCGCATGAGCGCGATGGACGTAGGGCAGGGCAGCGCGATCCTGGTGGAGACGGCCAATCAATCGCTGCTGTTTGACGCCGGGCCGCGCAGCTATGGCGGCAGCGATGCGGGCGAACGGGTGGTCGCGCCATTCCTGCAGTCCCGGGGGATCGGACGGCTGGACGTGCTGGTACTGTCGCACGCGGATATGGATCATGTTGGCGGCACGCGTGCCGTGCTGGCGGCGGTGCCGGTGGCGCGAAGCTTTACGTCCTTCGATCTTCCGACGTACGTGCGGCGGGACGCCCGCATGTGGCCCGACGTGGGCAATGCGCGGCCGGTACTGCCTGATGAGATGGTGCGTTGTGAACGCGGACTGCGATGGGAAGCGGATGGGGTGGTGTTCACTTTCCTGCATCCGGGGCCGTCAGAACGCAACGCGAAGGCGGATGACCGCAATGCCGACAGTTGTGTGCTGCGCGTGGAGGGTAAAGACCATTCCCTGCTGCTGACCGGTGATGTGGGCGTGGCGCAAGAGCGGGCCCTGGTCGAGCAGGGGCTGGCGGATGCGGACGTCGTCCTGGCGCCGCATCATGGTTCGGCGTCATCGTCCAGCCGTGAATTGGTGGCGGCCACGCAGGCCAGGCACGTCATCGCGCAGGCGGGACATCTGAATCGGTTCAAGCATCCGGCGCGGGCGGTGGAGCTGCGGTGGATGCGGGCTGGCGGCAGGTTCTGGCGGAGCGACAAGCATGGGGCGGTGATGGCGGAATCAGGTCCCGGCGGGTTGGAGGTTTGGGGGCAGCGGGAGCGGGGTG
>NZ_JAKRML010000055.1:0-9377 GCF_022346505.1 Achromobacter sp. ACRQX
ATGGAGGGGCGCAGCTTTGGCGGGTTTGGCGGGTTCCGGGGCGGCGGCGGCTTCCGGCGTTGAGTCGGTAGGGGCAGCGCGCTCTCGTCGTGCGCAACGCGTGCCGGCTCGGCGGCCGGCACGCATGTTGTCTGTAGTCAGTCCTGCACCAGGTACGCTTGTCCGCCCGGCTTCAGATAAGCCGCCAGATCGCTGAACGGCACCTGCGCCAGCGTGCCAAGACACACGCCCGACGCGTGCCCCACGCCCGACACCGACAGGCTCAGCGCACCCGGAGCGCTCGCGCCCAGCGCAAGATACGTGGGCCAAAGATCCCAGCAGCCTTCCTTGGAGCGGTCTTCCGTCAGGCCCGCCTCGTCGCGCGCCGCCAGGGTTTTCTGTACCTGGCCGGCAAGTTCCTTCAGCGCGGGGCGCGGTTCGCGGTTGTTCGGCTCGTAGGCGTCGAACACGCGGTTCCAATCCAGCGTTTCGCCGCGCAGCAGGTCCAGCGTGTAGGGATCGAAGTGGTTGTTGGGATGCGCGCCGCCACAGTCCAGGCTGCCGGACTCGGTCACGGTCATCATCGCGCTGGACAGCCACGGCACCTTCACGACCTCTTCCTCGTAGTTGCCCAGCGTTCCCGCGGACGGGCCGTCGCTGGTGTAGGCCGTGGCCTTGCAGGCCAGTGCTGCGTGGCTCATGCGCCAGTGGCGCTGTTCGAGCAGATGGTTGACGCGCGCCATGACCGCTTTGTCCGGATGCCGCGACAGGCGCGGGTAGCTGAACTGCGTGCGCGGATCGCGCCACATGCGATAGGCCACGGTGGCGCTGCCGATGTCGTCGCCCACGGGCTCGGCATGGCCCGCTAGTTTGAGCGTGTCGTAAGGCACGCGGGCCGCGTCGATCTCTACGCCGAACTCGATGCCGCCATCGGGCGTCAGCGCGCTGGCGTCGTACTGCGCGGCACGCTTGAGCGTGAAGCTGCGTTGCTTGCCCGTGCGCGTGTCGATCCAGACCCCCCGATAGCCCTGCGCGTCGAGCGTGCCTTGCCAGGTGGCGGCAGGCTTTGCGCCCGGCTGTTTGGCGGCCTGGTACGTCAGCGGCTCGGCCAGCGATTTGACGGTGCCTTTGAGCGGAATGTCGACGCCGTTCTTGGGATAGAAGTAGCGTCCGGTCAGCTCGCCGTCGGCGGCCGCGCTGTCCAGCTCCATCACGATGTCGCCCACGCCTTGCAGCGTGCCCGTGTAGACGGTGCGCTCGGCGGCGCTGGCCTCGCCGGGCGCCTGCAGCAGCAGGGCCAGCGCCAAGGCGCCAATCGGAATCGAAAGCGGGCGTGCAATGGGAAAGGGCATCTGCGTGGTGGACCCTGAGACGTGGGCCGGTCAATATACCCGACGCATCAGGGCTTCAATCTGCTGACCGCCATTGTCCAACGCCGGGGTCCACGCTAACGCGCCGGCCATCTGCCCAGACCTGTTCCTCTTCCAGCCGCGACGCCGTTCCGGTGTCGACGTCGAAGACAATGCCAAGCGCCCGCGCAACCGCCGGATCTTCGATCGGCAGCTCCCAGGTCAGAAAGAGTTGCGACAGATCTTGGTCATCGGCGAAGTCCGCCTCGTCGTACCCGCTTTGATGCCGGCGAATCACGGCGTGCGGCTGGCAGGTGTCGAAGACGATGGCCACGCCGCGTGTGAGCGCAATGCGGTGGCCGGTGCCGGGAAAATGCACGTCCAGACCCTTGTCGTCGGACAGGAACAGATTGCAGAACGCCGCGCTGCCGTATTGACTGCCGTCGTGGTGATAGCGCGCGCCCCGGCAGGCCATCAGCGCCATGTCGCTGGCGCCCAGCACATCGCCCAGCCCTTGCGCGCGCGTCCAGTCGCGCATGGCTTGCACGCACTCGCCGAGTTCCGGCCAGCGCGCGCGGGTGCGGGACAGCGGCATCTGCTCGACGTCGCCGGGTTCGAGCAGCAGCCGCGTGCGGATCTCGCGATCCCAATCGGCCAGCAGGCGTGCCGGCGGCGCGGGCACGTTCAGGTGGCCAGCGAGCAGCCGGCTGCTGACGCTGCGGCTGCGCAAGACGTCATCGTGCGCGTAAAAGAACGACGTCAATTGGTCCTGCAATGGGTGATTCATGACTGCATTGGGTGATTCATGAGCTGCGCCTGCCGCGCCTAACCTCCGCGTCCTTCATAGGCGCCTTCGTCGCCGTCCTCGTCTTCCATCGCGGCCTGCGCGCGTTCCAGCAGATAGCGCTTCAGGCCTTCAAGGCCATCCGGCGTCCAGTCCGTTACGCCGGTCACCGCAACCCATGCATCCACATAATGCTGCGGCGCATAGACGTGTCCATAGCCCATGGGCGTTGCCGTGCCCACCGCCATGTCCAGCGCCAGTTGCAACATCGTCACCACGGGATACCAGCGCAGTTCGGGCGACACGTCCGGCCCCATCGGCGCGTTCATCCACGCGGGCGGACGGTACAGGTCGCGATAGTCGAAGAACGTGACCGGGTCGCTGGCGTATTGCAGGTAGACGACACGCATCGGCCCCCACGGCGCGTCGGACGGCACGGGCGAGCCATGCTGATTCATGAAGCGCACGAAGGCGCCATCGCGCAGCTCGGGCAGCCACGCGGGCGAGCCGGGATTGCGGGCGTCCGTGATCTTGCGCCAGACCCGGCTCTCAAACGGCGGGCCGCTCCACAACGCGCCCTGGATCGGATCGCCGATCATCTCGAACAGTTCGGCCGAGCCGGCGGAGTTCATGGCGCCCAGGCTCAGGCCATGCAGATACAGCCGGGGCCGCCGGTCCTTGGGCAGCGTGGTCCAGTGGCCATACACCGCCTGGAACAGGGCGCGCGCCGCCTCGGCGCCGTATTCGGGTTGCGCCAGCAGCGACAGCGGGCTGGACAGGTACGAATACTGCATTGCCACGCTGGCCACGTCGCCATTGAGCAGGTATTCCAGCGAGTCGGCGGCGGCGGGGTCGACCCACCCCGTGCCGGTCGGCGTGATGACCACCAGCACCGAGCGGTCGAAGGCGCCGACGCGTTTCATCTCGTCCAGCGCAAGCTGCGCGCGGGCCTGCGGCGTGGCCGCGCCGCGCAGGCCGACATAGACGCGGATGGGTTCCAGCGCCTCGCGTCCCGACTGCGTGGTGATCTCGCTGGCTGTCGGGCCCGACGCGATGAATTCGCGGCCCGCACGGCCCAGTTCATTCCAGCGGATCAGCGACGCCGGACCGCCGGTCTTGTTATCGGCGGTCGGCTGCGGGCGTTCGGGTTCCAGCAGCGCGTCGAATTCTTTGAACGACGCATCCAGCACGTGCAGCGCGCCGCGGAAGAACACGTCGGTCGCCAGCAGCCAGAAGATCAAAAGGGCGATGGCCGCGCCCGTGACGTTGGCCACGCGCCTCGGTACGACACGCCGCACCTGCCGGGTCAGATAGCGCGCGATCAGCTTGAACAGCCGCGCCAGCGCCAGCAGCACGGCGAACGTCGCGAGGGCGATCAGGCTGACCTTGATGGGATGTGCGCTCGTCACGGGTTCCATCTGCATCAGCGCGCGGATGGTGTTCTGCCATTCGGCTGCGCGGCCCAGGAATACGATCGCCACGGACACGCACAGCAGGCCGATGACGGCATTGATGATGCGCGCGGTCCGGCCGCGGGGCTCGGGCAGTTCCATGTAGGCCCACAGCCAATGCCAGAGCACGCCCAGGCCATATCCCGCGGCGAGGCAAGTGCCGGCAAGCACGCCCTGCGTGACGTGGGTGCGGGGGATGAGGGTGGGCGTCAGCGCCGCGGCAAAGAACAGCGTGCCGAGCATGAGGCCGACGCCGGATAGGGACTCCAGGTGCGAGCGCAGGAAGGTAGGCAGGTGGCGGGGCAAGGTCTGCTGCACGGTGGGCGTCCTCATCCGGGAGGGAATGGCGGGGATTCTCGCACGTTGCCGCGCGATGGTCGCGGGTGACGATGTTTGTGGGAGCCGATACGGACGGGGCTGTCAGTCGCGGTCGGGCGCGCCCAGCGGAAAGAGCGTCCGGTAGGGCCGGGCCTCGTCGACCGCCCGCGCGAACGACGGCCGCGCCAGCAGCCGCGCGCGATAGGTCCGCAGATGCGGATAGGCGTCGGCGATCGAGTGGGTCCAGTCGGCGTAGAACAAGGCGGGCGCGGCGGCGCAGTCGGCCAGCGTGAAGTCCGCGCCCGCCGCCCATGTGCGCGTCGCAAGCTGCGCGTCGATCCAGGCGTAGGCCCGTTCCAGCTTCTGCGCGGCCAGCGCCCGCGCTTCGTCACGCTTGGCGGGATCGCCGGTCAGCGCGCCGTTCACCGCGTGCTGCATCCAGTACATGACGTGCAGGTCGAAATAGCGGTCCAGAAAGCGCACGTCCAGCGCGGCCATCGGGTCGGCGGGAATCAGCCGGACCGGGCCGGGGTGGGTCAGTTGCAGGTACTCGATGATGATGCTTGATTCAACGACGTTGCGTTCGCCGTCGACCAGCAGCGGAAACTTGCGCAGCGGCCAGCGCTCGATCCAGTCGGCGGCATGCTGGGGCGTGTCGGGCCCGATGCTGCGGAACTCGAACGGCGTGGCGTTTTCGTACAGCGCAATCAGTGTCTTCTGCGTGTACGACGAAAAGGGATGACCGTAAAGTGCAGGCAGCATTCTCGGAGTCTCCTCGGACGTGGCTCACAGGTTAATGGGTCTCGGGCTGTTTCACCAGACGGACGCCGCCCCGACGCCGCCGTGCGCACCGGGCGCGAAAAGGAATACAGTGCATGACGGATCCCGGCGCAACGGCTCGGGGCCGACACCAACAATACGGAGACAGGATGGATACGGCAGGCAAGCAGGGCGCCAGCGTGCGCGAACAGGTCGGCGAAACGGAATGGCAGGTCCGCAAGGACCTGGCGGCGTTGTACCGGCTGGTGGCGCTGTTCGGGTGGGACGATCTCATCTTCACGCACATCACCGCCAAGGTGCCGGGCACGGAGCATTTCCTCATCAACCCCTACGGGATGATGTTCGACGAGATCACCGCGTCCAGCCTGGTCAAGATCGACCTGCACGGCAACAAGGTGATGGACTCGGCATACGACATCAATCCGGCCGGCTTCACCATCCACAGCTGTATCCATGCGGCGCGCAAGGATGCGATGTGCGTCCTGCATACGCATTCGATCAACGGCGTGGCGGTCTCGGCGCAGAAGGCGGGCCTCTTGCCGCTGTCGCAGTTCGCGTTCATCGTGCTGCGCTCGCTCAGCTACCACGACTACGAAGGTCTGGCGCTCAATCCCGACGAGCAGCCGCGCCTGGTGCGCGACCTGGGCGCCAACAACTACCTCATCCTGCGTAACCACGGCCTCTTGACCGTGGGTCAGAGCATGGCCGAGGCCTTTCAGGCCATGCACCGGATGGAAGCCGCCTGCATGGTGCAGGTGCGCGCCCAGGCGGGCGGCGAACTGACCCACATTCCCGCGGAGATCCTGGCCCGCGCGGCGGTGGAGTCGCCGGCTGACCGCGCCCACAAGGCCCAGCTGGCGTGGCCGGGCCTGCTGCGCCGGCTGGACCGGCGCAATCCGGGCTACGCGGAATAAGCGTGAAAGCCGGTGCCCGACACCGGCCAGCAGCACGTCGCCGACTACTTCTTCGCAGCCGGATCCGCCGACAGGAACTCGGCGCAATCCGGCAGCGGCGTGGCCGGCTGGTACGTCGCGTCGCCGGCATTCCATGTGTACGTGACGGTGTAGCTGCACTGCTTGTCCGCCTGCGGCGCAAGCTGCGCCTTGGTCAGCGCGGGCCGCGCGCTTGAGTCCGCGAGACGGCTGGCCCCTGACGGCGAGCGGGTGGCCTGCGTCTTCACCAGCAGATCCGGCAATTCCTTGCCCGGCAGGGCCTTCAACGATGCCGTGAACTGATAGACATCGCTGCATTGCCCGGCGCGCTTTTCCTGGTCCGCCTCGTTGAAGCACGCCCGGATGGAGGCATCGGCCGTGTACGGCATGACGAGCACCAGGCTCGCGCCGGCCTGCTCGCCCAGATTGACGTCGTACAGATACAGATCCCGGCGTTCGAATCCGCCGCCCGAGAACGGGGTCGACGCCTTGAAGTCCGGCTCCGCCGGGCCGATCACGCCGACCAGCGCCCGCTCTTCGCTCAAACGGATCAGTTCCGGCCAGACCTTGAAATCCTTGAAGTCGGGAATGTCGGGCGAGTCCCAGAACCGGTAGTCGGCGCGCAGGGTCCTGCTGGTCGCGAATGGCCCGTTTTCGTTGAACGCGCCGTCCGTCTTGATGCCCACGCACCAGTCGGTCTGGGCGTTGCAATACAGCTTGTGGTCCGCGTTCAGCTTCAGGGGCTCGGTATCGGGGGCGGCCAATGCCGCGGCGGGCAGGGCGGCGCAGAGCAGCAGGGCAAACACTTTTGACACGATTCTTCCTTCTTGTGGGATTCGCGCGGGCCGGTATGTTACGGCCCGCGCAGCGCCGCTGGGGCGCGCCACATTTTGTAGGGAGTCGGGTCATTGCGCGCGACCCGATGGTGTCAAAAGATGAACAAACGTATCGGAGTCGATGCCGTTCGCGCCGGCGGCCTCAGTCGCGCACCGGGCCGTCGGGCGTATCGGTTTCCACCAGCCGGGCCAGTTGCAGCAGTGATTCCTGCCAGCCCAGGTAGCACATCTCGGTCGGGATGACCTCGGGAACGCCCTCCTGCACGATGGTCAGTTCCGTGCCGCACGAGACCTGCCGCAGGTTGATGGTCGTCGTCATCTCGCCCGGCAGGGCGGGATCGTTGAAGCGGTCCGTGTAGCGGATCTTCTCGCCTTCCACCAGCTCCAGGTATTCGCCGCCGAACGGCTCGAGGTGGCCGGTGGCGAAGTTGCGAAAGGCCATCCGGTGCTTGCCGCCCACGCGCGCGTCCAGTTCCTGGACCGAGCAGGTGTAGCCATAGGGCGGAAGCCACTTGGCGACCGCGTCGGGTTCGAGAAAGGCGCGATAGACGCGGTCGGGGGAGGCGCGCAGGACGCGCAGGTGTCGTACGGTTCCGGTAGTCATGGTGTAGTCCGCCTTGATTTGAGGGTGGGTGCATGAATACGACGAACCGCCGGCACCCGGATCGACACGGATTTGCCTGGGGATTTCCCTAGGTCATGGCGTCTGTCCCGATTGCCGCAGGCGTTCAATGTACGCCGTCAGCGTCTCGGCGTGCCGCTGCTCGGCGCGCAGGCCGACGTGGCCGTCCGCCCGCACCGCCAGCAGCATCATGTCGCCCACGCCCATCCGGGCCGCCGTGGCGGGCTCCAGGTACGCGTCCACGTCGGTCACGCCGTCGCTGGCGGTCAGGGCCACCACCACCTCGATGATGTAGCCGTCAGCCAGCGCCATCAGCCGGCGGCGCAGGTCCGACAGCGGCTGCTGCGCCGTGCCGGGGCCGCCAATCAACAAAACGGTGTGCCCGCGCCGCTTGGCGTACTCATGCAGCTTGCCCCGGCCGCCGGTGGAAAACCGCACGTCGATATGGTCCGGCAGCCGCTGGCCCGGCCAGATGGCCTCGTGCCGGTCACCC
Source organism: Achromobacter sp. ACRQX (assembly GCF_022346505.1). Taxonomy (NCBI): domain Bacteria; kingdom Pseudomonadati; phylum Pseudomonadota; class Betaproteobacteria; order Burkholderiales; family Alcaligenaceae; genus Achromobacter; species Achromobacter sp. ACRQX. Next base: position 7,545 of record NZ_JAKRML010000055.1, read on the forward strand.
ATCACGATGGGCGACCCCGCGTAGTCGATGTCGAGTTCGGCTTCCGACACGGCCTCGCGGTGCCGCGCCTCGGGGTTGCCGAAGGCCGCGCGGATCGCCAGATCGCGCGCGCGACGCTCTGCGTTGCCCTGCGCCATCTGCGCGCTTTCGGCGGCATCGCCCGACGCCATCACCATGTCGGCCACGGGCCGGCGCTCGGCGTGATAGCTGTCCAGCAGTGCGGGCGAACAATGTCCCTGGCAGACCAGCGCCAGCTTCCACCCCAGGTTGTAGGCATCCTGCAGGCCGGTGTTCATGCCATGTCCCTGCGCCGGGCTGCACGTGTGCGCGGCGTCGCCCGCCAGCAGCACGCGGCCGGACCGGAACGCGCGCGCCACCTTGGTGTGGCATTCGAAGCGCGCCGGGTGCGAGACGTTGTAAAAGCCGGCGTCAGGCAGGTAGCGCCGCAGCGTGGACAGCGCGTCCTCGACCAGGTCCGACGCCGCGGAGCTGGGGCGCAGGTAGACGCGCCAGCGCTCGCCGGGCAACGCGGTCAGAATCACGGGAATCTGATCCAGGTAGGCATAGTTCGCCTCGAACGCCTCCGGCCAGTCGGGGATGGTGGCGTCGAACACGGCCCACGGCTGGTTGATGTCGTGGCCGTCCTGCTCGATGCCGGTCAGCATCCGCACGGTGCTGTGATGCCCGTCGCAGCCGACGACCCACTGCGCCAGCACCTGCGACAGCTTGCCGCCGCGCTCCACGGTGGCCAGCACGCCGTCTTCCTGTTCCTGCAATCCCACCAGCTTCGTGGCGCGCGTGACCTTGCCGCCCAGCCGCGCCAGATGGTCGGCCAGCACCGTCTCCGTGACTTCTTCCGAGATGCCGATGTTGAAGGGATAGCGGCTGCCGGCAAGTTCCAGGTCGATGATGCCCAGTTCGCTGCCGCCCGCATGAATGCGGGCGCGCCGCTGCTTCACGCCCGCGGCCAGCAGGGGTTCGATGATGCCCAGCGCATCCAGGATTTCAAGTGAACGCGGATGCACGACGGTCGCGCGGTCCCAATCCAGCGGGCGTTCGTGCGCATCGATCAGCAGGCAGTCCACGCCGCGGCGCTGCAATTCGGCGGCGGTCAACAGGCCGGCCGGGCCCGCGCCCACGACCAGGACGGAAATCGAGATCACCATGTCTTGCCCTCAGCAATGTGGTCATCAAGTCCTGCCGCAAGGGATGCAGCCTGCCCGGCAGTCGGAAGCAGCGCGGTCGCGCCGATGCTGCCGGCAGCACGACAAGGGCGGCGCATTGCGCCGCCCCTGCCGTTTCGCGTGTTGCGAAATTAAAGCAGCGCCGGGGCGCCGTCAACGGCAATGCGCGGCGCCGCGTGCGAGTGGGGGTGGCACCTCGTTCCGCGGTATGGATGCATCAGTGCGCGCGGTCTCATGCGATGGGATGAGGCGCTGCTCGCCCGGTTGGCCACGCCCGCGAAGGCATCCGCCGTCCGGTCCATTACTATTTCAGCCATGAGCCAGCGCAAGAATCCTTCGAAGCCGGGCCCCGATGCCTGCATCCGCGTGCGAGGCGCGCGGGAACACAACCTGAAGAACGTGGACGTCAGCATCCCGCGCGATGCGCTGGTGGTGTTCGCCGGCGTGTCCGGGTCGGGCAAATCGTCGCTCGCATTCGGCACGCTGTACGCCGAAGCGCAGCGCCGCTACCTGGAATCGCTGTCGCCGTACGCCCGCCGCCTGATCGATCAGGTGGGCGTGCCGGACGTCGACGCCATCGATGGTCTGCCGCCCGCCGTGGCCTTGCAGCAGCAGCGCGGCACGCCCACCTGATCGATCAGGCGGCGGG
>NZ_JAKRML010000056.1:0-9292 GCF_022346505.1 Achromobacter sp. ACRQX
CGTGTGGCGTTCCAGGTCGGTGTTGACAATCGCGTCTACGGCCCCGGTCCGCGCGTGCCGATGTATGTGGTGTCGCCGTGGAGCCGCGGCGGCTGGGTCAATTCCCAGGCGTTCGACCACACCTCGGTGCTGCGCTTTCTGGAAGCCCGCTTCGGCGTCAAGGAAGAGAACATCAGCCCGTGGCGCCGCGCCGTGCTGGGCGACCTGACCTCGGCTTTCAACTTCGCGACGCCGAACGACGAGAAGCTGTCGGGCCTCGACATCCTGACCCGCTCGGAGGCAGACCAGGAGCGCGCCGCCCAGCAGGCGTTGACGGCCGTGCCGCTGCCGGATCCGTCCACGCAGGCCAAGGGCATCCAGGAAAAGGGCGTGCGCAACTCCCGCGCCTTGCCGTACGAACTGCACACCAGCGGCCGCAGCCAGCCGGGCACCGGCAACATGTGGCTGGTGTTCTCGAACACGGGAAAGCAGGCCGCGGTGTTCCACGTCTACGACCGCCTGCATCTGGATCGCCTGCCGCGCCGCTACACCGTGGAGCCTGACAAGCAGTTGGAAGGCAGCTGGGACACGGCCGCCGATGGCGGCAAGTACGACCTGTGGGTGTTGGGCCCCAACGGCTGGCACCGCCATTTCGCGGGCGACCTGGCGCATGACCGCACGGCGCAGCAGGATGCCGAGATCCGCGTCTGCTACGACATCGCCAACGGCGACGTCTACGTCAGTTTCATCAACGCCGGCAAGACGACGTGCACGTTCGAGGTGACGCCCAACGCCTATTACGCCAACCACGAACGCTGGACGTTCACGGTCCCGGCGGGCGGGCAGGTCGAGCAGCACTGGGCGCTGGCCGGCAGCCATGCCTGGTACGACTTTACGGTGCGATTGGCCGAGGACCCGTCGTGGCTGCGCCGCTTTGCCGGCCGCATCGAGACGGGCAAGGCGTCCGTGACCGACCCGGCCATGGCCGAGTAAGCCTCACGCGGCGGTTTGCGGTTCGCGTGCGCGGAAAGCCTGCGCGCACGCCTCGCAGATCGCCGCCGTGATGCCCTGGCGGGCATGCTCGCGGCGTTCCAGCATCCCAATGGAGCGCGACAGGGGCCCCAGGTCCTCGGGAAGATAAAAAATCCGCAGTTCCGGGCTGTGCTGCCAGTTCGCGCCGTTGATCAGCGGCAGCAGCGTCACACCGACCTCCTGGCGCACCAGTTCCACCAGCGTCTCGATGGCGTTCAGTTCCAGGAAGTCGTTGACCGGCACCGCCATGCGCCGCAGCAGGCGGTCGATCTGCAGCCCGGTGCGCTGGGTCCGGTCAAAGCGCAGGAACGGATTGCCCGCCAACACCTCGCGTGCGTCCTGGCCGGCTGCAGAACGCGGCGCGATCACCACCATCTGTTCTTCATATAGCGGCGTCCAGCGCGTGCTGGCCATCTTGCGGCCGGCTTCCACCAGGAACGCGGCGTCCAGCTCACCGTCCTCCACCTTGCCCGCCAGTTCGCTGGCCTTGCCCGACAGGATGCGCACGTCCAGCTTGGGATGGGCCTTCTTCAGCCCCGAGATGACCTTGGACAGCGTGCCCATGCAGGACACGATGCTGCCCACCGACACCGATCCGGCCAATTCGCCGGGCGCGGTGCTTGGACGCCTGAGTCTGTCGTATAAATCCAGCAAGTGCTTGATTTCGGGCAGCAATTCGCGCCCGGCCGCGTTCAGGATGGCCAGGCGCCCGCTGCGGTCGAAAAGTTCTCGTCCCAGCTCGGCTTCAAGCGACCGCATCTGAAAGCTCACGGCCGCCTGCGTCAGGGCGACCTGCTCGGCGGCCTCGGAGAAAGAACCGTGGTGCGCGACCGCCAGGAATGTGCGTAGAAATCGGATCGTACTCATAAAAATTTCTTTTATGACGGAACAAAAAATCAAATTGATTTAATTAAAGCACGAGAGTAACTTCGCCCGCTTAACCGTTAAGAGACCCGCCACATGAAAACCTTCGACTGGGCCAACCCGTATCCTTCCGTTCGCATCCCGCTGTTCGCCCGCAACGTGGTCTCCACGTCGCACCCGCTGGCGGCCCAGGCGGGGCTGCGCATGCTGCTCAAGGGCGGCAACGCCGTGGACGCCGCCATCGCGGCCGCAGCCACGATCGTCCTGGTCGAACCGGTCTCCTGCGGCCTGGGCGGCGATTGCTTTGCCATCGTGTGGGACGGCAAGGAGCTGCACGGCCTGAACTCGTCGGGCGTCGCGCCTGCCGCCTGGAACACCGAATACTTCAAGCGCAAGTACGGCACGGGCGACAACGGCCTAGCCATCCAGCCCAAGCGCGGCTGGGACTCGGTCACGGTTCCCGGCGTGGTGGCCGGCTGGGCCGCGCTGCATGAAAAGCTGGGCAAGCTTCCGTTCGAACAACTGTTCGAGCCCGCCATCGAGATCGCCGAGCGCGGCTACGCCGTGCCGCCCGTGGTGGCGCACAAGTGGGCCGCTGCCGCCGAAGAACTGAAATCGCAGCCCGGCTACGCCCAGGCCTTCCTGCCCGAGGGCCGCGCGCCCAAGGTCGGCGAGCACTTCCGTTTCCCCGACGCCGCCAACACGCTGCGCCGCATCGCCGAATCCAAGGGCCGCGACTTCTACGAAGGCGAGCTGGCCGAGCGCATCGCCGCCTTCAGCAAGGAATGCGGCGGCGCAATGACGCTGGAAGACCTGCGCGGCTACCGTCCGGAATGGGTCAAGCCCATTTCCAAGTCGTACCGTGGCTACGAGCTGCATGAAATCCCGCCGAACGGGCAGGGCATCGCCGCGCTGATCGCGCTGGGCATCGTCGAACGCTTCGACATGGCCGACATTCCCGTGGATTCGGTGCAATCGCAGCACATCCAGATCGAAGCCATGAAGCTGGCCTTCGCCGATCTGTACAAGTACGTGGCCGACCCGCGCGCCATGCAGGTCACGCCCGAACAGATGCTGTCGGACTCCTACCTGGACAGCCGCGCCAAGCTGATCCGTCTGGACCAGGCCACCCATTTCGAAGCCGGCCGTCCGCACGCGGGCGGCACCATCTACCTGACCGCCGCCGACGAAAACGGCATGATGATCTCGTTCATCCAGTCCAACTACATGGGCTTCGGATCGGGCGTGGTCGTGCCGGGCACCGGCATCAGCATGCAGAACCGCGGCGTGGGTTTCTCGATGGATCCCAAGTCGGCCAACGTGGTCGAAGGCGGCAAGCGCCCGTTCCACACCATCATCCCGGGCTTCCTGACGCGCGGCGGCAAGCCGGTCATGAGTTTTGGCGTCATGGGCGGCGACATGCAGCCCCAGGGCCACATGCAGACGGTCGTGCGCATGATCGACTACCACCAGAACCCGCAGGCCGCATGCTGCGCCCCGCGTTGGAAGGTCAACCGCGACTTCACGCTGGATATCGAGACCAATATGAAGGCCTCGACGATTGCAGGTCTGAAGGATCTGGGCCATGCTCTGAAATCCGTTGACGATCCCTACATGGACTTCGGCGCTGGCCAGTTCATCTGGCGCATGGCCGAAAGCGACAACGAACTGGGCTACGTCGCCGCCAGCGACAGCCGTCGCGACGGCCAGGCGGTGGGTTTCTAAAGCGGTTCCTGATACCGGCAAATGCAGCAACAAGGGGAATAAACACAATGAAACGCTTGACCATGACCTTCGGCGCCAGCCTGCTGGCGCTGGCCGCCGGCGCCGCCAGCGCCCAGAACATCCGGATCGGCCTGCAAGAAGATCCCGATGTCCTGGATCCGCACCGCGCCCGCACCTACGTGGGCCGCATCGTGTTCACGTCGCTGTGCGACAAGCTGGTGGACATCGATCCCAAACTGCACTTCGTGCCGCAACTGGCCACCTCGTGGTCGTTCAGCGACGACAACAAGGTGCTGACCTTCAGGCTGCGCGACGACGCGCTGTTCCACGACGGCACCAAGTTCGACGCGGCCGCGGCCAAGGCCAACCTGGACCGCGCCATGAGCCTGCCGGACAGCCTGCGCAAGGGCGAACTGCGCTCGGTGGCCAAGGTCGACGCGCCCGACGCCACCACGCTGGTGCTGACCCTGAAGGAACCGGACGCCACGCTGCTCGCGCAGTTGTCCGACCGCGCCGGCATGATGCTGTCGCCCAAGACCTTCACGGACGATGTCGCCGCGGTGGGCCGCAAGCCCATCTGCTCCGGCCCGTACAAGTTCGTCGAACGCATCCAGAACGACCGCATCGTCCTGGAGAAATTCGACCAGTACTACGGCGCCAAGGACTACGCGTTCAAGCGCGTGACCTTCCTGCCCATTCCGGATACCACCGTGCGCCTGTCCAACCTGCGCGCCGGCGACCTGGATATGCTCGAACGCCTGAATCCGTCCGACGCGCCGCAGGTCAAGAACGACGCCAGCCTGACGTTCGCGCCGGTCGCGGGCCTGGGCTTCCAGCAGTTCATGTTCAACGTGGGCAACGGCAAGCGCGCCGAAGACAACCCGTTCAAGAACAAGCTGGTGCGCCAGGCGTTCCAGTACGCCATCGATCGCAACGCCATCAACGAAGTGGCCGGCGGCGGCATCTTCGAACCCGCGCAGCAGCCGTTCCCGCCCGCCAGCCCCTATCACAGCGACAAATTCCCGGTCACCCAGCGCGACGTGGCCAAGGCCAAGAGCCTGCTCAAGCAGGCGGGCGTTGACCGCGTGAAGGCCGAGCTGGTGTTCGGCAACAACACCACCACCTCGTCCATCGCCGAAATCGTCCAGGCCATGGCTGCCGAGGCGGGCTTTGACCTGTCGCTGCGCCCGACCGAATACGCGGCGCTCCAAAAGGAAGCCTCGGGCGGCAACTTCCAGATCGTGATGCTGGGGTGGTCCGGCCGGGTCGATCCCGACGGCAACATCCACGCGTTCGTCACCTGCAAGGGCGCACTGAACGACGGCCACTACTGCAATCCGGAAGTCGACAAGCTGCTGAACCAGGCCCGCACGGTGCCGGACGAAGCCAAGCGCAAGGTCATTTACGACCAGGCGCAGGCCATCATCCAGGACGAACTGCCCGGCGTGTACAACTACTACCAGCCGTGGCCCTTCGTGATGGGCAAGAAGGTCCAGGGCTTCACGCCCTATCCGGACGGTATGATCCGGCTCAAGGGCGTGACGTTCGCGCAGAAGTAATGTTGGGGCGGCGAATGCCCGCCGCGCCCGCCGGACGCGCCTTGCGCGTCCGGTTGTCGTTTGCGGCGGACGCGCATCGGGCCCTGTCCGGCCGGCGCCGTCCGTCGTTCCTGTCTTACGGTTTCCCACATGCTTAAACTCATCTTGCGCCGCGTGATCGTCGCGATCCCGACACTGATACTGGTGTCGATGATCGTGTTCATGCTGCAGAAAATCCTGCCCGGCGATCCGGTGCTGACCCTGGCCGGCGAAGAGCGCGACCCGGCCGTCCTGGACTACCTGCGCGACAAATACCGCCTGAACGACCCGTTGCCGATGCAGTACGCGGCCTGGGCCGGGCAGGTTCTGCAAGGCGATCTGGGCAAGTCCCTGCGCACCGACGTGCCCGTCACGACGCTGATCGCGCAAAAGCTGCCCGTCACCCTGCAACTGGCGGCCATGGCGATGTTCTTTGCGCTGCTGGTGGGCATACCCATGGGCATCATCGCCGCGGTGCGTAAAGGCAAGCCCGTCGAAATGGGCGCCAACATCGCGGCGTTATCCGGCATGTCCATTCCCAATTTCTGGCTGGGCATCATCCTCATCATGGTGGTGTCGGTGCAGTGGAAGCTGCTGCCCGCCTCGGGCTACGTGTCGCCGTCTGAAGACTTCTGGCTGTCGATCAAGACGATGCTGATGCCGTCGCTGGTGCTGTCCACGGCGATCGCGGCGTATCTGATGCGGCATACGCGGTCTTCCATGCTGGAAGCGCTGTCGGCGGATTACGTGCGCACCGCCCGCGCCAAGGGCGTGTCGCCGCGCAGCGTGGTGCTGCGCCACGCGCTGCGCAATGCGCTGATGCCGATCGTCACGCTGGTGACGCTGCTGTTCGGCGAACTGCTGGCGGGCGCCGTGCTGACTGAGCAGGTCTTCACGATCCCGGGCTTCGGCAAGCTGGTGGTCGATGCGGTGTTCACCCGCGACTACGCGGTGGTGCAGGGCGTGGTGCTCTGCGTGGCGGTGGGCTTCATCCTGATGAACCTGCTGGCCGACATCCTGTACATCCTGGTCAATCCCCGCCTGAGGCACTCATGAGCGCAATTCCTGCAACGGCCGCAGCCGTCACGCCGCCCCGCAGCCGCAATCGGGCGTGGGCCAAATTCAAACGCAACCGCATCGCGATGCTCGGCCTGGGCATCGTGCTGTTCTTCGTGGTGGTGGCCATCCTGGCCCCGTTCATCGTCAGTCAGGATCCCCTGCAGACCAGCTTCACCACCATCCGCAAGGCGCCGTCCGCGGCGCATTGGCTGGGTACGGACGAGCTGGGCCGCGACATCTACAGCCGCATGGTGTACGGCGCGCGCGCCTCGCTGATGGCGGGCCTGGTGTCGGTGCTGATCGCGCTGATCGTGGGCGTGCCGTTTGGCCTGGCCGCGGGCTACTTCGGCGGCTGGACGGACAGCTTCATCTCGCGCGCCACCGAGGCGCTCCTAGCCATTCCCTTCCTGATCCTGGCGATTGCGCTGGCCGCCTTTTTGGGACCCAGCCTGACCAACGCGATGATCGCCATCGGCGTGTCCGCCGCGCCCAAGTTCATCCGGCTGACGCGCGGGCAGGTGCTGGCGGTCAAGAACGAGGACTACGTGCAGAGCGCCCGCGCGCTGGGCGCGTCCGACCTGCGCATCATCGGCCGGCACGTGTTCCCCAACGTGATGCCGCCGCTGATCGTGCAGGCCACCATCACGATCGCCACGGCCATCATCGCCGAGGCCAGCCTGTCCTTCCTGGGCCTGGGCCTGCAGCCGCCGACGCCGTCGTGGGGCTCGATGCTGAACACGGCCAAGAACTTCATGACCCAGGCGCCCTGGATGTCGATCTTCCCCGGATCGGCCATTTTCCTGGTGGTGCTGGGCTTCAATCTGCTGGGTGACGGGCTGCGTGACGCGCTCGATCCGCGTCAGGAAAAGTAATCGATATGGCAACCATGGATTCCAACCGTGTCGTGCAGGTCAATGACCTGACGGTGCGGTTCAAAACGCCCGAACGCACCGTGGAAGCGGTGCGCAATGTTTCCTTTCACGTGAACCGCGGCGAGACGCTGGCCATCGTGGGCGAGTCGGGCTCCGGCAAGTCCGTGACGTCGCTGGCGCTGATGCGGCTGGTCGAGTATGGCGGCGGGCACATCGCCAATGGCGGAATGCTGCTGCGCCGGCGTAGCGGCGAGGTGCTGGATCTGGTCAGCGCGCCCGATTCGACGCTGCAGCGCGTGCGCGGCGCGGACGTGGCGATGATCTTCCAGGAGCCGATGACGTCGCTGAACCCCAGCTTTACGGCGGGCAATCAGATCGCCGAGGCCCTGCAGCTGCATCAGGGGCTGGACGCGGCGGCGGCGCGGGCGGAAACGCTGCGCATGCTGGAGCGGGTGCGCATCCCTGAGGCGCGCGCCATCCTGGATCGCTATCCGCACCAGTTGTCGGGCGGGATGCGCCAGCGCGTGATGATCGCGATGGCGCTGTCGTGCAAGCCGCAATTGCTGATCGCCGACGAGCCGACGACCGCGCTCGACGTCACCATCCAGGCGCAGATCCTGCAACTGATCCGCCAGCTCCAGGAAGAAATGGACATGGGCGTGATCTTCATCACGCACGACATGGGCGTGGTGGCGGAAGTGGCGGACCGGGTGCTGGTGATGTACCGGGGCGACAAGGTGGAAGAGGGCGGATCGGACGAGATCTTTGCGCGTCCGCAGCATGCCTACACGCGGGCGCTGCTGTCGGCGGTGCCGCGGCTGGGCGCGATGCAGGGCACGGACGAGCCGGCGCCGTTTCCGCTGTTGAAGGTGGACGAGGCGGTGCGGGTGCCGGATCCGGCCAGGCTGGTGGACACGCCGGTGGCGGCGCCGTCTACGGTGCGGCGCGAGAATGGTCCTGTGCTGAAGGTTCGGGATCTGACGACCAGCTTTGACATTACCGGCGGCATTCTGGGCCGGGTGCAGAAGCGGGTTCATGCGGTCGAGAAGGTCAGCTTCGACCTGTATCCGGGCGAGACGCTGTCGCTGGTGGGCGAGTCTGGGTGCGGGAAGACGACGACTGGCCGTTCTTTGCTACAGCTGGTCAAGAGCAAGAGCGGGTCCATTGAATTCGACGGCAAGAATATCGGGGCGTTGCGGGGCAGTGCGATGCAGACGCTGCGCCAGCATATCCAGTTCATCTTCCAGGATCCGTTTGCGTCGCTGGATCCGCGGATGACGGTCGGCTATTCGATCATGGAGCCGTTGCTGATCCACAAGGTGGCGCGCGGTAAAGAGGCGCAGGAGCGGGTGCGCTGGCTGATGGATAAATGCGGGCTGCTGCCTGAGATGATCGATCGGTATCCGCACGAGTTCTCGGGCGGGCAGCGTCAGCGGATCTGCATCGCGCGGGCATTGGCGTTGAATCCGAAGGTGGTGATTGCGGATGAGTCGGTGTCGGCGCTGGATGTGTCGATTCAGGCGCAGATCGTGAATCTGCTGCTGGATTTGCAGCGTGAGTTGGGTGTTTCGTTTTTGTTTATCTCGCATGACATGGCGGTGGTGGAGCGGGTCAGCCATCGGGTCGCGGTGATGTATCTGGGGCAGATCGTTGAGATCGGGCCTCGGCGGGCTATCTTTGAAAATCCGCAGCATCCCTATACGAAGAAGCTGATGGCGGCGGTGCCGATCGCGGATCCGCAGCGGCGGCATCGGGAGCGGTCGCTGCTGGTGGATGAGATTCCTAGTCCGATGCGTCGGGTGGGGGATGAGCCGCTGGTGGAGCCGTTGGTTGCCGTGGGGGATGGGCATTTTGTGGCTCGGCATGCGATTGGGGTTTATTGAGGCGGCGGTTTTTGCTGCTGCTGCTGCTGCTGCTGCTGCTGCTGTTATTGCTGTTGCTGCTTGCGGCGGTCGGGGTTCTTGAGACGCGGCCGGCGCCGGGCCGGGTGCGAGCGAGGGGCCACGATTGCGGTCCGGAGCCTTCGCTCCGGACGGCCCCTGCGTCATCCTCGTTGGCGCCCTTCGGCGCCTGCCTTCGGATTCCCTTGGGCGCGCGGCCCTCGGGCAGGAAGGCCTGGGCGTAGCCGGGCTGCGATTTCAGTTCTTCGGCGGCAGCGGCCCACTTGTGCGCCACCACGGGCGG
>NZ_JAKRML010000057.1:0-8948 GCF_022346505.1 Achromobacter sp. ACRQX
TAAGGTACTTCACTTCTAGTGAGCACTTGATTTCTTGTGCTTGCGATTCAGGCCGAAACCCAAACCGCTGCACTCGCATCAAGCGCCCACACTTATCGGTTGTTTAATTGTTAAAGAGCGGCACTGCTAAATTCTGTACTACTTAACTTCAAAATCGAGGCGCTGATTTCTCAGCGCTTAGCGACTATCGAAACGTCAGGGTAAACCCTAATTTTTCGGCAACCGCCAAGCCCTCTACTATAACACAGCTTTTGCAGATTGTGCAACTGGCTTCTGCCTGATTTGCACCGCATCTTGCAACCCCGCTCAACTTTCAAGCGGCCCCGGGAAACCCGAAGGCTGGTTACCGCACAGGTGGCTGAAACATCGATTCGGGTAAACCCTGATTCATCATCACCAGCCAAGCCCAAGACTATAGCACAATTTTTGCAGATCTTGCAACTGGCTTCTGCCTGATTTGCGCCGATCTTTGCAATAACCGCTTGGCCTCATTTCTGACTGCCTTTGCGGCAGGCCGGGAAAACCCACGAACCTGTTGCACCTGCTTGGCTTCGCTGTTCAAAACTGTTGGAGCAGCGAAGGAGCGAGACTATAGCACAGAAATTTGGCGTGTGCGATCAGCATGACACCCATTTTGCAGAAATGTGATTCTTTTTGGGGACGCAGTCGCGGGCAAGCCGCTGAGCCGGCGTTCTTCGATACCTATCTATATAGAGCGTGCGGGCTCGTCTCTATATATATAGAAGGCACGGGGATGGCTTCGACGGCGGCAGCCGCCCCGCTCAGTGAGTCTATATACGAAGCTCCGTCGTTTCCTTGATCTGCTGGAGCGCGAAGAAGGAGCGCATGTCCACCACCGCCGGGTGGCGCATGAGGGTGTCCATGGCGAAGCGCGAGAAGTGCGCCAGATCGGCGACCTGGATGCGAAGCAGATAGTCCATGTCGCCGGACATGGCGTAGCACTCGACGACTTCCGGCCAGAGCTGGACGTCGCGTGCGAAGTCGCTCATGGGTGCGTGACTGGATCCGCTGTGCTTGTTCAGGCGGATATTGACGTACGCGAGCAGCCCGAGGCCTACCTTGGCCGCGTCGATGAGCGCCACGTATTTCTTGATGAAGCCCTGCTCTTCAAGACGCCGCACTCGGCGCAGGCAGGGGCTGGGCGACAGCGAGACGCGGTCCGCCAACTCCTGATTGCTGAGGCGTCCGTCGCGCTGCAGTTCAGCCAGAATCCTTAGATCTGTCCTGTCTAGCTCAATTCCGGACATCTTCAACCCCTCTGATTCGAAAACGAGCATTATTATTGCTCAAGTCACTGCCTTTCGCGCCATCTTTGCAATTGTCTGCCCGGCCTTCGTACCTACAATCTGCGTCTAGACTTGAATAACAAGTCGTCCTCACAAAACATGCAAGGGAGCAGACTTATGAGCAGCGCTTTCCAACCCTGGGACAACCCGATGGGCACCGCCGGGTTCGAGTTCATTGAATATGCCGCGCCGGACCCCGCCGCGCTGCGCAAGGTGTTTGAGTTGCTGGGCTTCAAGGCCATTGCCAAGCATCGCCACAAGGACGTGACGCTGTACCGCCAAGGCGGCGTGAACTTCCTGATCAACGCCGAGCCCGATTCCTTCGCTCAACGATTTGCTCGCCTGCATGGCCCGTCGATCTGTGCGATTGGCTTTCGGGTGCAGGACGCCAACGCCGCCTACAAGCGTGCGCTGGAACTGGGCGCGTGGGGCTTTGATTCCCATAGCGGGCCGATGGAACTGAACATTCCTGCCATCAAGGGCATTGGCGATTCGCTGATCTATCTGGTGGACCGCTGGGCCGGCAAGGAAGGCCACGGCGGCATTGGTGACATCAGCATCTACGACGTGGACTTCATTCCGCTGGATCCGGCCAATGCGCAGACCGACGTCAACTGGCACGGCGCGGGCCTGACGCTGGTCGACCACCTGACGCACAACGTGCACAAGGGCCGCATGGCCGAATGGTCGGAGTTCTACGAGCGCCTGTTCAACTTCCGCGAAGTGCGCTACTTCGACATCGAAGGCAAGGTGACGGGCGTGAAGTCCAAGGCGATGACGTCGCCTTGCGGCAATATCCGCATTCCCATCAACGAGGAAGGCACCGACGAGAAAGGCCAGATTCAGGAATACCTGGATCTGTACCGCGGCGAAGGCATCCAGCACATCGCCATGGCGACCGATGACATCTATGCGACGGTAGAAGCGCTGCGCGAGACGGGCGTCGTGTTTCTGGACACGCCGGAGACCTACTACGAACTGCTGGATCGCCGCATGCCGAACCACGGCGAAGACGTGGATCGCCTGCAGAAGAACCGGATCCTGCTGGATGGCGCGCCGGACGGCGGACTGCTGCTGCAGATCTTCACCGAAAACCAGATCGGTCCGATCTTCTTTGAGATCATCCAGCGCAAGGGCAACGACGGCTTTGGTGAGGGCAACTTCAAGGCCCTGTTCGAATCCATCGAGCTGGACCAGATGCGCCGTGGCGTTGTGAAGACCGTGGAATAAGGCTTGCAGACGGGCGCCAGGCGTGCGTCTACCAAGCTTGCCCAAAACCCCGCTGCGAAGCGGGGTTTTTCTTTGGGCGATCGTCAATCTGACTCGCGACGCATCGGGAAAAGCACCGCGTGGAAAAAAGCCCCACATGCGAGAAGGCCCCGCTTTGATCGGCGGAACGCTTTCCGCCGAGCGGGGCCTTCAGTCACGCGAAACGATTGCCGCCGCTCAGCGCTTCAGGCGATCCTGGAATTGCTTACGGAATTTGGCGACCTTGGGCGCAATCACAAACTGGCAATAGCCTTGCTCGGGATGCAAGGCGAAATAATTGCTGTGATAGTCCTCGGCCTGCCAGAAATGCGCCGGCGCCAGCAGCTTGGTCACGATGGGCGCATCGTAGACTTTCTGCGCCTCGACCTCGGCGATGACGGCTTCGGCCTGCTCGCGCTGCGACTCGTTCTGCCAGAAGATGGCGGACTCGTACTGCGGGCCGATATCGTTGCCCTGGCGACCCGGGGTGGTGGGATCGTGGGTGGCGAAAAAGACGCGCAGCAGATCGCTGTAAGAGAGTTCGGCCGGATCGAATTCGATGCGCGCGACTTCGATGTGGCCGGTGTCCTTGCCGCAGACCTGTTCGTAGCTGGGATTGTCGACGTGTCCGCCCGCGTAGCCCGGCAAGACGCTCTTGACCCCGCGCAGATCGACAAACACTGCTTCGACGCACCAGAAGCAACCGCCGCCAAGTACGGCGACTTCATTGCCCGGTGATGGTTGTTCTGCCATGACGATTCCTTTGCTGTAGACGGCCGCTGCGCGCGGCCGGCGCCCCCGGCTTGGTGCCGGGGCATAAGAATAAGGCTACTGCTTTGCCGGCGCCAGCGACAAGATCCATTCGGCCAAAGCACGGGCGTCTTCAGGCGTGACGTGGGTCTGGGCGGGCATGGGCACCGCGCCCCAGGCGCCGCGGCCACCGCCGCGGATTTTGCCCGCCAGGTAATCCACCATGGCGTCGCCCTGCCCCGCGTATCGTTCCGCCACGCTCTTCAAGGGCGGCCCGACCCGTTTGGCTTCCACCTGATGACAGGCCATGCAGGCCTTGCTCTTGGCCAGATCCAGGCCAGTGGTTTGCGCATGCACCGCGCCAGCGCCCAGGGCGCCGGCCGCGGCCAACAACAGACTAATCTTCAAACGCATCGGTTACTGCCCCACGGCTGGCGGTGCTGGCGAGCTTGCCGAACTTGGCAAGCACACCGCGTGTATAACGCGGCTTGGGCTGGACCCAGGCCTGGCGACGAGACGCCATCTCTTCGTCTCTGATGTTGAGCTGCAGCAGCAGCTTGTGGGCATCGATGGTAACCGAATCGCCTTCCTGGATGAGGGCGATGGGACCGCCCACGTACGCTTCGGGCGCGACGTGGCCCACCACCATGCCCCAGGTGCCGCCGGAAAAACGGCCGTCTGTGATGAGACCCACGGTTTCGCCCAGCCCCTGCCCCACAAGCGCGGACGTGGGCGCCAGCATCTCACGCATGCCCGGACCGCCCTTCGGGCCTTCGTAGCGGATGACGACGACGTCGCCGTCGCGGATCTGCTGCGCCATGATGGCCGTCATCGCGTCGTCTTCGGAATCGAACACGCGTGCGGGTCCCGTGATGACGGGGTTCTTCAGCCCAGTGATCTTTGCGACGCAGCCTTCCGGCGAGAGATTTCCCTTCAGGATAGCGAGGTGCCCCTGCGGATAGAGCGCGCGATCGATCGGCATGATGACGTCCTGATCCGCGCGCGGCACGTCGGGTACGTCGACCAACGTTTCCGCGATGGTCTTGCCCGTGATGGTGATGCAATCGCCATGCAGCAGGCCCGCGTTGAGCAGAAGCTTCATGACTTGCGGAATGCCGCCGGCACGATGCAGGTCGGTAGCCACGTACTTGCCGGACGGCTTCAGGTCGCACAGCACGGGCACGCGCCGGCGGATGCGTTCAAAGTCGTCGATAGTCCACGGCACTTCAGCGGCGTGCGCGATGGCCAGGAAATGCAGCACCGCGTTGGTGGAGCCGCCCGTGGCCATGATGACGGACACCGCGTTCTCGATGGCTTCGCGCGTGATGATGTCGCGCGGGCGCAGATTGCGCTTGACCGCGTCGACCAGCACACGCGCGGACTCGGCGGCCGATGTGACCTTTTCCTCGTCTTCGTTGGCCATCGTGCTGGAATACGGCAGGCTCATGCCCATGGCTTCGAATGCCGAGCTCATCGTATTGGCGGTGTACATGCCGCCGCAGGAGCCCGAGCCGGGAATCGCGCATTTCTCGATCTGCTTGAAATCTTCTTCGGGCATGCGGCCCATGGTGTACTCGCCAACGGCCTCGAACACGGACACGATGGTGAGATCGTTGCCCTTGTAGCGGCCCGGCTTGATGGTGCCGCCGTAAACATAGATGCCCGGCACGTTGGTGCGCGCCAAGGCGATCATGCCGCCGGGCATGTTCTTGTCGCATCCGCCGATGACGACGACGCCGTCCATCCACTGGCCTTGCGCGGCGGTTTCGATGCAGTCGGCGATGACCTCGCGCGACACCAGCGAGTACTTCATGCCTTCGGTGCCCATGGACATGCCATCGGAAATGGTGGGCGTGCCGAACACCTGCGGATTGGCGCGTGACGCGCGGATCGCGTCGATGGCGGCGTCGGCCAGCCGTTGCAGGCCGCTATTACAGGGCGTGATCGTCGAATGGCCGTTGGCCACGCCGATCATGGGGTTCTGGAAATCTGCTTCTTTGTAGCCCAGTGCGTAGTACATGGCGCGATTGGGTGCGCGCGCGACGCCTTCGGTAATGTGGCGGGAACGTTCGTTGTGCGGCATGGTCAGTGTCTCCTGTCGGCCGTCGGGGCGCGGACATGGCGAACGCACCCGGGGAAGCTGGCTCGCTTGGCATGCGAATCTTCAGTGCTCGCCGGTTATTATCATTCAACTTTATTGTGTCGGGCAGAACATGCTGGAATATCCAAAAATCGACCCCATCGCCCTGCAGATCGGGCCGCTCGCCATTCATTGGTATGGGCTGATGTACCTGGCGGGCTTCGCGCTCGTGTATTTGCTGGGCCGGCATCGCATCAAGAGCGGGCACACCACATCGCTGAACGTGCGGGACCTGGAAGACCTGATCTTCTATAGCGTGCTGGGCGTGGTGCTGGGGGGAAGGCTGGGATATGTGCTGTTCTACAAGCCAGGCTATTACCTTTCGCATCCGCTGGAAGTGCTGTACCTGTGGCAGGGCGGCATGTCTTTCCACGGCGGCCTGATCGGCGTGATCCTGGTGATGCTGCTGTTTGCGCGCAAGAAGGGCCTGCCGTTCTTTGCAATCAGCGATTTCATCGCGCCGTTGATTCCGCTGGGCCTGGGTTTCGGCCGGCTGGGCAACTTCATCAATGGCGAGTTGTGGGGCCGTCCCACCGATGTGCCGTGGGCGATGGTGTTTCCCGACAGCGGCGACGGCCTGCCCCGCCATCCCTCGCAACTCTATGAGCTGGGCCTGGAAGGCATCGTGCTGTTCGCGCTGCTGTGGTGGTTTTCGAGCAAGCCGCGCCCGCTGGGACAGGTGAGCGGATTGTTCCTGATGGGTTATGGAACGTTCCGCTTCCTGGTGGAGTTCACCCGCGAGCCCGACAACTTCCTGGGTCTGCTCGCGGGTGGATTGAGCATGGGACAGTGGCTGTCCCTGCCGATGGTCGCCTTGGGCGCCATCATGTTCAGCCTTACTGCAAAACGATCGTCCCGTTGACGGCGACGCTGACAGTCACGTTCCCTGCTTCAAGGGGAACGCTGACGTCGGCGCTGCTGAAGGAACCGCCCTTCGCCATGGCCGCGCCCATCATGCGCGGCATCGGCGCGGCAGCGCCGGAGCCGCCGAGATCCAGCTTGGACAGGCGGTAGCCGGAGAAACCGAACGCGTTGGCTGCGGCCAATGCGCGGTCCTTGAAGGCCTGCGCCGCTTCTTTGAGAAGCTTGCGCTCTTCGGCTTCACGCGCGGCATCCGACAGCGAGAAGCTGATGTTGGAAATGGCGGTCTTGTCGGAAAGCTTGGAAGCCAGGGCCGCGGCAGCCGCGAAGTCCTTGGATTCCAGCACGATCTCGCCCTGGCCGCGCCACGAGGCGATCTTTCCCTTGTTGTTCATGTTGGGCCAGACGTTGAAGTTGCTGGTGCGCACTTCCACGTCCTTGGTGTCGCGCGCGCGCTTGACCACGTCTTCCAGCGCAGCGGTCAGCTTCTGGCCGGCGGTCGGCTGATCCGGCGCTTCGACTTCGGCGGACAGGGCGATGCGGACGGTGTCCTGCTTGACCTCGGACGAGGCCATCGCTTGCAAGGTCAGCTCCGGCGAACGGTTCGCGGCGGACTCGGCAGCGGCCGCCGGTGCGGGCGCCTGAGCCTGAGCGAAAACGGGTTGGGCCACAGCGATGGCGGCCACGGCTGCGCACGCCGCACCAAGCCTGGTGAGCGAAAAAACGGGGTGTTTGAACATGGACTGGTCCTATGTGGGAGGACGAAGGGGAATTGCCGAGAGGCACCCGACGCGGACCTGCTCCATGGCAGGTCCGCTGGGATAGATGCCCCGCCTGTGCCGTCAAGGCCGGCATCTCGAACCCTGAGGTTCAAGGTGGTCGCGTTCCGAAGAGCATCGGGTTCGTCTGCAAGAGACAATCACTCCAGCTCTGCACTCCCGCAACCAATATGCCAAAAAGACATAGGTTCAGAGAATGTATGGCCTAGTCACGAACACGGCAGGGACAAACTTGAAAATCTTGAATGCAGCTTATGAACGTTAGAGCAGTTTTTCCTGACCCGACAAGGCGTCATCGAGTACTGCGTTCATGTCCTCAATTCTACGCTTGAAGTCGCCGACCGCCAAACCGCCCAGCGGACCGTCCGGCGCCTTCATTGCAAGCAGCTCGCCAGCGATCTGCAATGCAGCCATCACAGCGATGCGTTCGTTGCTGGAAACCTTGCCCGTGCCCTGGATGCGCAGCATGAGCTGATCGACATGGCGCACGGCAGCCAGCAGCGTGGGCTTTTCTTCGGCGGAGCACGCAAGTGAATACTCACGGCCGAGGATCGATACGTCTACACGTTCCATTTAGTGTTGCTCTCCGGACGGCGCACCCGGCAAGCGGGCCAGGACGGCGTCGATGCGCTCGCGGGCCGAAGCGGCGGCCACACGCAAGCGCTGTAGTTCTGTGTCGCGCGATTGCAAGTTGCCCTGCAGTTCGCTTTCGCGCGCGGCGAAGCGCGATTCGAGCGCTTGGCGCTCGGCGGTCTCGCGAACGAGTTGCTCGCGCAGCGCGGCTTCTGCCCGCTTGGCGTCCTCGAGCATGGCCGAGACGGCGCCGTCGTTATCTTGAAGCTTGCTTTGCAGCGTGACGACCTCGGCCTCGCGATCAGCAGCGCGCTGCTTGAGCACACGCTGCTCGGCTTCGAAGTCGTTCAGGCGGAGACGCAACGCGTCACGCTCGGCGTGGAGTTGGCGGGTGCGTTGCACCAGTTGCCCGATTCGGGCGGCGAGTTGGTCTAGATCTTGCAGCATGGGCGCTATCGTAAACCATCCTGGGTTGGACCGGGCCTCTTCACGCAAGGTGAGAAACCCGGCAATATTCAGTAGGAAATACGGTTGGGTTTTGGCGCGCGAAGGTTACCGGCTCTTGCCTGCCAAGAAAAGTCCCCATCCGTCGAAATTGCCGCATCCGGCCGATCCGGCTTTCGTGAATCTTTCTATAAACTTTCACTTAGCTTTCAAAAAGCCCTCAAACTTCTGACCGCGTTACAAACGGGGATCGGGAGTTCCCCAATTCTAGGGAAAACCCCAGCCTTTCACAGACCTTACAGGGTTTGCAGCGTGGCGGGCGTCCATTACCATTCGGCCTTTCAAGAAACCACGACGTCGCTTTCAGAATAATTAATGGCACCCCGAAGTGCCTTTTTTGTGCCTGTCACTCGCCTTTCGGCGAGCGTCCATCCGGCTACAAACCTCTTTTATCTACATGCTGTAAACAGGAGCCAACCAATCATGCAGCTACGCAATCGACAGGATTTCTGGTCGGGGGTGATGTTCATCGCTCTCGGACTGGGATTCGCCTGGCAGGCCAGCAGCTACCAAATGGGTACTGCTGCCCGAATGGGCCCAGGGTACTTTCCTTTCTGGCTAGGCATTGTTCTTGCATTGCTCGGCGCCATCGTGCTGCTTGGCTCGCTGTCCAAGAAAGCCCATGAAACTCACGTCGACAAGTTCGACTGGCGCATCGTCTTCCTGGTGGTGGGCTCCGTCGTGCTGTATGGCGTGATCCTCAAGCTGCTGGGCCTGGTGCTGGGTCCCATGATGGAAGAAAACTTCCGCCGTGCCCTGCTGCTGTCGCGCGGCGACTTCTCCACC
>NZ_JAKRML010000058.1:0-3900 GCF_022346505.1 Achromobacter sp. ACRQX
CGATTGCGGTCCGGAGCCTTCGCTCCGGACTGCCCCGTCGTCATCGTCGTTGTCGCCTTCGGCGCCTGCCTTCCGATTCCCTCGGGCTTATCGACGCCCCGCGCACCCCGGGCCGCCACCGTGCCGGACGCCTCAAGAACTCAACGCCCAGGCCCCACCGACCCAGACGCCTCACCGGCGTCAGACACCCAGCATCACCGCGCCACCGGCCGCCAAAAATCCCCCCCTCCCTTGCCCAACAAGCAACCGACCCATCCAAAAAGCCCCCCAGCATTGCCCCATACGCAAAAGAATCCTGATTCAGCAATCAACGTTTCTCTCCTTTGCTTCACGGGTCTTTCACGTTCGATCGCCACCATGTCGCCCAGCGTAAGACCCCCTTCATGAAAAAGAGAAGAGAAGCAATGCAGACATTGAATTGGAGAAGATGGTGCGCCATGTTGCTGGCGACCAGCGCGTTGGCCGGCTGTGGCGGCGGCGATGATGATGACGACGAGGCCCCAGTGGAACCGCCGACCCAGCCCCCCGTGACAACGCCCGGCGAGGCGCGCGTCGACAAAGTGCTGTTCGTCGGCGTTGACGGCCTCACTTACGACGCGCTTCGTCGCGGCGCAGCCGACAACACGCTTCCCAACCTGAGCCAACTGACCGTCACCCGCGCCTGGACCGGCGGCGTCACCGGCACCGTGACCCAACAGCCCACGCTCACCGCACCCGGCTGGGCCACCTTGCTCACCGGGCAATGGGCCGACGTCCACGGCGTGCGCTCCAACGCACAAGGCCAGGGCATGAAAGCCCCCAGCCTCTTCCAGCGCATCAAAACCGCGCAGCCAGAAGCGCGCGCCGCCGGCGCCTTCAACTCGCCGCTGCTGGCCGGCCTCTTAAGCACCGACCGCGACGCCGGCTATGTCCAGACGCTGACCGACTGCGCCGGCCAAGACGACTGCGTCGCCTCCCAGGCCCGCGACCGCATCGCCGAAGGCTACGACGTCGTCGTCGCGCAATTCGCCGCGCCCGAACGCGCCGCCGCCGAAAACGGCTTCGGCACCACCTACGAAGCCGTCATCCGCCAGACCGACGCCGCCCTGGGTGTCCTGACCAAGCAACTGGCCGACCGCCGCGCCGCCCATCCCAACGAAAACTGGCTCATAGTCGTCGCGTCCAGCCACGGCCTCGACAAAACCGGCGGCAGCGACGGCCTGCCGTTCTCCTCAAACAAAACCATCCTCCTAGCCGCCAATCAACCGTCCCTGCTCGGCGGCAGCGCCGATGACGCTTCGTTTGACGGCGTGTGGGACACCAATTGGTACGCGCTGCCCAGCGCCGCCGACGTCGCGCCCACCGTCCTCTCGCACCTGGCTGCATTGCCCCAAGCGGACGCCTACGACATGGCCGGCACCGCGCTCTCCGAACCGCTCGCGCTGCGCCGCGTCGCCGCCCGCACCGCCATGGACAACAAGAGCGTCACCGTCAGCTGGGTGCGCGTCGGCGAACCCGCCGGCGACATCGTCGTCAGCCGCGACGGCAAAGAAGTCGCGCGCCTGCCCGGCACCGCCACCGAGTACGTCGACACCGGCTTCACCTTCGACACCGAAGGCCTGCACGAGCTGGCGTACAGCGTCTCCGCCGGCCGCGCCGTCAGCGCCGCGCGCGCCTCGGTCGTCTACGCCAAACCGGTCCCACTGCTCGCCTCGCTGCGCACCGGCCTGACCATGTTCTTCCCCTTCGAAGGCGACGTGACCGACAAGGCCGCGGGCGGCGGCGCAATCACCCCGTTCGACGGTGCGCAGGCCCCGGCCTACGCCGACCCCGGCGTGTACGGCAAAAGCTTCCGGAACGAACGCGGCACGGCGGCCCTGGGCGCCTTCAAGCTCGACTACCCCGCAGGCCTCATGGACAGCGTCCAGGCCTTCACCATCGGCTTCTGGTATCAGTCCGACGGCACCGCCAACGACCGATCCATCGTAGGCAACAAAGACTACAACTCCGGCGGCAACCCCGGCATCACCATCGCCCAATGGGCCGGTCCCGAGCTGCGCTTCAACGTCGCCGGCGGCGGCAAACGCGCCGACATCAACGGCGTCAAGTTCACGGCCAACAAGCCCGTCTACATCGCCATGACCATCGACAAGACGGCCCGCACGATGACCGCCTACCGCTACGACAGCGAACTGGGTTTCGTGCGCAACGTCACGTCCACCGCCAACCCGGGCGTCGACCTGACCCAGATCGCCGGCATCTTCGGGCCGCATATCGGCCTGAACGAAGACGGCAAGGGCACCTACGGCATCTGCTGCGCCGGCACCAAGGGCCCGTACACCATGATTTTTGACGACCTCGCCTTCTGGTCGCGCGCGTTGACCGAGGAAGAAGTGAAATCCCTCGCCCTGTCCGGCAAGTCCGTCTCCGAACTGTTTCCCTGATGTCCCAAGGATAGATACCCCATGAGCAAGTCCATGATTTTGCGCGGTTTCCTGCGCGCCGGCGCGGTGCTGATGCTGACCGCCACCCTGGCCGCCTGCGGCGGCGGCGACGACGATGACGACGCCGGCACCCCCACCGACCCGGGCACTCCCACCCAGCCCGAGACGCCCGCGCCGCCGCCGCCCGCCAAGCCCGAACTGCGTTGCGCGCCCTGAGCCGCGCTTCTTGTAGACCCATAGGAAAAGCATCCGTGAAGTCCGAAAAAGACACGATCCACGCCGGCAAGCGCCGGTTCCTGCGCAACGCCGCCGCCTCCACTGCCGGGCTGACCGCGCTGTCGATGTTCCCGCCCGCCATCCGCCGCGCGCTGGCCATCCCCGCCAACAACCGCACCGGCACCATCAACGACGTCGAGCACGTGGTCATCCTCATGCAGGAAAACCGCTCGTTCGACATGTACTTCGGCACGTTCAAGGGCGTGCGCGGCTTTGGCGACCGCATCACCATTCCGCTGCCGCAGAACCGCTCCGTCTGGGAACAGACCAACGGCACGCGCGTCGTCATGCCGTATCACCTGGACAGCACCCAGGGCAACGCCCAGCGCGTGGCCGGCACGCCCCACGACTACGTCGACGCCCAGATGGCCTGGGACGGCGGCCGCATGGACCAATGGCCGCGCTACAAGCAGAACCAGTCCATGGGCTACTACCGCGAAAAGGAAGTGGAGTTCCAGTTCGCGCTGGCCGACGCCTTCACCCTGTGCGATGCCTACCACTGTTCGACGCACGGCGGCACCAACACCAACCGCCTGTTCCACTGGACCGGCACCAACGACCCGCTGGCGCAGGGCAATGGCCCGTCCACCCGCAACCAGTGGGACAGCCTGGGCGCCTCGAACATCGGCTGGACCTGGAAGACGTATCCCGAACGCCTGCAGGAAAACGGCGTCACCTGGAAGGTCTACCAGAACCTGCCCGAAAACTTCGGCGACAACCCCCTGGCCGGTTTTCAGCAGTACCGCCGCGCCAACGAACTGGCCGGCAACGGCAGCAACGGTGCGCCGTACCCGGCCTGGACGCCCAGCATGGACGCGGCCAACCCGCTCTACAAGGGCACGGCCAACACCATGCCCGACGGCGGCTTCCTGCAGGCCCTGCGCGATGACGCCCTGAACGGCACGCTGCCGCAGGTCTCCTGGATCGTCGCACCTGCCAATTATTCAGAACACCCCGGCCCGTCCAGCCCCGTGCAGGGCGCCTGGTACATCCAGGAAACGCTGGACGCGCTGACTGCCAATCCGGACGTCTGGAGCAAGACCGTCCTGCTCATCAACTTCGACGAGAACGACGGCTACTTCGACCACGTGCCGCCGCCCGCTGCGCCGTCGCTGAACGCCGACGGCTCGATGGCCGGCGCTTCCACCGTCAACACCGACCTGGAACGCCACACGCACGCGTCCTGGGCGGACGCGTGCGT
>NZ_JAKRML010000059.1:0-3759 GCF_022346505.1 Achromobacter sp. ACRQX
GAACAGGACAGTGAAACGCCTTTGCGCCGATGATAGTGGACGGACGTCTGTGAAAGTAGGTCATCGTCAGGCTTTTATTGCTCAAAACCCCGCAGGTATCCCCTGCGGGGTTTTGTCTTTGGGGTGTCGGGAATAAGCGTCCAGCTGCATCGCCGGCGCGTGTCGAGCGGTGCCTATGCCTGACAACAGAAGCAGGTTGGGCGCGGGGCGCTAATACGTCGGCGCGGGGCGCGGCTATGCGCTGCTGGCCTCAAAACATCCTTGGTATATCGCTTTAATTAAGAAACCCCTCGCGGCTGGCGCCGCGAGGGGTTTTGTTTTGTTGCGAGGGGGATGGCATGCGCTGCAGCGGATTCTCGACGTGGCTGCTTTATACAGGGCTACGGGATCCGCCGACGTAATCCTGGCGGTCGATGCCGTGGCGTTGGAGTTTGTCGTAGAACGTCTTGCGCGGAATGCCTAGCGCGTCGAGTGTGGCCTTGATGTCGCCGCGGTGGGCGGTGAGGGCGTCGCGGATGATTTGCGCTTCGATCTGCTCCATGCGTTCCGGAAGGCTGAGGGCGCCCGCTTGCGGTTGGACAGGCTCAGGTGCGGAGCTATTGAGAACCCCAAGCACGAAACGTTCTGCGAAGTGCGCGAGTTCGCGAACGTTGCCGGGCCAGTCGTGCGTCATCAGGTGTTGGCGGATCGAGGCGGGCATGTCGGGGATGTCACGCTGGAATCGGCGTGAGGCGTGGCCGAGGTAGTGAGCGAAGAGCAGCGGGATGTCCTCACGGCGTTCCCGCAACGGTGGGAGGCGGATCGTGACGACGTTGAGGCGGTAGAACAGATCTTCGCGGAACTTGGCGCGTATGGCGGGGCTACCTAGATCTTCTTTTGTGGCGGCGACAACGCGCAGGTCGAGATTGCGGACTTCGTTGCTGCCGAGCGGAGTGATCTGGCGTGATTCGAGCACGCGCAGCAGTTTGACCTGGACGGCGAGCGGCATGCTTTCGATTTCATCGAGAAACAGGGTGCCGCCGCTGGCATGTTCGATGCGGCCGATGCGTTTCTTTTGGGCGCCCGTGAAAGCGCCAGGCTCGTGACCGAAGAGTTCGCTTTCGATGACGCTTTCGGGCAAGGCCCCGCAATTGATGGCGACCAACGCACGGTGCCGGCGGCGGCTTAGGCGGTGCAGTGCGGTTGCGACGACTTCCTTGCCGGTGCCCGTTTCACCTTCAACGAGCACATCGACGTCGGCGTCTGCAATGTGGCGCAGCGTTTGTTTGATGCGCTGCATCGCGGGCGTGGTGCCGATGAACGGGACTTCGTCGGCTTCGACGGTAAAGGCGGCTTCGCGCAGGCGGCGGTTTTCGAGAACGAGGCGCCGCTTTTCGGCGGCATGGGTGATGGCGGCTACCAGTCGATCGGCCGGATAGGGCTTTGACAGGAAGTCGTACGCACCTTCCCGCATGCATTGAACTGCTGTGGCGATGTCGCCGTGGCCTGTGATCAGGATGACCGGAATGTCAGGGTCGATGGCGCGTAGCCGCTGGAAAAGCTCGAGGCCGTCGATATCAGGCATGCGGATATCCGTGACCACTACGCCGTCGAAATTCCGGTCCAGGGCCGGCAACGCAGCACGCGCGTTGGCGTGCGCCTCGACCGAGATGCCGTGAAGCTTCAGCGTTTGCTGGGCCGCGCGGCGCAGTTCGTCGTCGTCGTCAATGAACACGGCGTGGGGCGCGACGGGCCGTTGCATGCGGTCGTCCGTCACGTCCGCGACCTTTGCTGTATTCCGGGCATTTGCGGAATTTGCGGCAGTTGGGGCCTCGGCGGCGGGGGATTGAGGATCAGGGGCACGCGTCATGGTGAGTGCTCGGGGTGTGAGTTTGATCCGGCGCTTTGCGCAGGGTCAGAATGAACAAGGCGCCGGTCGCGGGCGCATGAGGGGACGGCAAGCTGGCATCGCCTGGGCGGGCGGCGCGGAGTTCGCCGCCGAACTCTGTGACGATGTCGCGGCTGATGACGAGGCCCAGGCCCATGCCGTCCGGCTTGGTCGTGTGAAAGGGGGTGAAGAGGCGGGCGCGGGCTTGGTCGGACAGGCCGGGGCCGTTGTCGTGAACCTGCAGCTGCACGGTGTCGCCGAGGTCTTGCAAGGCGATGATGATTCGCCCGTTCTGGACGCCTTCCAGCGCCTCGAGCGCGTTCTGCAGCAGATTGACCAGAACCTGCTCCAACCGAACGCGATTGGCCAGGACGTGGCAGTTCTGGTTGCGAGGCGGGCTTTGCAGCGTGACGCCTTGGCGGCGGGCGCGGGGACCCACGAGGAGAATCGCCCCTTCCAGAGCTTCCATCAGGTCGGTCGGGCCGACTGTTGCACCTGCCTTGCGCGAAAAGGCGCGAAGCTCGCCGGTGATGTGGCCGATTCGATCGGTCAGTGCGGCGATGGTGCTCAGGTTCTCCTGGACGGCGCTTTCGTCGCGCCGTCGCAGAAACTCGGCGGCATTGTCGGCGTAGGCGCGGATGGCAGCGACGGGCTGGTTGACCTCGTGCGCGACGCCGGCCGCGACCTGGCCCAGCAATGCCAGCTTGCTGGCTTGGACGAGTTCGTCCTTCATGGTGTGAAGCTGGGATTCGGCGCTTTGGCGTTCGTCCATTTCGTCGACGAGCTTGGCGTTCACGTCTCGCAGCTGCGCTGTGCGCTCGTCCACCAGCGCTGCGAGCTGTTGTTGAATCGCGGCCTGTTGCTCGGCGCGTTCCTGGTTGCGATGACGGCGGTACAGCACCACGCCGATCAGCGCGGCGAGCACGCTCTGCGTAAGTAATGCGCCGAGTTGGGCATTGGCGCTGGCCTGATTCATGGCCGCCTGCACCGGGGATAGCTGGTGCAGCGTCCAGCCGGGCGATTCGATGACCGGCAGGGTGGTGTGCAGCAGTGGAGCGCCGGCGGCGGCGCGGGGCAGCGCGTCGTCGGTGCGGATGAGTTGGCCGTTGCTGGCCGGTTGCAGGGGCGGTGTGACGGGAAGCGGTTGGAATTTTGCGTCACCGAACTGCAGGCTGGTGCGCAGCGTCTCTGCCAGCGCGGGTGACAGCGGCGCCAGTACCCTGAAGCGCCAGTCTGGAATATTGCCCAGCAACACCACGCCATGTTCGTCGGTCACGAAGATGACGGCGTTGGCTTGGCGCCAATCGGCCTCCAGATCCCGGAAGTCGACCTTCAAGACCACCACGCCCAGCATTGCGCCCTGCGCGTCGTCCACACGCCGCGACAGGTACAAGCCCGCTTCGTGGCTGACCGTGCCCAGTGCGAAGTGTTCGGCCGAGCCGTGCAGGACCGAACCTTGGAAGTAGGGGCGGAATTCGTAGTCCACGCCAACGAAGGTGGCCGGTTCGCGCCAATTGCTGGCGGCGATCGCCAGCCCTTTTTTGTCGAGCACGTAGATGGCGGAGGCGCCGACGCCGCGGCTGAGCGCTTCGAGCTTTTCGTCCAACGCCTCGATCTGCCTTGAACTGGCCCCTTGAAGCGCCGCGCGCAGGTCGACGTCCTGGGTCAGCACAAAGGGCAGCGCCCGGAATTTGTCGAGGTTGTTGCGCAGCAGGGCTGCGTTGATCTGGCCGGTGCTGCGGGCCTGGAGGGCGGCCTCGCGCAGCGCCCCGTCGCGCGCCCATTGGGTGGCGGTGTGCAGCGTGATCGCGACGATGCCGACGGCCAGCAGTGTCAGCGCGACGCGCCATGGCCAGGACCAGACGCGGGGAGCGGTGGGCGGGGGGAGGGGT
>NZ_JAKRML010000005.1:0-242334 GCF_022346505.1 Achromobacter sp. ACRQX
CCCCGCAAGTGCCCCAACCCCTGCTGCCAGCAGGGGGAATACCCCCCCACGATCGGCTAACATTCCGCTATGACCGATCAGCTCAAAAAATACCTTACCGAAGACCGCAGCGTCCGCGTCCAAGCGGTGCGCCTGTCTGACACGTGGAAGGCCGTCCAGGCCAACCACGATTACCCGCCCGCCATCACCGACCTGCTGGGTGAATTGGTGGCGGCATCCACCCTGCTCGCCGCCAACATCAAGTTCGATGGCTCGCTGGTGCTGCAGATCCAGGGCGACGGCCCCATCGCCCTGCTGGTGGTGGAATGCCGCTCGGACCTCAGCCTGCGCGCCACCGTCAAGATGCGCGAAGGCCACGAGGTACCCAGCACCGGCGACATGCAAAGCCTGTTGAACCCCGGCGGCAATGGACGCTTCATCGTGGTGCTGGACCCGCAGCGCAAGCTGCCCGGCCAGCAGGCCTACCAAGGCATCGTGCCGCTCGAAGGCGAGACCGTCGCCGAAGCCCTGCAACACTACATGAAGGCCTCGGAGCAGCTGGATACGCGCCTGTGGCTGTCGGCCGACGCCGACCACGCGGCCGGCATGCTGCTGCAGCGCCTGCCGCACCACGGCGGCGGCGAAACCGACCGCGCCCTGACCGAACAGGTAGCCGCCGAGACCTGGGAACGCATCAACGCCCTGGCCGGCACGCTTAAGCGCGACGAGATCCTGGCCACCGACATCGACACGCTCATCCATCGCCTGTTCTGGGAAGAAACGCTCATCGCCTTCGACCCCCAGCCGGTGAGCTGGCACTGTCCCTGCACTCGCGAGCGCGTGGCGAACATGCTGCGTTCGCTGGGCGAAGCAGAGGTCAACAGCATCCTGGAAGAGCGCGGCCAGGTCGACGTGGCCTGCGATTTCTGCGGCAAGCCTTACAAGTTCGATACGGTCGACTGCGCGGCGCTGTTCTCGGCGAGCCAGACGTCTTCCGGAGATGAGCCTCCCACCGTGCATTGATGATTGATGCGTCCCGGCGGCAAGCCCGCCGGAACGTTTTTGTCACGCCGGATTGTCCTTATCGACAGGCGGTCATGGGCGCGCCACACTGCGCAGCCATGACCGCCTTAATTTTTTCTTGCGACTTACGCGCCGTACGCCGGCAACACGGTGCCGCCGCCCTCGAGTTCGCCGTGGCAGGCGCCATCGTGCTGCTGCTGGGCCTGCTGTGCGTCGAGGCCGCGCGGTGGCACGGCGCGCGCCAGATGGCGCACCTGGCGCTGATGGAAGCGGCGCGCGCCGGCGCCACGGGCCATGGCGACCCGGCCCGGCTGCGAGCTGCCTTTCTGCAGGCGCTGCTGCCGCTGCATGCGAGCGCCAGCGGCCCGGCCGGCGCCATTGAACGGCGGGATGGCGCGATGGCAGCACTGAAGGCATTGATGGGGGCCCCGCCCTGGCGCATTGAAGTGCTGCGGCCCGACGACCAGTCGTTCCGCGAGCACGGGCGGCCGGACCTGCAGGTGGCTGGCGCGCCGGGCCTACGGACCATCGATAACGGCTACCAGGATCTGCAGCATGCCCGCCGCCCGCCACGCCCGGGCGGCCAGGACATCTTCCTGGCCAACACGCTCAAGCTGCGCCTGACGTATCTGCACAAGCCACTGCTGCCGCCGTTGCGGGCGCTGCTTGCCTTGCTGGACCGGCAGGATGGCACGTATATCGGCCACGCGCTGACCCAGGGCCTTCTGCCCATCGTGGTCGAACTGGAACACGAAATGCACACGCATCCGGTCGACTGGGCGCGCAAGCGGCCCCATCCGGAAGGCGTGGTGTACGGGGAGTGCAGGCAGTTGCGCTGCGGCTCAGGATAGGCGGGGACGCCGCGCGGTCAAAAAAAACCGCCGGGCATCACTGCCGGGCGGTGGAGTTGGAATTGTTGGCGCCGGTCGTGGCGGCGGGTCTGGCAGGCGTTGCCGACGCGGGCCGGGGGGTGGCCGTCGTCGAAGCAGGCCGGGTCGTGGGCGCGGCCGACGCAGGCCGGGCAGCCGGCGCATTTGCGCGCGCCGGGGTGCCGGTTACGGCAGGTTTGGGCGGCGCTTCGGCGGAAAGCGAGGCGCCGGCGGGCGGCTGGGTATTCTGGGGCAGGATGTGCACGAACACTTCGCCGTCCCGCATCATGCCCAGCTCTCCGCGCGCCCGCTCCTCGATGGCTCCCGATCCGCCTTCCAGATCGCGCACTTCGGCCTCAAGCGCGGCATTGCGCGCGCGCAGGCCTTCGTTGGTCTCGCGCTGCTCCGCCACCTGGCGTTGCAGATCCCAGACCTTGAACCAGCCGCCCTTACCCAGCCACAGCGGGTATTGGATCAAGCCTAGCAGCACGAACAGCACCAGGAACAACAGGCGCATACGCGGGAACCTCAACTGTCGTGGCGTGGATGCGGCCCTGGCAAGACGCCGGGGCCGCGCTTCTTATCAACGCAGGTTGTAGAAAGCTTCCAGGCCGGGGTACGACGCCACTTCAGCCAGCTCTTCTTCGATGCGCAGGAGCTGGTTGTACTTGGCCATGCGATCCGAGCGCGACAGCGAGCCGGTCTTGATCTGCATCGCGTTGGTCGCCACGGCGATGTCGGCGATGGTCGAGTCTTCGGTTTCGCCCGAACGGTGCGAGACGACGGCGGTGTAACCGGCGCGCTTGGCCATTTCGATGGCGGCAAACGTTTCGGTCAGCGTGCCGATCTGGTTGATCTTGATGAGGATCGAGTTGGCGACGCCCTTCTGGATGCCTTCACGCAGGATCTTGGTGTTGGTGACGAACAGGTCGTCGCCCACCAGCTGAACCTTCTTGCCGAGCTGGTCGGTCAGGAGCTTCCAGCCTTCCCAGTCGTTTTCGGCCATGCCGTCTTCGATTGAGATGATCGGGTACTTGTCGCACCACGTGGCCAGCAGGTTCGTGAACTCTTGCGAGGACAGCGAGATGCCGCCTTCGCCGGCCAGCGTGTACTTGCCGTCGCGGTAGAACTCGGAGCTGGCGCAGTCCAGACCCAGGGCGATCTGCGTGCCCGGCTCGTAGCCGGCTTCGGTGATGGCCTTCAGGATGAGCTGGATGGCGGCTTCGTGGCTGGGAACGTTGGGCGCGAAACCGCCCTCGTCGCCCACGGCGGTGGACATGCCCTGGCCGTGGATCAGCTTCTTGAGCATGTGGAAGACTTCAGCGCCCCAGCGCAGGGCTTCGCGGAAGCTGCCGGCGCCCACCGGCAGGATCATCAGTTCCTGCAGGTCCAGCGTGTTGTTGGCGTGCGCGCCGCCGTTGATGACGTTCATCATCGGGACGGGCATGCTCATGGGGCCGCTGCCGCCGAAATAGCGGTACAGGGACAGGCCCGATTCGTCGGCGGCGGCGCGGGCCACGGCCATGCTGGCTGCCAGGATGGCGTTGGCGCCCAGGCGCTCCTTGGACTCGGTGCCATCCAGTTCGATCAGGGTGCGATCGACGAACGTCTGTTCCTGCGCGTCCAGGCCCATCAGGGCTTCGGAGATTTCGGTATTGAGGTTTTCAACGGCGCGCAGCACGCCCTTGCCCAGATAACGGCCCTTGTCGCCGTCACGAAGTTCGATGGCTTCGCGGGCGCCGGTGGACGCGCCCGACGGCACGGCCGCACGGCCCATGGCGCCGGATTCCAGCAGCACATCGCATTCCACGGTGGGGTTGCCGCGCGAATCCAGAATCTCGCGGCCGATGATGTCGACGATTGCACTCATGACTTTACATTCCCTGAACGATAAACATATTCATGACGGCCGCGCCTTCGCGGGCATTGCGGGCACGGCGGTACTGCCAGGAATCGTAGAACGCCTGCGCCGCGGCCATGGACGGAAATTCCATGACGACGGTACGGCCGGGTTCACGCCCCTCAAGGTGCTTGGATTCGCCGCCGCGCACCAGGATCTTGGCATCGTACGCGCGCATCGCGAGCGTGGACAGACGCTTGTAGTCCTCGTACTGCGCAGGCTTGGTCACTTTGACGTCGGCGATGAGATAAGCACTCATGGGGTTCCTTCAGAGCAGTTGCGTTGGTTGGGGGCTGACGCCGGATACAACGCCGCCGCCAGTGTCGCGCAAGGCGCACGGGCGACGCATATCCGATGCTAATCGGTTGTATCCGAAAGAAGCGCCGCCGTATAGGGCGGCGCTGGGGAAACGGCCCGCGGCCCCGAGGATCCGCTTACGGAACTCAGGACCGCGGACGCGCATCAGGCCTCCTGGCCGCGGCGAGCCTTCTGCTCGATGGCGGCGCGGATGTAGCTGGAGAACAGCGGATGGCCGTCGCGCGGGGTGGACGTGAACTCCGGGTGGAACTGGACGCCGACGAACCACGGGTGGTTGGGCAGTTCCATCATTTCGGGCAGGTTCTCGGTCGGCGTGCGGGCGCTGATCACCATGCCGGCTTCTTCCAGGCGCGGCACGTAGACGTTGTTGACCTCGTAGCGGTGACGGTGACGTTCGTTCACTTCGTCGCCATAGATGGTCTGCGCGCGGGTGCCGGCCTTGATCGGCACGCGTTGCGCGCCCTTGCGCATGGTGCCGCCCAGGTCGGACGAGTTGTCGCGCTTTTCGACCTTGCCTTCGCGGTCCATCCATTCGGTGATGAGTGCAACCACCGGGTGCGGTGCGGAGGGATCGAATTCGGTGCTGTTGGCGCCGCCCAGGCCGGCGACGTGACGCGCAAATTCGATGACCGCCAGCTGCATGCCCAGGCAGATGCCCAGGTACGGCACGCCGTTTTCACGGGCGTAGCGGATGGCGGCGATCTTGCCTTCGGTGCCGCGCTTGCCGAAGCCGCCCGGAACCAGAATGGCGTCCAGGTGCTTCAACTGGTCGGTGCCGCGGGTTTCGATGTCTTCCGAGTCGATGTACTCGATGTTGATCTTCGAGCGCGTGTGGATGCCGGCGTGAACCAGGGCTTCCGTCAGCGACTTGTACGACTCGGTCAGGTCGACGTACTTGCCGACCATGCCGATGGTGAGCTGGTGCTCGGGGTGTTCCAGCGCTTCGACCAGGTTGTCCCACATGGACAGGTCGGCCGGCGGCGGGGTCAGGCCCAAGGCTTCGCAGACGATGTTGTCCACGCCTTGCTTGTGCAGCATGGCGGGGATCTTGTAGATGGAATCGGCGTCCCAGACGGAAATGACCGCGTCCAAGGGCACGTTCGAGAACATCGAGATCTTGGCGCGCTCGTCGTCCGGAATGCGGCGGTCGGCGCGGCACAGCAGCGCGTTCGGGTAGATGCCGATTTCGCGCAGTTTCTGCACCGAGTGCTGCGTGGGCTTGGTCTTCAATTCGCCGGCGGAGGCGATGAAGGGCACCAGCGTCAGGTGCACGAAGGCCGCGTTGTTGCGGCCCATGCGCAGGCTCATCTGGCGGGCGGCCTCGAGGAACGGCAGCGACTCGATGTCGCCGACCGTGCCGCCGATTTCGACGATGGCAACATCGGTGTTGCCATTCCAGCCGGCTTCGGCGCCACGGGCGATGAAGTCCTGGATTTCGTTCGTGATGTGGGGAATCACCTGGACGGTCTTGCCCAGGTAGTCGCCACGGCGCTCCTTGCGCAGCACGGATTCGTAGATCTGGCCGGTGGTGAAGTTGTTCACCTTGTGCATGCGAGCGGAAATGAAGCGCTCGTAGTGGCCCAGGTCCAGATCGGTTTCGGCGCCGTCTTCAGTGACGAACACTTCACCGTGCTGGAAGGGGCTCATCGTGCCCGGATCGACGTTGATGTAGGGGTCGAGCTTCAGCATGGTGACCTGCAAACCACGCGACTCGAGAATGGCAGCAAGCGACGCAGCGGCGATGCCCTTGCCCAGGGAAGACACCACACCGCCGGTGACAAATACGTATTTGGTCATCGTAATGAGCACCCGGGACGAGCGGGCGCGTGCGGGAAATTTGGATTATAGCCGGGCGACGCGACTTGTTTGGGTTTTCCCCTAGCGCCGTGCGGGTAACAATTGGCTGCACTCGGCAAGGCAACGCTGCGAGCCGCGCCGCGCGCACGTGCTATGGTCGCTCCCTATTTTTCGACCGCCGCCTTCCCGGCAGCGCCCTCCGTTCTTCACCCTCGCGCTGATGACCG
Source organism: Achromobacter sp. ACRQX (assembly GCF_022346505.1). NCBI lineage: Bacteria > Pseudomonadati > Pseudomonadota > Betaproteobacteria > Burkholderiales > Alcaligenaceae > Achromobacter > Achromobacter sp. ACRQX. The sequence goes on from NZ_JAKRML010000005.1 coordinate 6,114, forward strand.
ACTCCACCCGTCCTGCCTATTCCCTTGCCTGGCGCATCGCTGTCGCCGCCGTTCTGCTGCGGCTGGCTTATTCCGTGCTGGTGCAGGCCTACACGTTGATGACGCCGTTGCCCTACGGCGACCAGATCCGCGCGAGCTACATGCAGCCGCCGGTGCTGGCCCCGCTGCTGGCCACCCTGGTGTCGACCCTGCTGGTCGTGGGCCTGACCGCCTGGTGCACGACGCGCCAGTGGCTCGCCCGGCACGATGCCGCGACCGTGAATCAGCCCGGCAGGATGCTGGCTACGTTCCTGGCCCTGCAGGCGCTCTACACGCTGTGCCTGTCCAGCGGCGTCGGCATTGCACAGAACGTGCTCATGATCGGCACGTTCAAGAGCGGCTCCTGGCTCGAGGAAGTGTTTGGTCTGGGCATCGTGGGCCGGTCCATCGCGATCAACCTGATGATCCGCGCCGTCACGATCGTGCTGGAGGTCGTCGGCATCTGGGTGGCGTTGCGCATTGCCGCGTGGACGGCAGGGCCCACCGGCCCCGGCGCCGGCCTCACGCTGACGCGGCGGCATGTGGCATGGATTTGCGGCCTGACCGTCCTGATCTGGCAGACCAGCTTCTCCATCATGCTCGGCGGCTTTCTGCAGATGCAGACGCTGGAAGCGGGATGGGCCGAGTACGCGCTGGGCTATTGGGTATTGCCAGTCGCGCTGCTGGCGCTGGTCACGATCGTGTGCCTGAAGCTGCTACCCCGCGCCTTTGAATACGCCGGCACCGGCCGGGCCGTGGCGCTGGGCAGCCTTGCGTTCTGGTTCGCGCAGGTACTGGGCCTGGGCGCCGGTCTCATCATCCTCAAGTCCATGACCTGGGAGCAGTTGGCATGGGCCGCCCAATCACCGGCGTCCGCCGCGCTGGTGCTGCTGGCCTACGGCGCATTGCTGTCGCTGGGTTGCCTGGTGGCCACGCGCCTGCTCTACCGCAATCAAGGCGGGTCCGTGCGATAGCCTCAACCGCGCGCCATGAAAAAAGGCCACGGCGTCATGCGTCGTGGCCTTTCTGCTTTGCGCCGGGCGCCGCCGGCATCAATGCAACGTCAGATCGCTGCGCAACGCAGCGTCAACCACGCCAGCGCATCACCCTCGACCAGCGGCGACAGGCGTTCGAACACCGTCTTGTGATAGTCGTTCAGCCAGTCGATCTCGTCCTCGCGCATCAGCGAAGGCTCGATGCAGCGCGTGTCGATCGGGCACATCGTCAGCGTTTCGAAGCACAGGAATTCGCCCAGCTCCGAGGTCAGCCAGCTGCGGTTGGCGACCAGGTTCTCGATGCGCACGCCCCAGCGGCCCGGACGGTAGATGCCCGGCTCGTTGGATGTGATCATGCCGGGTTCCATGGCTGTGTGCGGGCCCGGCATCGCGCGGTACGAGATGACCTGCGGGCCTTCGTGCACGTTCAGGAAATAGCCCACGCCGTGACCCGTGCCGTGTCCGTACTCCGCGCCGCCTTCCCAGATGGGCGCACGCGCGATGGCATCCAGCATGGGCGACGGCGTGCCACGCGGGAACGATGCGCGCGACAGCGCGATCATGCCCTTGAGCACCAGCGTGAAGTCGACCTTCTGGTCCGCGCTGGGCGTACCAACCGCCACCACGCGCGTGATGTCGGTGGTGCCGCCCCGGTACTGGCCGCCCGAGTCGATGAGCAACAGGCCGTCGCCCTCGATCGTGGCGTGCGATTCGGGCGTAGCGCGGTAATGCGGCATCGCGCCGTTGGCGTTGAAGCCCGCGATGGTGGCGAAGCTGGGGCAGACGTAGGCGGGACGGCGCGCGCGGGCGGCCGTGATCTGCTCGTCGATGGTCAGTTCGGTAATGGTTTCTTTGCCCAGCGCGCCTTCGAACCAGGCGAAGAATTCGCACAGCGCGGCGCCGTCCTGCGCCATCGCCTGGCGCACGTTGGCCAGCTCTGCGTCGGTCTTGCGCGACTTGAGCAGCGTGGACGGGTTGATGGCTTCCACGCGCGGCACAGCCGGGTCCATGGCATGGAACACGCCGCAGGTGACGCGGGCCGGATCGATCAGCAGCTTCTGATCCTGTTCCAGCGAAGCCAGCGCATCCGCCGCCTGGGCATAGTCCGCCACTTCGACGCCGTCCGCGGCCAGGATGGCGCGCAGGTCGTCGTCAATCTTGCCATCGGCCACGAACAGCGTGGCGTGATCCAGGCCCACCAGCGCATGGCCGACGAAGACGGGGTTGTAATCCACGTCCGCGCCGCGCAGGTTGAACAGCCAGGCGATGTCGTCGAGCGTGCAGATGAAATGCACGTCCGCGCCGTGCTTGCGCATCGCGTCGCGCACCTGCGCCAGCTTGTCGGCGCGCGTCACGCAGGCTTCGGGCGCCACGTGTTCATAAATTTTGGCGTCGGGCAGGCCGGCGCGGTCGTTCCAGACTTCGTCCAGGAGGTCTTCGCGGATTTCCAGCACGGCGCCGGACGTTGCCGCTGCAGCCGACAAGGCGCGGAAGGCGCCCAGGCCCAGCACCGCGCCGTCCACGCCGATAACGTCGCCCGCGCCGGTATTGGCGGCCAGCCAGTCGACATGGCCAGGCGTCGATGCCAGCGCAATCTTCATCAGCTGCACGCCGGTGCCGGAGAGCTGCGCTTCGGCCTGCACCCAGTAGCGGCTGTCCACCCACAGACCAGCGAAGTCCGCTGTGACCACCAGCGTGCCCACCGAGCCCGTGAAACCCGACAGCCAGCGCCGCCCTTGCCAGCGGGCCGGCAGGTATTCGGACAGGTGCGGGTCCGAGGAAGGTACGACGTAGGCGGTCAGACCGCGGCGGCTCATGGCCTGCCGCAATTGGGCAATACGGGCGTCGGTGCTAGACATGGGAGATGGGATCCTTAGCGCAACATGAAAGACATGGCGCCCAGGCTGTTCAGCGTACGGATGGCGGACTGCATGCTATCCGTGGTGAATCGCAAGGTGACGCCGTCCACGCGTTCGAGCGTGGGCCACATGCAGAACAGGTCGGCCAGTGCCGCGCTCTGCGTCTGCAACCGGCATTCTATAGGCGCGGGAATGACGAAAGGAACGGCTTTCTTGTCGCCGCCGCGCTTGAAGTTGCGCACGGCGGTTTCGGCGGCCGCGGCAATCGCGCGGCGTGACGCGGCGGGCGACAGCGTTACGCCGCTGCCCTGCCCGTGCGCGACTTTGGTCTGCACCCATTCGGCGCCGGGGAACGTATCGCGGGTTTCCGCGATAAACACATCGTCGCCGGTGCCCAGGATGACGGGCACGCCCAGTTCGCCGGCCAGCGCGCCGTACAGGCCCGCTTCGCCCAGCTCCATGCCGTTGATGACGACGCGGGCGAACGCGAAGCTGTTGATGGTGTGGGCCAGGATGCCGCGCCCCTGCGAGCGCGAGTGGTAGCCGATCATGAAGACGGCGTCGCACGCTTCTTCCAGCCCGCCCATCATGCCCAGGTAGCGCGGCTTGCCCAGCACCAGTCGGGCGCGCTCGTCCAGGCCGTCGGGCAGCAGGTTGCGAAAGCCGCCGTGCGAATCGTTGACCAGAATCTCTTCGGCGCCGCCCGCAATGGCGCCCTGCACGGCCGCGTTGGCCTCGGCGGTCATCCAGGCGCGCGCGCGCTCGTATTCGCCATTGCCGGCGCGGACCTGCTCGGGATGGAAGACGCCGGCGACGCCTTCGATATCGGTGGAAATCAGGATCTTCATGAGTTGGCCTTCAGGATATTCAGAATTCGGTAGCGGACAGCCACTGGCGCCAATCGGGCGCGGCATGGCGGATGGAATCGCGGTGATGGCCGTCGCGGCCGGTCACGCTTTCTGCGTGCCACAGCGCGGCAATGATGGCTTGCTCGCAGGACTCGGCGGCGGCTTCGAACAGCGGATCGATGCGGGCCTCATGCAGCATGGCAATCGCGGGCATGGGCGACTCGGCCAATTGCGGAATCGTGTATGCCGTGGAAAACGCCAGCGCGATGTCGCCGCTGCCGTGCCCGAACACCGAGCCGGTTCGCGCCAGGCCGGCGCCGGCGCGCAGCGACAGACGGCGCAACTGGCGCGAATCCAGCGGCGCGTCGGTGGCCACCAGCAGGATGATCGAGCCCTTCTCGGGCGCGATCACGGCGTTCTCGCCCTGCTGCGCAAGCCCTTGGTCAAGCTGGCTCGCCAGACGGCGGCCGAACGGCCTGCCCGCGACCGTCAGGTTGGGCAGGCGGCCGAAGTTCGACAGCACCAGCGCGCCCACGGTGTACTGCGGCCCGTCCTTGATCTGCGCCACGCGCGAGGCCGAGCCGATGCCGCCCTTGAACGAGAAACTGGACATGCCGCGGCCGGCGCCCACGGCGCCCTGCGCGAACTGCTTGCCGGCGGCGGCCAGCGCCGCGGCGTAATGGGATTCCTGGACTGCCAGCGCCTGGATGTCGTTCAGATAGCCGTCGTTGCACTCGAAGACCAACGGATTGACCGTGGCCATGCCGCGGCCGATGCCCGGGTTGGCGGCGACCGCCGCGCGGATCTGCGCATTGGCCACGGTGCCCACGCCGAACGTGTTGGTCAGCCCGATCGGCGTTTCCAGCACGCCCAGTTCCTGCACCTGAACCAGGCCGGTGCTTTTGCCGAAGCCGTTCAGCACGGTGGCCGCGGCCGGCGTCTTGTCCAGAAAGGCGTCGCCGCCATGCGTGCGCACGACGGTCACGCCGGTCTGCAGCGGGCCCTCGGCCAGCGTGCAATGGCCAACGGTGACGTCGCCCACGTCGCAGATCGAGTCCAGCGGCCCCGACGGCAGTACGCCGATACGCGGAATGTCCAGCGCTTGTTTGTCCATGTTCGTCTACGTGTCGCCACGCTCCAGAATGCAAAACGCCGCCACCCTGGGTCCGGGGCACGCGCTGGCAGGCGCGTGGCGGACGGAGGCGGCGGCGGAAAAATCGCCCTCCACGCCGGCCCTCGCAAGAGGCCCGGCGGCAGGTTTACTTGCGGTCGATCTTGGGATCGAGCGCGTCGCGCAGGCCGTCGCCCAGCAGGTTGAACGCCAGCACCGTCAGGAAGATCGCCAGCGCCGGGAAGATCGCGACGTGCGGTGCGATGACCATGTCGGCGCGCGCTTCGTTCAGCATTGCGCCCCACTCCGGCGTGGGAGGCGAAGCGCCCATGCCCAGGAACGACAGGCTGGCGGCCGTGATGATCGAGGTGCCGATCCGCATCGTGCCGTACACCACGATCGGCGAGATCGTGCCGGGCAGGATGTGGCGCATGATGATCGTCCAGTCGGACGCGCCCACGCTCTTGACGGCTTCGACGTACGTCATCTGCTTGATCGACAGCGTGTTGCCGCGCACCAGGCGGGCAAACGCGGGCACGCTGAACACGGCCACGGCCACGATCACGTTGACCATGCTGGAACCCAGGATGGCGACCACGCCGATGGCCAGCAGCATGCCGGGGAACGCCAGCAGCACGTCGGAGATACGCATCGTGATGCGTTCCCACCAGCCTTCGTAGTAGCCGGCCATCAGGCCCATGAAGGTGCCGACGATGGCGCCCATGGCGACCGACAGGAAACCTGCGGCCAGCGAGATGCGCGCGCCCATGACGATGCGGCTGAAGATGTCGCGGCCCAGCGAATCCACGCCCAGCCAGTGCGTCAGCGACGGACCGGCGTTCAGCGCGTCGTAGTCGAAGAAGTTCTCCGGGTCGTACGGCACGATCCACGGCGCGAAGACCGCGACGATGACCAGCAGCAGGACGAAGAGGCCCGCGCCGACGGCAAGCTTCTGCTTCTTGAATTTGCGCCAGAACTCGGTGGCAGGCGTGCGCACGTCGTTCTTGGGAACGGCGGCGATGGTTGCGGCGGGTGTCGTATTGCTCATGGCCGCCTCACTTGTAACGGATGCTGGGATTGATGACGCCATACAGCACGTCGACAATCAGGTTGATCAGGATGAATTCCAGCGAGAACAGCAGCACGAGGCCCTGGATCACCGGATAGTCGCGCTGGGTCACGGCGTCCACCAGCAGGCGGCCAAGGCCGGGCCAGTTGAACACGGTCTCGACCACAATCGAGCCGCCCAGCAGGAAGCCGAACTGCAGGCCCATCATGGTCACGACGGGAATCAGCGCATTGCGCAGCGCGTGCTTGATGATCACGCGGCGCTCGGACAAGCCCTTGGCGCGGGCGGTGCGCACGAAGTCTTCCTGTACGACTTCGACGAACGAGGCCCGCGTGAAACGCGCCATCACGGCAGCCACCGCGGCGCCCAGCGTGATGGAAGGAAGAATGTAGTGTTGCCAGGTCGATGCGCCCACGGTGGGGAGCCAGCCCAGGTTCACCGAGAAGATCTGCATCAGCATCATGCCCAGCGCGAACGCGGGGAACGAGATGCCGGACACCGCCAGCGTCATGCCGAGACGGTCAGGCCAGCGATTGCGCCATACCGCCGACACGATGCCGATGATCATGCCGAAGCCGACTGACCACACCATGCTCGCAAGGGTGAGCCACAGGGTGGGCATGAAACGGTCGGCGATTTCGGTCGAGACGGGGCGCTTGGTGCGCAGCGAGGTCCCGAGGTCGCCCTGCAGCATGTGGCTGAAGTAGCGCACGAACTGCTGCGGCAGGGGCAGATCCAGCCCAAGTTCCTTGCGCACGAGCTCGACGGTTTGCTGGTCGGCCTCGGGGCCAGCGGCCAGCCGTGCCGGGTCGCCCGGAAGCATGTGCACAAACAGGAACACGACCACCGCTACCAGCAGCAGCGTGGGGATCATGCCCAGAAGACGTTTGACGATGTAGGTCAGCATTGAAATTCCTGCAACATCGGCGGGGACACCGCGTCCCCGCCGTATGTGGCCTTACAAGGGCCCGAAGGCCCCAAGAGTTACTGCTTGGTTTACTGCTTCAGGTCGATGTCGCCGAACCAGAACGAGGTGTCCGGCTCAACGTACACGCCCGACAGGTTCTTCGACTTGACGTACAGGTTGTTCTGGGTCACCAGGAAGGCCCACGGGGCGTCCTTCCAGATGGTTTCCTGAACGTTCTTGTAGATCTCGGTCTTCTTCTCGCGGTCCGTGGTGGCCAGCGCTTGCTGGACGCCTTCGTCAACCGACTTGTTCGAGTAGTACGACACGTTGTTCAGCACCGGCGGGAACGCGGCGGTGGTCAGCAGCGGACGCAGGCCCCAGTCGGCTTCACCGGTCGAGGACGACCAGCCGGCGTAGTACATGCGGACCTTGGCGTCTTCAGGCTTTTGCACCTGTTGGACGCGCTGCACGCGCTGGCCGGATTCCAGGACTTCCACGGAAACCTTGATGCCGACCTGGGCGAGCTGCTGCTGCAGGAACTGAACGACCTTCACCGAGGTGCCGTCGTTATAGGCGGACCACAGCGTGCTTTCGAAGCCGTTGGGGTAGCCGGCTTCGGCCAGCAGGGCCTTGGCCTTCTTGATGTCGTAGGGCCATGCGCCGATCTTGTGCGCGTAGTCCACGCCTTGCGGCACGACGCCGTCGATGACGGTGGCGTAGCCCGAGAACGCGACCTTGGCCAGGGCGTCCTTGTTGATGGCGTAGTTGATGGCTTCACGCACCTTGACGTTGTCGAACGGCTTTTGCTGCGTGTTCATCGACAGGTAGCGGGCCATGATCGAGTTCTTGTGATCGACCACGTCCAGCTTGTCGTTCTTCTTCAGCACGGCGGCCTGCTCGAACGGCACCGGGAAGGCGAAGTGCGCTTCACCCGTCTGCACCACGGCGGCGCGGGTGTTGTTGTCGGTCACGGTGCGGAAGGTCAGCGTGTCGACCTTCGGGTAGCCTTGCTTCCAGTAGCCGGCGAACTTCTTGACCTTCAGGTACTCGGCCGGCTTCCATTCGACGAATTCGAACGGGCCCGTGCCGACCGGGTGGAAGCCGATTTCCTTGCCGTACTTGGCCAGGGCGGCCGGCGAGATCATCATGGCGGCCGGGTGAGCCAGCGCGTTGATGAAGGCCGAGAACGGCTTCTTCAGCGTGATCTTGACGGTCATCGGGTCGACCACTTCGGTCTTTTCGATAACGCTGAACTGGATGTAGCGCGACAGGCGGTTGTCCGGATTGGCCGGACGGTCGAAGTTGACCTTGACCGCTTCGGCGTTGAAGTCGGTGCCGTCATGGAACTTCACGCCGGGACGCAGCTTGAAGGTGTAGACCAGGCCGTCTTCGCTGACCGTGTAATCGGTCGCCAGCACCTTCTGAACCTTCAGGTCCTTGTCGAATTCGAACAGGCCTTCGTAGTAGGCCTTGCCAGCCGCCTGGTTCAGCGTGCTGTTCGTGTTGTACGGGTCCAGCGTTTCCAGCGCGATGGAAACGGCAAACGTCACGTCCTTGGCGGCGTGGGCCATCGGCGCGGTGAGCACGCCGAAGGCCAGCGCGGCAGCGGCCATCAGCTTGGTGGGGCGCAGAACTTTCATCATTGCAACTCCTGGTTCCAAAAAAAGGTCAACTACTGAGTCAATACGCGCCGCCGACGGGATGGCGGGCTACAAAATGATCCGTACCGACCTGAACCAGCGGCTGCACCACCGGTTCGTCGTTCAGTTTGCGGATCGGGCTGGGGATTTCATCGGACAGCAAGGTGCGCTTCAGGTGACGGCGCGCCGGATCGGCGATCGGCACGGCGGACATCAGCTTCTTGGTGTACGGGTGCTGCGGATTCTCGAAGATGGCACGGCGCGGGCCGATTTCAACGATCTGGCCCAGGTACATCACGGCCACGCGGTGGCTGACGCGTTCGACCACGGCCATGTCGTGCGAGATGAACAGGAACGAAATGCCCATGTCGCGCTGCAGGTCGATCAGCAGGTTCACGATCTGCGCCTGGATCGACACATCGAGTGCCGACACCGATTCGTCCGCGATCACGACCTTCGGGTTCAGGGCCAGGGCGCGCGCGATGCAGATGCGCTGGCGCTGGCCGCCGGAGAATTCGTGCGGATAGCGCTGCGCCATTTCCGGCGGCAGGCCCACGCGCTCGAGCAGTTCGGCGACGCGGCGCTCGGCATCCTTGCCCTTGGCCACGCCGTGCACGAGCAGCGGCTCCATGATCGAGAAGCCCACGGTCACGCGCGGATCCAGCGACGCAAACGGGTCCTGGAACACGAACTGGATGTCGCGGCGCAGGGATTGCAGTTCGTTGTTCTTCAGGCGCACGATGTCGCGGCCGCCGAAGCGGATCTCGCCGCCCTGGCTTTCCACCAGGCGCAGCAGCGAGCGGCCCGTCGTGGACTTGCCGCAGCCGGACTCGCCGACCAGCGACAGCGTCTCGCCCGGATACAGGTCGAAGCTGACCTTTTCCACGGCGTGCACGCGGCGCTGCACGCGGCTCATGATGCCGCCGCGCAGGTCAAAACGCGTCACCAGGTTGCGCACGCTCAGGATGGGTTCGCGTTTGGCGTTGGGCACTTCCTGCGTGCTGACGGCGCCGGGCTCGGCCACCGGCTGGGCCTGGCCTTCCACCTGCAGCAGCGGGAAGCGCGCGGGCAGGTCCGTGCCCTGCATGGCGCCCAGCTTCGGCACGGCCGACAGCAGCGCCTTGGTGTAGCTGTGCTGGGGCGCGGCGAACACTTGGTCCGACGGGCCTTCCTCGACCTTGTCGCCGCGGAACATCACCAGCACGCGGTCGGCCACTTCGGCCACCACGCCCATGTCGTGGGTGATGAACACCACGCCCATGTGCATCTCTTCCTGGAGCTGACGGATCAGTTGCAGGATCTGCGCCTGGATGGTCACGTCCAGTGCGGTGGTCGGCTCGTCGGCGATCAACAGCGCCGGCTTGCAGGCCAGCGCCATGGCGATCATGACGCGCTGGCGCATGCCGCCCGACAGTTGATGCGGGTAGCGGTCCAGCACCGATTTGGCTTCGGGAATGCGGACCTGTTCCAGCATGCGCAGCGCTTCGGCGCGCGCCGAGGCGCCGTCCATGCCCTGGTGCTCGCGGATCGATTCGGCGATCTGGTCGCCGGCCGTGAACACCGGGTTCAAGGAGGTCATCGGCTCCTGGAAAATCATCGCCATGTCGGCGCCGCGCACGTCACGCATGACGCGCTGGCTGGAATTGGCCAGGTCGATCACGGAACCGTTGCGGCGGCGCAGGGCCATGCGCCCCTGGGCGATGCGGCCGCCGCCGTGTTCCACCAGACGCATCAGCGCCAGCGACGTCACCGATTTGCCCGAACCCGATTCGCCCACGATGGCCAGGGTTTCGCCCCGGTCCACATGGAACGACAGGTTGCGCACGGCTTCGACCGTGCGCTCGGAGCCCACGAAGCGCACCGTCAGGTCGTCGACCTGGACCACGCGGTTATCCGGCAGCGCCAGGCTGTTTGCGCGATCAACCATCTCTTCTCATTCCCAAAATAAACCTACTGATCCAAACCCGCCGCTCATCGGTAGATGGCGGTCACCGGCTTTTCGCCAACGCGGGCGTAACCCCGGTACATGCCTTCCGTGTTGAACGGCAAGGCCACATTGCCCTGGGCGTCGACGGCCACGAGGCCGCCCTTGCCGCCGATGGTGGGCAGTTTTTCCATCACGACGCGGTCCGCCGCCGTTTCCAGCGAGGCTCCGCAATACTCCATCTGGGCCGCCACGTCGTACGCGGCAACCATGCGGATGAACATTTCGCCCGTGCCCGTCGTGGACACGGCGCAGGTCTTGTTGCTGGCGTAGGTGCCGGCGCCGATCAGCGGCGCATCGCCCACGCGGCCGACCTGTTTGTTGGTGATGCCGCCGGTGGAGGTGGCAGCCGCCAGGTTGCCCTGCGCATCGACGGCCACGGCGCCCACGGTGCCGAACTTCTTGTCGGCGTCCAGCGGATCGGCCGGTGCAGGCTGGCCGCGCGCGACCATGGCCTGGCCGTCGTGATCCAGCACGGCGGCGTCCGGCGTTTCGCGCTGCACGCGCAGCAGCTGCTCGCGGCGGGCTTCGGTCGAAAAATACGACGGGTCGACGAGTTCCACGCCTTCCTGAGTGGCGAAGGCTTCGGCGCCCTCGCCCACGAAGAAGACGTGCTTGCTGTTTTCCATGACCTTGCGCGCGGCAAAGATCGGATTGCGCACGCGGTTCACATTGGCGATGGCGCCGGAACGCAGCGTCGCGCCGTCCATGATGGCGGCGTCCAGCTCATGGGTGCCGGCGCTGGTGAACACGGCGCCGTGGCCGGCGTTGAACAGCGGGCAATCCTCGAGCAGGCGCACGGCCTCGGTGACGGCGTCCAGGGCGCTGCCGCCCTTGGCCAGCACGGCTTGGCCGGCGGTCAGGATGGACTCCAGGGCCGCCAGGTATTCCTGTTCTTTCTCGGGAGACATGGCCGCGCGGGACATCGCGCCGGCGCCGCCGTGAATGGCAATCACGGGCTGAATCATCGTTTACCTACTCCATGTATGAGCCACGGCATGACGGACTGGGTCACCCCAGCGGCGGCCGCGACGGAATTTTTGGCGCGATAGGCCACCGCCGCGGACAAGGCTTCAATGAGCCCGAGCGCGGCGGTTTCGGAATTGGGAATGAGCTGGCGTGCCGAGAAGGCATACAGCACGACGGAGGCCGTGGGCGCCAGCGGCGACGTGGGCTTGTCCGTCAGCACCAGCACCGGGACGCCGGCCTGCTTGGCCGCGCCGGCCAGCGTCACGGTGTCGGCCAGATAGCGCGGAAAACCGATGGCGATCACCAGGTCTTTGCTGGTCATGCGCGACATCTGCCGCGCCGCGTGCGACACGCCGCCGGGACCGGCCAGCGACTCGACGGAATGCAGGTGCATGCACAGGCCGCGCTGCAAGAGGCCCGCGAGGAACCCGCTGGCGCCGAAACCGATGATGAAAACGCGTTCGGCGGCCAGGATCGTGTCGACCGCCTTTTCACAGGCGTCCGAATCCAGGGCCTGCAGGTTGCGCTGCGCGTTGCGGATATCTTCTTCGAGCGTCGCGGCGAAGATCTGGACGGCGCTGGCCGAGTGGGCCAGTTCGGTGCGCAGCTTCTCGACCGGTTCCAGCGCGGCTTCAAAGCCGCGCGCCAGCTCGGCACGGAATTGCGGGTAACCCGGCAGATCCAGGGCACGCGCAAACCGGTTGGCGGTGGCCACCGACACGCCCACTGCCACTGCGAACTCGTCGATGGTCATGGTGGCGACGCGGAATTGATGCGCCAACACGTACTCGGCCATCTTGTGCTGGGTCCGGCTCAGCGCGGGCTGGGCCCGGGCGATCCGATCAGCGATCGTAATGGCGGACTTGGTCATCGAACAGCGTGGTGGAAATCAGGCGGCGGGTTTATGTAAATCTGTTTACACACAAATTTTAGTTAAGAAAATAGATTTTCATACTAAGGGTATACCCGTGAATAGATGTAACAGTCCGGCTCTAAAAATCGGGGCCGGGTTGCGTTACGCTTGGAGCCCTTACAGAATTGCCCACCTTGTCCCGATATCTGGAATGACCCGCATGACGCCCGCCTGGACCTGCAAGCCCCACGCCGATCTGACCCCCGCCGAGCTTTACGCCATCCTGCGGCTACGTTCCGAGGTATTCGTGGTGGAACAGAACTGCGTGTTTCTGGACATGGACGGCAAGGATCTCAAGGGGCAGACCGAACACCTCATGGCGTGGCACGAGGGCGAACTGGTCGCCTATTGCCGCCTGCTGGAGCCGGCCCTGAATGACGGCCGCGCCATTATCGGCCGCGTGATCACCGCCCCGGCCGCGCGTGGAACAGGATTGGGGCATGAGCTGATGCGCCGCGCAAAGGAAGAAGTGCAGCGGTTGTGGCCGGGTCAGCCGGTTTATTTGGGCGCGCAGGCGCGGCTCAAAGGCTATTACGGCGGCCACGGCTTTGTGCCGGTGACTGAGGAATACATGGAGGACGGCATCCCGCATGTGGGGATGCTGCTGAGCGAATCGGCCTGAACCGCCGAAACACATTCTGCGGTCATCGCATCAGCCGCCGGGCTCAAGAAACCGCGCAAAGAAGCCATGGCGAATTTCCGTACGATCGATTTTTCCGCCCGTGGCGAAGTAAACGTCGATTCTGCTAAACGGTTTGGTGATCTCCAGGGTGTCGCCCTTCTCGCGTGGGGTTGAGATCAGCATCCACATATCAGATGCCGGGAACATCGCGGTCGGTGATGACACAGACTGCCCGGGAGCCAGGAGAAATCGGGTCGTGTCGTGATTGTCATTGAAAAAGACAAGAAGGTCGGCCTGGGCATCCTCCGCGTAGTGCAAAGCGACCACGGGCCTGCAAAAGTACAGGAAAAGCACCCAGAAAATCGGCGCTGCACACAGAAGTATTGCAGCCAATCTGACGCCACGGGGCGCCGTTAATTTTTTGGCTCTCTTCTGCATGTGTGCGGTTCTTTGGCGACATCCTTTCCATACCCCCAGGGTAGAGGCACGGCGCTGACACGGTGGAGAAGCATGTTGGCCGTCAGTTCATGAGGCTTGGCTGCCCCATATAGATCGATTCCCAGCTTGATGGAAATGTGATCCGTCACGTCGTCCGCGCTCGCCGGCCACGGGCCATTCTGCGGGTGATTCTGTTGCGGTTTCCGCTTCCAGGCATCAAGTGCGGCCTGCGCCAAGCCCGCCCCCTTGATCAGCTCGGCAGCGGTAAATCCTAGTGCAATTCCCACGTATCCGAAGTGGATGTTGGACCAGATGTCAAAGTAGTAGTCGAAGTCGCCGTACTTTTGCCAGCCGATATTGAAGTGTTCGCCCAGCATTTGCCGCAGTACAGGCTTGTGGTCCCAGGGGCGGTTCGGCCCGATGATATCCGCGAAAAGCGCGTAAGCGTGCAGCTTCTTCTCGGCCAGCATTTGCGCGTAGGTATTCCGTCCTGAGAGCTTCGTGTACCACGCAGCACGCTCCCAGTCTTCGTTGTACGCCTTGAAGTCGTAGTGGTTGGCATCATGGATCTCGCGTCCCTGCCTGGAGAAGGGATTGGTCTTCATCTCCCGTACGATGAACTCGGCCAGCGGCACAGCCGTGTCGGCATGGGTGCAGCCGGGCTCGCGCAGGCTATTGGCCAACAGACCGGTATTGGACGATGTCCGCGCGACATCACCCGGTCCGGGATCCAGCACCGCTATGTCCTGACTGGCGATCAGCGTGGCACCGCAGGCTGTCTTCATGCCTTCAATTGCCACAAGACCATCATCGACGATGAAGCTGGAAACACCTTCGACGATGGGATACGTGCCCTTGCACTGCGGACAGGCCACCAGGTGGCCCATTCCCGCAGCGGCCCTGCCCTCGATCGTGTACTGGGGGAACCCCTGCGTCACGGTCCCCCCGTGCGATGTCTTGTCGCCGATTCGAACAACGGCGCGTCCTGCCATGCTGCGGCTCCTGACATTTTTCGGGTGCGCTTGAGTCTACGTATCGCAGACCACCAATCAATCAGAAAAGTCGGAAACCACAGTCGTGAAATAGCCCAGCCTTTGACGGTGCGGGGAGATTGGCGGACAGTCGCCTCGCCACGCAAAAAGACCCCCGAAGGCCGGATCTCGTCCAACCTTCGGGGGTCAATTCATGCAAGGTGAAGCGGGTGCGGCCTACTGCACCGCCGACACGTCCAGCTTCGCCGCCGTCTTGGACTTGATCTCGTCCACCGTCACGCCGGGCGCCGTTTCCAGCAGCTTCAGGCCGTTTTCGGTGACTTCCATCACGCCCAGGTCGGTGATGATGAGGTCAACCACGCCCACGCCGGTCAACGGGAGGTTGCATTCGGGCAGCAGCTTGATGTCTTCCGAGCCGTCCTTCTTCTTGGCGACGTGCTCCATCAGCACGACCACGCGGCCGACGCCGGCCACCAGGTCCATTGCGCCGCCCATGCCCTTGACCATCTTGCCCGGGATCATCCAGTTGGCCAGATCGCCTTTTTCGGAGACCTGCATCGCGCCCAGGATCGCCAGGTTGATCTTGCCGCCGCGGATCATCGCGAACGAGTCGGCCGACGAGAAGATCGACGAGCCGGGCAGCGTCGTGACCGTCTGCTTGCCGGCGTTGATGAGGTCGGCGTCGACCTGATCGTCGGTGGGGAACGGGCCGATGCCCAGCAGGCCGTTTTCGGATTGCAGCCACACTTCCACGCCTGCGGGGACGTGGTTGGCGACCAGCGTGGGCAGGCCGATGCCCAGGTTCACATAAAAGCCGTCTTGCAGCTCGCGCGCGGCGCGTGCCGCCATTTCATCGCGGGACCATGCCATGTCGTCTTCTCCTTAGGCCGGGCGAGTGGTGCGTTGTTCGATGCGCTTTTCGGGCGTGGCGTTCACCACGATCCGTTGCACATAGATGCCGGGCAGATGGATCTGATCCGGGTCCAGGCTGCCGGTGTCGACGATCTGTTCGACCTCGACGACCGTGAACTTGCCCGCCATGGCGACGTTCGGATTGAAGTTACGCGCGGTCTTGCGGAACACCAGGTTGCCGCTGCGGTCGGCGATGTGCGCCTTGACCAGCGACACGTCCGGCACCAGCGAACGCTCCATCACGTACTGATGGCCGTCGAACTCGCGGATTTCCTTGCCCTCGGCCACGATGGTGCCCACGCCGGTGCGGGTGAAGAACGCCGGAATGCCGGCGCCGCCGGCGCGCAGCTTTTCAGCCAGCGTGCCCTGCGGCGTGAATTCAAGCTCGAGTTCGCCCGACAGATACTGGCGTTCGAATTCCTTGTTCTCGCCGACATAGGACGCGATCATCTTGCGCACCTGGCGCGTGTTGAGCAGCTGGCCCAGGCCAAAGCCGTCGACGCCCGCGTTGTTGCTGATGCAGGTGAGATCCTTGACGCCCGAATCGCGCAGTGCGGCGATCAGCGCCTCGGGAATACCGCACAGGCCGAAACCGCCCACGGCGATCATCTGACCGTCCTTGACGATGCCTGCCAGCGCCTCCTGGGCGCTTGCATAAACCTTGTCCATCGCTCCAACTCCTAGTTAAGGTCTAACCAAAGTGAGCCCGCCCCGCCGCTACCCGCGCACGGGTCCCGGAAAAATTGGGGAATCGGGACAAGCCCAGTCGTTCCTTGGGGCGCGGCTGTTGGCGCAGGCTACGCGGGCATCGCGGCGAGGCCCGATTTCCGTGAAGCAGTGGCGCCGAGGGTGGCGCGCCCTCATTGCTTTTCTGATTTTGCGCTAGATTTTACCGACATGACCGGTCAAAGCACGCGCTATTTTGGCCGGTATGCGGCCCGCGGCCGCGCGTGCTCATTGGGCCGGCGTGAACTGCGTGGCCATTTGGGCCAGGACTTCGGGCGGCCACGGCGCGGACGTATTGGCTACGTAATCCATCCATACCAGCACATTCCGGCCGCGCGCATAGGGGCCCGCGTCGTCACCGACCTTCTCGAGCAGCAGCTCGAATTCGGCGCTGGAGCGGCCGATGCGCGTCACCTTATGCGTCACGCGGACGGTGGCTGGATACGTCAGCGGACGCAGGAAATCGCACGACGCGTGCGCCAGGATCGCGCCATCGTCGGCCGGCAGCTTGAAGCCCGCGTTATACAGAATCTGCATGCGAGCCTCTTCCATGAGGCGGAAATACAGCGTGTTGTTCAGATGGTTCAAGGCGTCTGAATCGCCCCAGCGCAAGGGCAATTCGAGCTGATGGGTGTCGCCCACCGAAAGCAGCCGCGCAGACAGGTTGTCCGGGTTCACCAATAACTCCTGAAGGCTAAAAGAAATGCGAAGGGGTACAGGACCCTCGCCTGCAATACAATCGCCGATAATACTTCCAGCCATATATGGAATACATACGGGGAGCTTTGCAATGTCTGAACGCGAGTCGATGGAATATGACGTGGTCGTGGTTGGCGGTGGTCCCGCCGGCCTGGCCACAGCAATCCGTCTGAAGCAGCTAGCCGCTGAGAAGAATCAGGAGATCGGCGTCTGCGTACTGGAAAAAGGCGCGGAACTTGGCGCGCACATCCTGTCCGGCGCCGTCATGGAC
Organism: Achromobacter sp. ACRQX; assembly: GCF_022346505.1. Classification (NCBI taxonomy): domain Bacteria; kingdom Pseudomonadati; phylum Pseudomonadota; class Betaproteobacteria; order Burkholderiales; family Alcaligenaceae; genus Achromobacter; species Achromobacter sp. ACRQX. The sequence continues at coordinate 23,087 of NZ_JAKRML010000005.1, forward strand.
CCGCTGGCGCTGACTGAACTCATCCCCGACTGGAAAGAGAAAGGCGCGCCGCTGAACGTGCCCGTCACGCAGGACAAGTTCCTGTTCCTGTCCGAGACCGGCGCGCGCGCCACGCCGAACTGGCTGCTGCCCCCGTGCTTCCACAACGAAGGCAACTACATCGTCCGTCTGGGCGACGTCGTCAAGTGGATGGGCGAACAGGCCGAAGCGCTGGGCGTGGACATCTTCCCCGGCTTTGCGGCCGTTGAAGTGCTGTACGACGAAAACGGCGCCGTCCGCGGCGTGGCCACGGGCGACATGGGCGTGGCCCGCGACGGCAGCCACACCGACCACTACCAGCCCGGCATGGAACTGCATGCCCGCTACACGGTGTTCAGCGAAGGCTCGCGCGGCCAATTGGGCCGCCAGCTCATCGAACGCTTCAAGCTGGACGACGGCCGCAACCCCCAGTCCTACGGCATCGGCATCAAGGAAATGTGGGAAGTCGATCCGGCCCAATCCAAACCCGGCCTGGTGATCCACACCGCCGGCTGGCCGCTGGATGCCGACACCTACGGCGGCTCGTTCCTTTATCACCTGGACAACAATCTGGTGGCCGTGGGCATGATCGTCGGTCTGGACTACGCCAATCCGTGGCTGTCGCCCTTCGACGAATTCCAGCGCTACAAGACCCACCCGGCCATCCGCGGCACGTTCGAAGGCGGCAAGCGCATCGCCTACGGCGCGCGCGCGATCACCGCCGGCGGCCTGCTGGCGCTGCCCAAGCTCACGTTCCCGGGCGGCGTGCTGGTCGGCTGCGAAGCCGGTTTCCTGAACGCCTCGCGCATCAAGGGCAGCCACGCCGCCATCAAGTCGGGCAAGCTGGCCGCCGAAGCCGCCTTCGACGCCCTCGTTGCCGACCGCCGCCAGGACGAACTGACCGCCTACCCCAAGGCCTTCGAAGCCTCCTGGCTGCACGAAGAACTGAACAAGGCGCGCAACTTCAAGCAGTGGTTCAAGAAGGGCCGCACGGTCGCCACGCTGATGACCGGCATCGAACAGCTGCTGCTCAAGGGCAAGATGCCCTGGACACTGCGTCACAACAAGCCCGACCACGCCTGTCTGCAACCGGCGTCGCAATGCGCGCGCATCGACTACCCCAAGCCTGACGGCAAGCTCACGTTCGACAAGTTGAGCTCGGTGTTCATTTCCAACACCAACCACGACGAGAACGAGCCCGTCCACCTGACCCTCAAGGATCCGTCCGTGCCGGTGAAGGTGAACCTGGCCAAGTACGGCGGCCCCGAGTCGCGCTACTGCCCGGCCGGCGTGTACGAGTTCGTCAAGGACGACCACGGCGAGGACCGCTTGCAGATCAACGCGCAGAACTGTGTGCACTGCAAGACCTGCGACATCAAGGACCCCACGCAGAATATCGTCTGGGTGGCGCCGCAAGGCGGCGAAGGACCGGTCTACAGCGGCATGTGACACTAAGGGCGCACCGCGCCCGCCCGGAAGGCGCCCCGCGGGGCGCCTTTTTTTTCCGACTGCCTGGAGCGACAACATGAGCGAACGCGTACTTCTGATCGGCTGCGGTGACCTGGGCCTGCGCGCGGCACAGCGCTTTCTGGCGCGCGGCGACGAGGTCCATGCGCTGCGCCGCCACCCGCCCGCCGGCGATGCCAGCGGCGTTCAATGGCTGCAGGGCGATATCACGCGCCCGGACACGCTTGCCTCGCTACCGCGAGGCGTCACGCGGCTCATTCACCTGCCCTCGCCCGGCGCGCGCGATCCGCAGGCGTACCGCGGCGTGTTTGTGGATGGCCTGGCCAACGTGTTGCAAGCGATGGATAGATCCGCCTTGAAGCGCATCGTGTTCGTATCTTCCAGCGCTGTGTACGGCGAACATCACGGCGGCTGGGTGGACGAAGACACGCCGCCCGCGCCGCAAGGTTTCAATGGGAAAGTGCTGCTCGAAGCCGAGGCCGCGCTCGCCGCACAGCCGGTTTCCTCGGCGGCGCTGCGGCTCGCGGGCCTGTACGGGCCAGGCCGAATGCAGCTCATCGAGCGCCTGCGCAGCGGCGCGGCAGGGGCGCCCGTGCAGCCCGAGCATTGGGCCAACCGCATCCACATCGACGACGCGGCCGCCGCGGTGGTGCACCTGGCGCTGCTGCCAGAGGTTGCGCCGGTGTACATCGGCTGCGACGACACGCCCCTGCCTTTGCACGTCCTGTATGCCGAGCTGGCCCGGATGATCGGCGCCCCGGCCCCGCGCGAGGCGCCTGCGCCCGCCAACGTGGGCAGCAAGAAGCTCAGCAATGCGCGCCTGCGCGCCAGCGGCCTGTCGCTGCAATGGCCCGATTCACGGCAGGGCTACGCGGCGTTGCTGGCCGACGGCGACGCGGCGCAGGCATAGTTCGGCTCACACCGAATCGTTGCCTGCGGGGCTGGCGGATACTGGCGGCCGAATCCCGCATCGGTCACCGCCCACCCGCCATGCCGCCCCCCATCCCCTGGACGCCGTCACGCATCCAGACCCACGCGATTGCGCTATCGCGCGCTCCCCAACGCGCGCATGCCCAGTTTGATTATCAAAAGGACAGCAACCCATGATTGCCGTGATATTCGAAGTCGAGCCCGCCCATGGCGACCCCGCCCCGTATCTGGAGATCGCCGCCGGCCTGATCGACGAACTGCGCACCATCGACGGATTCATCTCCGTCGAACGCTTTCAAAGCCTGTCCACGCCCGGCAAGCTGCTGTCGCTGTCATTCTGGCGCGACGAGGCCGCGGTGCTGCGCTGGCGCTCGCTGGAATCGCACCGCCGCGCGCAAGAGGCCGGGCGCGGCGGCGTGTTCCAGAACTACCGTCTGCGCGTGGCCCAGGTGCTGCGCGACTACGGCATGCAGGAGCGCGACGAGGCGCCCGCGGACAGCCGCGCGCACCACGGCTGAGCTCGCGGCGACGGCGCGATTGCGATCGCCGAGGCGGCTCAACGCAAATGCCGCCCCACGGCCTCGACCACGCGCCGCACGTCGTCGGCCGACACGTTCAGATGCGTGACCAGGCGCGTCGGACCGCCATAGACGGCGCGCATCAGGATGTCTTCCTTGCCCAGCGCCGCCGTCAGCGCATCGCAGCGTGACGGCTCGAATTCCACGAACACCATGTTGGTGTCCTGGCTCAGCACCTTGACGCCGGCAATGCCCCGCAGGCCTTCGGCCAACAGGCGTGCGTTCTCGTGGTCCTGCGCCAGCCGCTCCACGTTGTGTTCCAGCGCGTACAGGCAGGCGGCCGCCAGCACGCCGGACTGGCGCAGGCCGCCGCCCAGCATCTTGCGCCAGCGATGCGCGCGGCCGATCAATTCCTCGCTGCCGACCAGCACCGACCCGACCGGCGCGCCCAAACCCTTTGAAAAGCAGATGGACACCGAGTCGAAGGGCTGGCAAAGCTCGGCCACGGGTTTGCCGCTGGCGACGGCCGCATTGAATACGCGCGCCCCGTCCAGGTGCGTGGCAAGGCCCTGCTCGCGCGCCCAGGACGTCGCGGCCTGGATGTACGCGGCCGGAATCAGCTTGCCGTGGAAGGTGTTTTCCAGCGCCAGCAGGCGCGTGCGCGCGAAGTGCGGGTCGCCCTTGGGCTTGAGCGCCGCGGCAAGTTTTTCCAGCGGCAACGATCCATCCGGCGCGTGTTCGATGGGCTGGGGCTGGATGCTGCCCAGCACCGCTGCGCCGCCGCCCTCGTATTTGTAGGTGTGCGCAAGCTGGCCGACAAGGTACTCGTCGCCGCGGTCGCAATGCGCCATGAGCGCGGCCAGGTTGCTTTGCGTGCCCGACGGGAAGAACAGGCCGGCAGCCTTGCCGGTGCGCTCGGCCAACGTCTTTTGCAGGCGGATCACGGTGGGATCGTCGCCCATCACGTCATCGCCCAGCGGGGCATTGGCCATCGCCTGCAGCATGGCCGCATCGGGACGGGTGACGGTATCGCTACGCAGATCAATCATGAAAGTTTCCAGGGGATTGGAGAGGACAGGAATTCGGAAAGGTCATTCGGCGCGCGCGGCCGGCGCGGCACGGCTCACCACAAAGATGCCAGCCAGGATCAGCACCATCCCGCCTGCCTCGACGGGCGTGGGACGCTCGGACAGGATGGCCCATGCCAGCAGCATGGCCACCACGGGTACGCCCAGGCTCGACAGTCCCGCGATCGACGCGGGCACGCGGCGCACGACCTGCAGCCACAGCAGCCAGCCCGCCGCAGTGGCGATCAGCACAATGTAGGTCATGCCGGTCCAGAGCGGCCAGCCCCATTGGGCGGTCATCTGCGGCACCAGATAGGCGATGGGCACCATGACCAGGCCGCCGAACAGCATCTGCCACGCGGTGAACGTCATCACGTCCGGCGCATGGCGGTCAAACATGCGCTTGGACAGCACCGTGCCCACGCCCCAGCACAGGCCGCTTCCCAGGCCCAGCAACACGGGGCGGATGTCGCCCAGCCCGTTCCAGGGTTCGACGAAACAGATCAGGCCGACGGCGGCGAGCGCGATGCCGGCCGCGTGCCGGGCCGTGGGCCGCTCGCCCAGCAACCACCACGCGAACAACACGACCCAGAACGGCATGGTGTAGGCCATGAGGGACACCTTGCCCACGCCCCCGTCCACCAGCGCGGTCTGGACGAAGCCCTGAAAGCCCGCCGTCTGGGTCAGGCCGATCAAGAGGGTCAGTTTCCAGGGCGGCATTGCCAGCGGCCGGCGCGTGGCGAACGCGAGCGCGAAAAGCACCAGGCTGCCCGTCACGTAGCGCAGGGCCACGAAGTCGAACGGTCCGATGTAGGGCACGATCAGCTTCATCGCGATCCAGCTTCCCGCCCAGACCAGGATGGTGCTGAACATCAGGGCAAGCCCTGCGCGATCGAAACTGCTGCTCACGGGTGCGGCTCCATGCGAAGAAATTTGGCAATCCAGGAATGACGACGCCCGTGCCGCTACATGCCGGCACGGGCGTCGTCATTATGCGCCTGTCGCGCTGCAAACGGCCGGTGTAATCCGGCCGGTTGCATTTACAGCGGCTTGGCGAGCTGCTCCAGGATGGCGGGGTTTTCCAGCGTGGACACGTCCTGCGTCACTTCCTCGCCCTTGGCGACCACGCGCAGCAGGCGGCGCATGATCTTGCCCGAACGGGTCTTGGGCAGGTTGTCGCCGAAACGGATGTCCTTGGGCTTGGCGATGGGACCGATCTCGCGGGCCACCCAGTCGCGCAACTGCTTGGCGATGGCCTGGGCCTCTTCGCCTTCCGGACGCGAGCGCTTGAGCACGACGAAGGCCACAACGGCCTCGCCGGTCGTGTCGTCGGGACGGCCCACGACGGCGGCCTCGGCCACCATTTCGTGCGCCACCAGCGCCGACTCGACTTCCATCGTGCCCAGGCGGTGACCCGAGACATTCAGCACGTCGTCGATACGGCCCATGATCCAGAAGTAGCCGTCGGCGTCGCGCTGCGCACCGTCGCCCGCAAGGTAATAGCCACGCAGTTCAGACGGGAAGTAGCTCTTCTTGAAGCGTTCCGGATCGCCCCAGATGTTGCGGATCATGGCGGGCCACGGACGCTTGATGACCAGGAAGCCGCCATTGCCCTTGTCCACGTCGCCGCCGGTCTCGTCGACGATGGCAGCGGCAATGCCCGGCAGGGGCAGCGTGCACGAACCCGGCTTGGTGGGCGTGGCGCCCGGCAGCGGCGTGATCATGTGCCCGCCGGTTTCGGTCTGCCACCAGGTATCCACAATGGGGCAGCGCTCGCGGCCGACGTTCTTGTGATACCACATCCAGGCTTCGGGGTTGATGGGCTCGCCCACCGTGCCGATGATGCGCAGCGAGTCCAGATCGTAGTTCTTGGGATGCGCGTCGGGTGTGGCTTCAGACGCCTTGATCAGCGAGCGGATCGCGGTCGGCGCCGTATAGAACGTGGTGACCTTGTGGCGCGCGATCATGTCCCAGAAGCGGCCGGCGTTGGGGAACGTGGGCACGCCTTCGAAGACGATCTGCGTCAGGCCAGCAGCAAGCGGGCCGTAGGTGATGTACGTGTGACCGGTAACCCAGCCCACGTCGGCGGTGCACCAGTAGACGTCGTCCTTGCGCGCGTCGAAGGTCCACTTGACGGTCAGGAGCGCCCACAACAGGTAGCCGGCGGACGAATGCTGCACGCCCTTGGGCTTGCCCGTGGAACCTGAGGTGTACAGGATAAAGAGCGGGTGTTCGGCGTTGACGGGCACCGGCTCGCAGGTGTCCGGCTGGCCGGCCTCGACGTCCTGCATCCAGAGATCGCGGCCTTCGTTCCACTGCACCTTGCCGCCCGTGCGGCGGTACACGACGACCTTGGTGACGGCTTCGCAGCCGCCCATCGCGATGGCTTCTTCAACGGCGGGCTTGAGCGGAATGGTCTTGCCGCCGCGCACCTGTTCGTCGGCGGTGATGATGAGCGATGCGCCCACGTCGACGATGCGTTCCTGCAGGCTCTTGGCCGAGAAACCGCCGAACACCACCGAGTGCGTCACGCCCAGGCGCGCGCAGGCCTGCATGGCGACCACGGCTTCGATGGACATGGGCATGTAGATGATGGCGCGATCGCCCTTCTTGTAGCCCAGCGCCGCCAGCCCATTGGCGAAGCGGCAGACGCGCGCCAGCAGTTCGCGATAGGTGACCTTGTCGACCTTGCCATCGTCGGATTCGAAGATGATGGCGGTCTTGTCGGCGTTGCCGTTGGTCAGGTGTACGTCCAGGCAATTGGCCGAGACGTTCAGTTCGCCGTCGCCGAACCAGCGGTAGAACGGGGCATCGGACTCGTCCAGCACCTGCGTGAAGGGCTTGGTCCACTGCAGATTGTCGCGGGCCTGTCCGGCCCAGAATCCGTCGAAGTCGTTCTCGACCTGCGCGCACAGCGCGTTGTAGGCGTCCATGCTGGAAATCGCGGCGCCCTGCGCGGCGCGCTCGGGCGGCGGAAACACGCGGTTTTCCACCAGTACGGACTCAATAGCGTTCGACATGATCTTGTCTCCAATCGGTGATTCTGTTGTTTATGCTGCTTTTTTATTACCCACCTGCAACCGTATCGCCGCGCTCTTACGGGCACCTTACGCAAAATGCGGGCCGGAGCCCGCAGATTGACGAGGCCCAAGGCGATGCGTCTGCGCCGGATCCGGGCAGGAAGACGCCGCAAGGCGCCAACCGGGCAGCATGCACAAGCCAACGACGCGCCGCACTGCGGCGCGCCAACAATGCCAAGCAATCAGCATATGCCGCCGCATCGGGACGCGGCGGCACAAGGCAGTCCATAAGGATAGCAGCCGCTTCCCGCTTGGCGTATACCGCATTCAGGCGGCCTGCCGGGCGAGGCCGCGCTTCATGTCCACCCGCGACAACAGGACCAGTCCGCCGACGAAGAACAGCCCCGTCACGAGGATGGCCAGCCGATGATTGCCTTCCGTGGCCCACGTCACCAGCCCGTACGTCAACGGGCCGATCACGGCGGCCAACTGCACGGAAAAGGTCCACAGCGAATAGAACTCGGCCAGCCGGCCCGCCGGCGCCAGCGCGCCGGTCATGGCGCGGCCCGCGCTCTGCGTCGTGCCCATGCACAGGCCGGCCAGCACCGCCGCCACCCAGAACACCGGCGCGGTCACGGCCGCGTAAGCCGTCAGCACCATCACGATCCATCCGACCAGCGTGATGGCCAGCGCCGGCTTGTGGCCGATGCGGTCTTGCACGTAGCCGAACGAAAACGCCCCGGCCGCCGCGCCGATGTTCACGGTGAACACCAGCAGCATGATCTGCGGCGTAGTGAAACCCATGACTTCCGAGGCATACACCGCGGCCAGCGTGATCACGACCGAGATGCCGGCCTGGTAGCAGGCAATGCACATCAACAGGCGGCGAAATTCCGGGAAGTGCAGGCCCGTTTCGCGCCAGGCATAGGCCAGCCGCTTGAGCATGTGCAGTGCGGGCGGATTGCCCTGCTGCGGCTTGGCGCGCTCGCGCAGCATGAAGAACGACGGCAGCGCGGCCAGCGCAAATACCGAGGCTGTCACCACAATGACCCAGGGCACGAACTGCTCGGCGGTCTCGCCTCGCCCTTCGGCCAGCGTCACCACGACAAGCGACAACCCCAGCGTCAGCATGCCGCCGAAATAGCCAAAGCTCCATCCCCAACCCGAGACGCGGCCCAACGCCTGCGGCTTGGCCAGTTCAGGCAGGAACGCCGCGACCACGGATTCGCCAACGCAATAGCAGTAGTTGGACACGACGATGGCGGCCAGCGCCAGCCAGACGTCGCCCGGCCCCGCTTGCGTCAGGACCAGCGTGCCCGCCACGCAGCCGGCCGTGCTGGTGTAGAGCAGCCGCCGCTTGCTGGCCCGGGCATCGGCGCGAGCGCCCAGCGTAGGCATGGTCAGCATGATGACGAGGTACGACAGCGACAGCGCGGACGTCCACGCGAGCGTGGCCCATGTGGCACGCCCGGCGACGACACCGACGAAATAGGTGCTGAAAACCGCCGTGAGGATCACGGTGGTGTATCCGGAGTTCGCGAAGTCGTACATGGCCCAGGCCCAGACTTCGCGCCGTTTCACGCCGGGGTTCAGCGGACCGCTGTCCGCCCCCCGGGTGTCCTGCGCGGAAACGCCAGCCGGCGTTTCCGGCGGCAGCGCCTGGCTCATAGGCCCAGCGCGGCGATGCCTGCTTGCGCGATCTGCACGTCTTCGGTCGACTTGACGCCCGAGACGCCCACCGCGCCGACGACCTGGCCGTCAACGACGACCGGCACGCCGCCCTCGAGCATGCCTTCGATCAGCGGCGCCGACAGGAACGAGTAGCGGCCGTTGTTGATCAGTTCTTCGTAGATGCGCGATTCGCGGCGGCCCAGCGCGGCCGTCTTGGCCTTGGCGGGCGCGATGTGCGACGAGATCGGCGCCGCATCGTCCAGGCGCAGCATGCCCAGCAGATGGCCGCCATCGTCGGTCACGGCGATGGTGACGGCCCACTTGTTCTGCAAGGCGTGTGCTTCGGCCGCGGCCAGGATCTTTTTGACGTCGTCGGCGCTCAGCACGGGTTTGGTTTTCATTGCAGTGACTCCTTGATCTGTTCGAGGGCGTTAGGGTCTTCCATGGTGGTCAGGTCGCCGGGATCGCGCGACTCGCATACCGCGACGATCGCGCGGCGCAGCACCTTGCCGGAACGGGTTTTGGGCAGGGCGCCCACGAACCGGATCCTGGCCGGCCTTGCCACCGCCCCAAGCTGTTCTTCCACCAGCCGCATGATATCCGCTTCCAGCGCCTTTGCCGCTTCCGGCGTGTCGGCGCCGGCGGGATTCTTCAGCACGGCAAACGCCATGGCGACCTGCCCCTTGAGGGGGTCGGACACACCCACCACCGCGCATTCCGCGATGCCGGTGTGGCTGTTGACCGACTCCTCGATCTCGCGCGTGCCCAACCGGTGGCCCGCTACATTGATCACGTCGTCCGTGCGGCCCAGGATGAACCAGTAGCCATCGGCGTCCACCCGCCCCCAGTCGAAGGTCGAATACACCTGCCGGCCAGGAATCGACGTGAAGTAGGTTTCGACGAAGCGCGCGTCGTCGCCCCAGATGGTGGACATGGCGCCGGGCGGCAGCGGCGGCACGATGGCGACCACGCCCTTCTCGTCCGGACCCAGGTCTTCGCCGGTGGATTCGCTGACGATGCGCGCGTCAAAGCCGTAGACCGGGAACGACGGGCTGCCGAACCGGGTGGCGACCTTTTCCACGCCCGGCTGCGCCGACAGGATCGGCCAGCCGGATTCCGTCTGCCAGTAGTTGTCGATGATGGGTTTGCCCAGGCCTTCCGAGATCCATTGCGCCGTGGGCTCGTCGAGCGGTTCGCCGGCCAGATAGACGGCGCGCAGCGTGGACAGATCGTGCCGCCGCAAGAGATCGGGATCCTGGCGCTTGAGCACGCGCACCGCCGTCGGCGCCGAAAACAGCGTGTTCACGCCGAATTGCTCGACCAGCTTCCAGAGAATCGCGCCGTCCGGGCGCACGGGTGTTCCCTCGTACAGGATGGTCGATTGCCCGCCGATGAGCGGTCCGTAGACGATGTAGGAATGCCCCACCACCCAGCCGATGTCGCTGGTGCAGAAATAGGTGTCGCCGGGCTTGCCATCGAACAGGTATTCCATGGACGACGCCAGCGCCACGGCGTATCCGCCCGTGTCGCGCTGCACGCCCTTGGGGCGGCCGGTGGTTCCGGAGGTGTAGAGGATGTAGCTGGGCTCGGACGATTCCAGCCACTCGACGGGCACCCGCGCGCCGCGGTGGCGTTCACGCAGCGTCGCGTAATCCAGGTCGCGACCCGCCACCGGTTCGAACGGGGCCAGGCCGCGGTCGAACACCACCACCGAGGCCGGCGGCGACTTGGTCAGGCTCAAGGCGCGATCCAGGAGCGGCTTGTACGGCACGACCTTGCCGGCCCGCGAGCCGCCGTCCGTGCACACCACTACCTTGGGCGACGCATCGTCGATGCGCTGCGCGAGGTTCACGGATGCAAACCCGCCGAACACCACCGAATGCACTGCCCCGATGCGCGCGCAGGCGAGCATGGTGAACACGGCTTCCGGCACCATCGGCATGTAAAGCAGCACCCGGTCGCCGCGTTCCACGCCCAACTCGCGCAGCATGGCGGCTGCCGCGTTCACTTCCTCGAAGACGTCCTGCCGCGTGTAGACCTGCTCACGGTCCACCTCGGTGGACACCCAGATCAGCGCCGGCTTGTCCGCCTGAGTCGGCAGCCAGCGGTCCACGGCGTTGTAGCAAAGATTGGTGCGCCCGCCCACGAACCACCTGGCGAAAGGCGGACGCGAGAAGTCCAGCACATTGTCAAAAGGCGTTTCCCAGTGGATGCGCGTGGCCTCTTCACGCCAGAAGGCGTCGCGGTCATTCACCGAGCGATAGTGGAAATCCCGGGTTCTTTGCATGTCTGTCTCCTGGTATTGTTCATAGGCCTTAAGGCTGATTGATTTTTTGTCTAATCATTTCGGTCATTCTGGTAGGCAAACCTTGCACGAGACTTGCCGCACGTCAAAAAATTCTTCCAGATGTCCACGCTGCATGGATATTTAGGGCCGATACGTAACGAACCGGCACTAAAAGTTTGGTAGAATCCCCGCGAAGTTGCACATAATTGTTGAATTTGCTGACATCTCGGCCCCAACCGCGGCTAATGCGCGGTTTTTGCTGTGTTCAGTGAATCATCCCCAGGCGAATGCATCGACACTCCATACCCGCGCGATTCAATTCAACCACTGGCCTTGCAAAGCGCGGTCTGCGCATGCTCGCGTTGGTTGCATGCTTTGCGGGTCTGGCGGGTTGTGCAAGCACTAGCCAAAAGTCAACCGCCCATACGTCCGAGATCGATCCTTACGAAACGGAGTGGGTTGCCACCGCCGATGATCCCATCGGCATGCTGGTGGTCCAGAAATTCAAGCGTGAACGCCAGCGCACCCATTCGGGTGTCGGCACCGACAACGGCATGGTCAGCGAAGCCCTGAATCACCTGGGCATCCGCTACCGCTTCGGCGGCAGCTCCCCCGACACCGGCTTTGACTGCAGCGGCCTCGTCGCTTACTCGGCCGAACGTGGCCTGGGGCTCAAGCTTCCCCGCAATGCCGCCGAAATCGCCCAGCAAGGCGTGGCCGTCGCCAAGAACGAACTGCAGGCCGGCGACCTCGTCTTCTTCAACACCATGGGCCGCCGTTACTCCCACGTTGGCATCTACCTGGGCGACGACCGCTTCGTGCATTCCCCCAGCGCCGGCGGCGTGGTGCGTGTCGAAAACATGACCATGGCCTACTGGTCCAAGCGCTACAACGGCGCCCGCCGCCTCGACAACACCCTGATGGCATCGGCCCGCGCGGCAAACTGACCGCCCTGCCCTGTCCGCACTCAAGGCAACATAGTCGCACGCAGGCCTACCCGCCGCCATCGTCCAAAATGCAAAACGCCGCCAGACTTTCGTCCGGCGGCGTTTTTGTTTGTTCTCTTCGCGGCGTTCAGACCGCAGGCCGTATCGGCCTCCCCAGTTTGTCGTGGATGCGCGGCAAGACGCGTCCCATCAATGAACGGTACCGGCGCGCGGGCACAGGCCGCATTGCTGCAGCGCCTGCTGCATGCTGCACACGGAACGGCGACAAGCGACGACCCGGATGCCACCGCGCTGCGCGGCGTTGCGGAACGTCTTCATGACGTTGTGGCCAAGAAAATCGGTAAGCAGGATGACCAGTTGCGTGCCCGAGGGCAGTTGCAGGGTCTTCTTCTGATGTGAAGGATCGCGCCCGCTGATGTGGTGCGTGATCGAGATGTTGTGTCCTTTGAGCAGATCGGGAATATTGCCGAGGCGGTCGGCGCCCACTACCACTGCACTAAGTCCTGCCGTCATGATTTACCTCACTGGGTCGTTGAGCCTGGATGTAATGATAATGATTCCTATTTTTTCGTCAACTCAAATGAGATCGGTTCTTATTTAATTATTTTTATGAGCTTATGGAAAGGGATAGCCGTCTCACGCTTTCCCCAAGGTCATCGGGCAAAAAAAAAAACGCGACGTCGTGAGGACGTCGCGCGTTGTCGAGGCAGGCGCCGGGAGCCGGCAGAGAGGCTATTTCGGCGCGCCCTGCACCGCATCGGTCACCACCGCCCGGGTCAGCGAAGGCGCCAGCATTTCCAGGAAGGTGTAGACGTAATCGCGCAGGAACACGCCCGCCTTCACGCCCACGCGGGTCGTATGCGTGCCGAACAGGTGTCCCACCGGCAGGCCGACCAGATTGGAATCACGTCGCGGGTCATAGGCGACGCCCGCGATGATGCCGATGCCCAGGCCCACGTCCACATACGTCTTGATCACGTCGGCGTCGATGGCTTCGAGCACGATGTCCGGATGAATGCCCTGGTTGGCAAAGATCTCATCGATCGTGCTGCGGCCGGTGAAGGCGCGATCGTAGGTCACGATGGGGTATTCAGCCAGTTGCGCCAGCGACAGGCGCTTGGCGGCGCTGGAGGTCAGTTCGGCCAGCGGATGATCGGGCCGCACCACTACGGTGTGTTCCCACGCATAGACCGGCAAGGTGGCCAGGCCCGGCGTCAACGCCAGCGATTCGGTGGCCAGCGCCAGATCAGCCTGTTCATGCAGGACCATTTCGGCAAGCTGGGCGGGGCTGCCCTCGGCCAGCGACAGGTGAACTTTGGGGAATTGCTTGCGGAACGCGGGAATGACGCGCGGCAGCAGATAGCGCGCCTGCGTGTGGGTGCAGGCAATGACCAGGCCGCCTTCATCGCGGCGCGCGAATTCGTCGCTGACTTTCTTCAGGTTGTCGACTTCGCGCATGATGCGGTCGATCACCTGCGACACAGCAAGACCCGGCTTGGTCAGCCCCTTGATGCGCTTGCCGTGGCGTTCGAAGATCTTGATGCCCAGCTCGTCTTCGAACTCGATGATGGCCTTGGAAACGCCGGGCTGCGACGTGTAGAGCATCCGGGCGGCTTCGGTCAGGTTGAAGTCGCGCCGGATGGTTTCACGCACGAAACGAAATTGCTGGAGGTTCATTAATTGGCCCCTGATAGACGGGCCAATTATAAGTAATAAGAACGCCTTGCTATATGAATTATTCGTATAAGCTTAGGAGCAAGGCGTCCCCTCTTTTAGCGCATCGAGATCGTGGTGTTGACGGTCTTGGCGTGCGCCGACCAGCGTGCGGTGACCGTCTTGGTCTGCGTCCAGAACTGCACAGCCTGCTTGCCGTTGGGGCCCAGGTCGCCCAGCTTGGAACCGCGCGAACCCGTGAAGCTGAACCACGCCACCGGCACCGGAATCGGCACGTTGATGCCGACCTGGCCCACGTCGATGTTGTTCTGGAAGTAGCGCGCGGCGCCCCCGTCCTGCGTGAACAGGGCGACGCCGTTGCCGTTGGGGTTGCGGTTGATGAATTCCACCGCGTCTTCCAGCGTCTCGACGCCAACGCAGCACAGGACCGGCCCGAAGATCTCCTCGGTGTAGATCGTCATGTTCTCGGCAACGCCGTCGAACACGGTGGGGCCGACGAAGTTGCCTTCCTCGAAACCCGCCACCTTCAGGTTGCGGCCGTCGAGCAGCAGCTTGGCGCCTTCGTCCACGCCCTTCTGGATCAGGCTTTCCACGCGCTTTTTCGCATTGGGCGACACCAGCGGACCCAGGTCGGCCTGGCGGTCCGTGCCGGCGTTGACCTTGAGCTTCTTGGCGCGTTCGACGAAATCGGGCAGCCAGTTGCGGGCCTCGCCCACCAGCACGGCCACGGACGACGCCATGCAGCGTTGGCCGGCCGCACCGAAGGCGGCCCCGAGCAGTTGGTTCAATGCGACTTCCGGATCAGCGTCCGGCAGAACCACGCAGTGGTTCTTGGCGCCCATCATCGACTGGCAGCGCTTGCCGGCGGCCGATGCGCGGTTGTAGATCTCGGTGCCCACGCGGGTCGAGCCGATGAACGACACCGCCTTGATGTCCGGATGCTCGCACAGGCCGTTGGCCGTTTCCGGGCCGCCGTGCACCACGTTGAGCACACCGGGCGGCAGGCCGGCTTCCAGCGCCAGTTCCGCCAGGAACAGCGACGAGGTCGGATCCTGCTCGGAGGGCTTGAGCACGAACGTATTGCCGCAGGCCACGGCGATGGGGAACATGAAGCACGGCAGCATCACCGGGAAATTGAACGCAGTGATGCCCGCGCACACGCCCAGCGGCTGGATCAGCGTGTAGACGTCGATCCCGGACGCCGCGTTTTCCGCGTATTCGCCCAATTGCAGGTTGGCGATCGAGCAGGCGTGCTCGACCACTTCCAGACCGCGGCCGACTTCACCCTCGGCGTCCGGCAGCGTCTTGCCGTGTTCGCGGGTAATCATCTCGGCCAGCTTGCCGGTATTGGCACGCAGCAGCTCCTGGAACTTGAGCATGACGCGCATGCGTGCGCCCTGCCCGGCGTTGCGCCAGGTCTTGAAAGCCTCCTTGGCGTTGGAGACGGCCAGGTCCAATTCTTCGCGCGTGGCGAAGGGCACCTTGGCGACGACCTCCTGGGTGGCGGGGTTGATCACGTCTCGCCATTCGGTGGTTTTGGACTGCACAAGCTTGCCGCCGATCAGTAGCGGAACGCGCGGGACTTCACTCATTTTGATGCTCCTCACACTGCGTAGTCGATGCGGATGGTCATCCGCGTTCTTGGATCGAACCGGGCCCGCGGGACAACGCCCGCGGGCCTCGGATTATTTCTTCACCAGCGGGCAGCTCGAATCGGCCAGGGGCTGGAAGGCTTCGGCCGCCGGAATGGTGGCCACCAGCTTCGAATAGTCCCAGCCGCCCTTGGAGTCCGCGGGCTTCTTGACTTCGTACAGGTACATATCGTGGATCACGCGGCCGTCCGGGCGGATGGACGCGTTGCGCATGATGGGATCCTTGATGGGAATCTCGCGCATCTTGTCGGCCACGACCTTGCCATCCGTGCTGTTGGCGGCGGCCACGGCGCGCAGGTAATGCAGCACGCTGGAATACACGCCGGCCTGCGTCATGGTGGGCTTCAGGCCGCGGAAGGCCTTCTCGAAACGGCCGGACCACTCGCGCGTGGCGTCGTCGTAGTCCCAGTAAAAGCCGTCCACGTAGGACAACCCTTGGGCGTTCTCCAGGCCGAGCGCACGCAGGTCGGACAGGAAGATCAGCAGCGAAACCAGGCGCTGGCCGCCGGCCACGATGCCGAACTCGCGCGCCTGCTTGACCGCGTTGACGGTGTCCTGGCCGCCGTTGGCCAGCGCCACCACCTGCGCCTTGGAGCTTTGCGCCTGCAAGAGATAGGACGCGAAGTCGGGTGCGTTCAGCGGATGCCGCACGCTGCCGGCCACCGTGCCGCCCAACGCTTTCACCGCCTTGGCCGTGTCGGCCTCCAGCGAGTGGCCGAACGCATAGTCGACGGTGATGAAGAACCAGGACTTGCCGCCCTCGCGCACGGTGGCTTTGGCGCCGCCCGCCGACTGCGAGTAGGTGTCGAACATCCAGTGAAAGCCGACCGGCGAGCATTCCTTGTTGGTCAGGGCCGTGGTGGCCGGACCGGAGAACATCACGACCTTGTTCTTTTCGCGGGCGATGCCCTGCACGGCCAGCGCCACGGCGGAATTGGTGAGGTCGGCGATCGCGGTGACGCCGTCGCGGTCGAACCATTCACGGGCGCGCGCGGCGCCGACGTCCGCCTTGTTCTGGTTGTCCGCGGACACCAGGTCGATCTTCATGCCTTTGCATTCCGCCGCAAGGCAGTCGTCGATAGCCAACTGCGCCGCGGCGACCGAACCTGCGCCCCCCATGCCGGCATAGGTGCCGGACATATCCGTCAGAATGCCGATCTTCACTGGCGGCTTATCCGCCGCATGGGCCTGCCCAAGCAAACCGGCGCCCAGACACAAGCCTGCGGCGAGCCCGCGTGCGTGCAATTTCATGGATTTGTCTCCTGAGTTTTTATGCGCTGAGTGTTAGCGTTGTGGCGCCGTCTTCGCGGCCTGCGGTCCCAGGGCATAGCCCAAGGCCAGCCGATCCAGTGTAGATGTGTGAAAATCAACAAGCAACACCAGAAATGCACATTCCTTGTGCATTCATGCACACACATAAAAACCCGCGTTGCAGCGTGCTGCCGGGGCCTTGGAGCGATGGATCTTGCTTGATTGGGACAGCCTGCGGTATTTCCTGGAAGTGGCGCGCACGCAGCGCGTCAGCGCAGCGGCGCGCAAGCTGGGCGTGGAACACACCACGGTGTCGCGCCGCATCCGGGCGCTGGAAACGGAACTGGACACCCTGCTCTTTGAAAAATCCCGCAGCGCGGGCTTCGTGCTGACGGACGACGGCCAGCGGCTGTTCGTCCATGCCGAGCAGATGGAAAGCGTCGTGCACACCGCGCGCGAGAACCTGTCCGGCATCGGGCAGGCGCTGTCGGGGCATCTGCGCATCGGCGCCACCGAAGGCTTCGGCAGCTATGTGCTCACCCCGCTTGCCGCAGACTTCCAGCGGCGCTATCCGCACATCACGCTGGATATCCTGCCCGTGCCACGCTTTGTCAGCCTGTCCAAGCGCGAGGCCGATCTGGCCATCACCATCGAGCGCCCGCAGCGCGGTCCGTATGTGTGCAGCAAGCTGTGCGACTACACGCTGCGGCTGTACGGCACACCTGGCTATCTGGCGAACCATGCGCCCATCACGCGCCGCGAAGATCTCGCGGATCACACGTTCATTGGCTATGTGGACGAGCTGCTGTTCAGCGAGCGCCTGCGCTATCTGGAAGACGTGCTGCCGGCAAGCAAGGTGGTGTTGCGCAGCACGAGCGTCGTGGCTCAGTACCACGCGGCGCTGCAGGGCCAGTCGCTCGCCATCCTGCCGTGCTTCATCGCGGCGCAGGATCCGCGGCTGAAACCCGTGCTGCAGGACGAGATCGCCATCACGCGCTCGTTCTGGATGTACTGCCACGAAGACCTGCGCAAGCTCAAGCGCGTGACGGTGCTGTGGGAGTTCATCCGCAAATCGGTATTGAAAAACGCCGACCTGTTGGCAGGCCGGCGTGGAACGATGAAGTATCTGCCCTGAGCGCGCCGGCTGGCGGCGCCCGCTACGCTAAGCGCTGTTCTTCGGCGCCTTCACGCGCAGGCGGCGCATCAGCAGGAAGGCGGTCAGCAGCGCGACGGCGCCGTGGATGAGCCACACGCCCAGACCAAAACTGAGCTTGCCGTTGGAGATCCAGGCGCGCGACAGGTTGATCAGGTTCATATAGAGCAGACCGACCAGACCGGCGATGAGCAGGTCGCCCGAACGCCCAAGCCGCGGATTTACCGCGCCCAGCGGAATGGCCAGCAGCGCAAGATTCAGCGCGGCGAGCGGCAGCGAAATCCGCCACATGACCTGCGACCAGCTGCTGTTGGTGTTGTCTTCAACCAGCTGCGGCGTG
This sequence comes from Achromobacter sp. ACRQX, assembly GCF_022346505.1. NCBI lineage: Bacteria > Pseudomonadati > Pseudomonadota > Betaproteobacteria > Burkholderiales > Alcaligenaceae > Achromobacter > Achromobacter sp. ACRQX. The sequence goes on from NZ_JAKRML010000005.1 coordinate 41,082, forward strand.
CTGCGCGCCTTGGAGGACCGCTCTGCCGCCGCACGGGCCTCGGCGACAGGGTCGCCGCCCGACTTGCTTTCGAGGCGCAGGCCGTATTTTTCGAAGTGCACCAGCCGAAGCTCGGGGGTACCCGGCTTCAGGTCGTAACGATGACCCTCTCCCAGCACCAGAAAGCGGTCGCCGTTGGGCAGGGTTTCGCTGTGCGCGCTGCTTGCGGTCAGCACGCTGAGCCATTCAGGACCAATCTCGCGCGCGAAGACATTGCCGAGTTCGTCGCTGGGATTGACGGGGTCTTCAGCAAAGAACACGCGGCTGCCGCCGGAGGATTCAGCAAATTGGCCGGCCGTGACCTTGGACAGGTCGGAGCGTTGTTCGAAGCGTTCGTGGTATTCGCCGATCTGGCGGTAGGCCCAGGGCGACGCCACCAGCGTCAGGCCTGCCACGGCAATCGCGACGGGGACCGCCACGCGCAGCACGGGCTTGAGCCAGTCCGCCAGCGACAGGCCGCTGGCGAACCACACAACCATTTCGGATTCGCGGTAGTTTCGCGTGACCGTGGTCAGCACCGCGATGAAGATCGAGACCGCCAGAATGGTCGGCAGCGCGGTGATGGTCGACAGCGCGGCAAGCACGACCACCACGTCCGCTCCGATGTTGCCTCCCGCGGCTTCACCGAGCAGGCGCACGAGAAGCACGCTGAGCCACACGACGAGCAACGTGGAAAAGACAACGCCAGCGTGACTGGTGATCTCGCTGACGACAGAGCGTTTGAATAGAGACATGGGAGAATATGCGGGATAATCGACCGCATCATACACAGACGCACACGGGAAACCCTCATGGAATTTAGCACACAGACCACTGCTTCCCTGCACCAGGTCAAAACCGCGGCCCTCGCCGTCGGCGTGTTCGCGGACGGCGTGTTGAGCCCCGCCGCCGACATCATCGACCGCGCTTCCAACGGCGCCGTGCGTGCGGTGGTCAAAAGCGAATTCCGCGGCCGCGCCGGCGCGACGCTGACCCTGCGTACGCTGCCGGGTGTCGCCGCGCAGCGTGTGGTCCTGGTCGGTCTGGGCAAGCAGGAAGAATACTCGGCCCGCACCCACGCGTCGGCCGAGCAGGCATTCGCCGCTTCCTGCGTCGCCGCCCAGCTTGCCGAAGGCGTGTCCACGCTGCTCGCCAATCCCATCGCCGACACCGACCTCATTGCGCGTGCCCGCAGCGCCGCGATCGCGGCCGGCAGCGCGGTCTACCACTACGACGCCAGCTTCGGCAAACCCGACCGCGACGCGCGCCCCAAGCTCAAGAAGATCGTGCAGGTCGTCGAGCGCGCCGACGCGGCACAGGCCCAGAAGGGCCTGCGCGAAGGCAGCGCCATCGCCAACGGCATGGAGCTGACCCGCACGCTGGGCAACCTGCCGGGCAATATCTGCACGCCAACCTACCTGGGCGACACCGCCAAGCGCCTGGCGCGCGAATTCAAGTCCCTGAAGGTCGAGGTCCTGGACCGCAAGCAGGTCGAGGCGCTGGGCATGGGCTCGTTCCTGTCGGTTGCGCGCGGCTCCGAGGAGGCGCTGCGCTTCATCGTGCTGCGCCACGCCGGCGCCAAGGCTGCCAAGAAGGGCGCCAAGGCCGCGCAGGGTCCGATCGTGCTGGTCGGCAAGGGCATCACGTTCGACGCGGGCGGCATCTCGCTCAAGCCCGCGGCCACCATGGACGAAATGAAGTACGACATGTGCGGCGCCGCCAGCGTGCTCGGCTCGTTCCGCGCCCTGGCCGAACTGGAACTGCCGCTGGATGTCGTCGGCCTCATTCCCGCATGCGAGAACCTGCCCAGCGGCAAGGCCAACAAGCCGGGCGACGTGGTCACCAGCATGGCTGGCCTGACCATCGAAATCCTGAACACCGACGCCGAAGGCCGACTGGTCCTGTGCGACGCCCTCACCTACGCCGAACGCTTCAAGCCGTCGGCCGTGATCGACATCGCCACGCTGACCGGCGCCTGCGTCGTCGCGCTGGGCAACGTCAACACCGGCCTGTTCTCCAAGGACGACGCGCTGGCGGACGCTCTGGCCTCGGCCGGCCGCCGTTCGCTCGACACCGCATGGCGCATGCCCATGGACGACGCCTACCAGGAACAGCTCAAGTCCAACTTCGCTGACCTCGCCAACATCGGCGGTCCTCCGGCCGGCGCCGTCACGGCGGCTTGCTTCCTGTCCCGCTTCGCCAAGGCATACCCCTGGGCGCACCTGGACATCGCCGGCACCGCCTGGCGCGGCGGCAAGGACAAGGGCGCAACGGGCCGTCCGGTGCCGCTCCTGATGCAATACCTGCTGGACCAGGCTTGAAGCGCTGGACGCCGACAGCGCCATGACGCGCATCGACTTCGCCTTCGGCGCGCCGGACCGCCTGCGCATGGCCTGCCAGGTCGTGCGCAAGCGCGTCCTGGCAGGGCAGCGGCTGGTGGTGTACTGTAAAGACGGTTCGCGCCTGTCCGCCTTCGACCGGATGCTTTGGGCGTTCGACGACACGGCTTTCGTGCCGCACGTGCTGGCAAATGATTCGCTGGCCGCTGAAACTCCGGTGGTGCTCACCGCCGGGGATCCGCTGCAGGCCCTGCAGGCGGCGGGGCAGCCCGACCAGCCCCAGCCCTGGCTGCTGAACCTCGACGACGATTGTCCGCCCGGGTTCGATGCTTTCGAGCGCCTTCTGGAAATCGTCTCGGACGACCCCGACGACAAGCAGGCGGCCCGGCAGCGCTGGCGAACCTACCTGACGGCCGGTCATACGCCGCAAAGCCACGACTTGAGCCGCAAGGCCCAAGGCGGCTGAACCGTCCCACGCGCGCCCGCGCGCCGCGCTCCACCAGACTACGGGAGTTTCCATGCCCGCTCGCCCATCCGACCCCGGCATCCCCACCCTGACCCATCGGGCCGAACCCTCGTTCCACGACCCGGCCGACGACGACGCCGATGCGCCGCTCTTGACCGAACTGGCCGACGAGGCGGGTCCGGTGTACGAAAACGACCCATATGAACATGACCCGTTTCCCCTCCTGACGGACGTGGCCGGCGACGACCAGCCGCCGGTGTTACCGGTCTCGCGGACCTCCGAGCCGGCGGCCCCGGTTGCAGCGCCAACGACCACGCCGGCGGCGCCTTCGCCAGCGGCCGCCCCCGCGCGCCCCGCCCCGCTGCCCGACGCCACCGTGCTCGCCGCGCGCCTGCAGGCCGAGGTCGAACAGCTCATGCAGCAGGCGCTTGCCGATGCGGTCAAGCAGCTTCAGGCGCGCATCGATGCGGAATTGCCTGCTATTGTTTCCCGCGTGCTCAACGAGGTTCGGCGAGGGTGATCCTCCGCCATGCGCAGGATCAATTTGCCCTGCAACGGGCAGTCCTACTTCTTTCTCAAACTGGATTCTTCAGGGAACTGTAAGGTATCCTTCGCATCTAAGCCTTCTAGGCAATCACCATATTTGCCGTATACAGGAGTTCTCCATGAACGAATATCGTCCGTCCCCTTTTAACCGTTCCGGCTCTGTCGCCGGCGCGCCGGGCGAGGTCGCTCGCAACCAGGTCCTGCGCAACACGTACTGGCTTCTGGCCCTGTCGCTGATCCCGACGGTGCTGGGCGCGGCGGTCGGCCTCTACACCGGCATCAACCGCGTCATGGGCGCCAGCCCCGGCCTGTCGGCCATCGTCTTCCTGGTCGGCGCCTTCGGCCTGATGTTCGCCATTGAAAAGAACAAGAACAGCTCGCTGGGCGTCGTCCTGCTGCTGGCCTTCACGTTCTTTATGGGCGTCATGCTGTCGCGCCTGCTTGGCTTCGTGATGGGCATGAGCAACGGCTCGCAACTCGTCATGACGGCGTTCGGCGGCACCGCAATCGTGTTTGGCACCATGGCCACGCTGGCCACGACCATCAAGCGCGATCTGTCGGGTTTGCAGAAATTCCTGTTCATCGGCGCCGTCGTGATCCTGGTTGCCGCGCTGGCCAACATCTTCCTGCAACTGCCGGCCCTGATGCTGACCATCTCGGTGCTCGCCATCGTGATCTTCTCGGCATTCATGCTGGTTGACCTGCAGCGCGTGGTCAACGGCGGCGAGACCAACTACGTCTCCGCCACCCTGGCCATCTACCTGGACGTCTACAACGTCTTCTCGAACCTGCTGATGCTGCTGGGCATCTTCGGCGGCAACCGCGAGTAACGCGCCGTCGCCAGACCAGCACCGAAAGGGCCTGCATGCACAACATGTAGGCCCTTTTTCTTTGGCCAGCTTTGTTTGGCCATCTTCCTTTGGCCCGCCTGTTCACCTTTTTCCTGCCCGGAGCTACGCCATGCCCGATCGCCGCCGCTTCCTCCAGACCACCGCCAGCGCCGCCTTCCTCGGAACCGTGTGGCCGGCATGGGCGGCTGAGCCGGCGCAAGCCATGCTCAAACGCCCGATCCCGTCGACGGGCGAAATGCTGCCCGTCGTGGGACTGGGCACCGCGGACACCTTCAACGTATCGCCGAGCGACGCGTCGGCCATGGCGCCGCTGGCCCAGGTGCTTGAAACGATGCTGAAGGCGGGCGGCACGCTGATCGACACGGCGCCCAGCTACGGCGAGGCCGAGGCTGTCACAGGCGCGTTGCTGGCTCGCGAGGGCGGCCTGCGCAAGCGCGTGTTCCTGGCCACCAAGATCAGCACGCGCGGCCACGAATCCGCGATGCGCCAGGTGCGGCAGTCGCAAGAGGCGCTGCGCAGCGACAAGCTGGACCTGATCCAGGTGCACAATCTGATCGACACGCGCAACCAGCTCGCGCTGCTGCGCGACCTGAAACAGCAGGGCGTGACGCGCTACATCGGCATCACGCATTACACGGACCATGCCCACGACGATCTGACCGAGCTGGTTGAAAAGGAAAAGCCCGACTTCCTGCAGGTGAACCTGTCGATCGCCTCGCGTAGCGCTGAAAAGCGGCTGCTGCCCGCGTGCCAGGCCAATGGCGTCGCCGTGCTGATCAACCGGCCGTTCGAGGACGGCGCGCTGTTCCGCCAGGTCAAGGGGGTGGCGCTGCCCAAACTGGCCGCCGAGATCGACTGCACTTCCTGGGCGCAGATCTTCCTGAAGTTCATCATCGGCCACCCCGCCGTCACGGCCGTCATCCCCGCCACGTCCAAGCCCGCCAACATGGCGGACAACGCGCGCGCCGGCTTTGGCCGACAGCCCGATGCCGCGCTGCGCGACCGCATTGCTGCGCTGCTCGCCTGACGCCATGGCGCCCGCCCCCCTGTCCTGGCGCGCCCGCATGTCGCGGGCGCTGGGCATCCAGGAGGACGAACTCGCTCCCGCCGCCTGCGGCTTCGCGTTTTTCTTCTTCCTCTTTTGCGGCTATTTCATGCTGCGCCCGATCCGCGAGACGATGGGGATCCAGGCGGGCGTAAACCAGTTGCAATGGCTGTTCACCGCCACTTTTCTTGCCACCATCGCCGTCGTGCCCCTGTTTGGCTGGATCTCCACCCGCGTGCCGCGCGCGACGCTGGTGACCTGGGTCTATGCCATCTTCGCGCTGACCATGGTGGGCTTTGCCGCCCTGCTCCACCAGCAGCCCGCTAGCGTCTGGGCGGCGCGCGCGTTCTATGTCTGGCTGTCGGTGTTCAACCTGTTCGTAGTGTCCATCGCCTGGAGCCTGATGGCCGATGTGTTTCGCATGGAATCGGCCAAGCGGCTCTTCGCGCTGATCGCGGCGGGCGCCAGCGCGGGCGGCCTGTGCGGCCCCCTGCTCGGCGCGCTGCTCGCTGGCGTGTTGGGTCCGGCGGGCCTGCTGGTCTTGTCGGCCCTGCTGCTGACCGCCACGCTACCGCTCAAGCAATGGCTGCTGGCGTGGCGCGCCGCTTCCCGGCCGGAAGTGGGCTTGCAGGACATGCAGCGTCCCATCGAAGGCGGCATTCTCGCCGGGCTGGCGCGCATCTTCCAGTCCCGCTACCTGTTGGGTATTTCGCTGCTGGTCGTGCTGCTAGCCACGCTGAACACGTTTCTGTACATGGAACAGGCGCGGCTGGTTGCCGATGCGTTCCCCGACACCGCCCAGCGCATCCGGGTCTTCAGCGCCCTGGATTTCACCGTGCAGACGCTGGCATTGCTGTCGCAGATCTTCATCACCGGGCGCGTGGCCGCACGCCTGGGTTTGCGGTTCCTGCTGACCGCGGTGCCGCTTGCGGTGGCGCTGGCGTTCCTGGCGCTGGCCGCGTTCCCCGTGTTCGCCGTGCTGGCGGCCGCCATGATCCTGCGCCGCGCCGGCGAGTACGCGCTGATCCGACCCGGTCGCGAAATGCTGTTCACGGCCGTCACGCCGGAAGACAAGTACAAGACGAAGAACGTCATCGACACCGTGGTCTACCGCGGCGGCGATGCCGCCAGCGGTTGGGTGAAGGCGGGCATCGACATGCTGGGTTACGGCGCGGCGTTGATCGCACTGCTGGGCGCCGTGGTGGCGTTGGGTGCGGCCGCCGTCGGCTATGGACTGGGCAAGCAGGCTGATCGGCGCAACGGCGACTTGCCTTAACTTTTTTTGAATAACCATCTTAGTCAGCCAAACGGAAACGCCGATTCCCGGACGCACAATGGCGCAGCCCTCAACGCCTCGGGAATCGTCATGAAACGCTCTGCCTGCCTTGCCGCCCTGTTGCTTTGCCTTGCCGCGCCGCACGCGCAAGCCGATTACCCCGAACGCGCCATCACGCTGATCGTGCCGGCCGCCGCGGGCGGCAATGCCGACATCACCGCCCGCCTGATCGGTCAGGCGATGAGCCGGCTGCTCGGCCAGCCAGTCGTCGTCGAAAACCGCGTGGGCGCCGGCGGCCGCATCGGCACGCAGGCCGTGGTCCGGGCCCCCGCGGACGGCTACACCATCGGTTATGCCCACGTCGGCACGCTGGTGCTGCATCGGTACCTGTTCAAGCAGCAGCTCTACGACCTTGACCGTGACCTCAAGCCCATCGGCCTGGTCGCCGAGACCCCGAATGTGATCGTCGTGAATGCCGCGTCGCCCTACCGCGATCTGAAAGGATTCATCGAAGCCAGCCGGGCGCAGCCGGACCGCCTGACCATGACCTCGGCCGATCCGGGCACGACCAGCGAAGTCGGCGTCAAGCTGTTCATCGCCCAGACCGGCGCCGCGGTTCGGCAGATCCCCTACAAGGCCACGGCCGCGCAGCTCTCGGACCTGCTGGGCGGCCACGTGGACTCCATGATGGAAAACCTGCCGCCCTTGATTGGCAACCTGAAGGACGGCCGCCTGCGCGCGCTCGCCGTCACCACCCGCAAGCGCGCCGCGTCCAACCCGGACGTGCCGACGGTGGCCGAACAAGGCTATCCGGAGTACGAGCAGTCCGCGTGGAGCGCCCTGGTTGCACCGGCAGGCACGCCCGTTGCCGCGATCTCGCGGTTGAACGCCGCGATGAATCAGGCGTTGCGCTCGGACGCGGTGAGCCGCGAGTTGCGCAGCCGGTCGCAGGAACCCCTGGGGGGCACGCCGCAGGATGTCCAGGCCCAGATCAAAAAGGAGCTGCCCAAGTGGGAAAGCATCATCAAGGCCGCCACGCTGGATTGAACCGCGCCCGAACACCCAACGGAGCCTGCGCATGGCCAACGTAACCCGCGAGGATTTCTCCGTGGCCGCCGCCACCAACGCGTCGGCTTACCGGCGCGTCGCGATCCCGGTGTTGCGGATCGAGGCGGGCCCGGGGCCTGCCGTCGCGCTCATTGCAGGCGTGCACGGCGACGAATGGGAAGGCCAGGCCGCGATTCTGGATCTGTGGCAGCAGTTGCCGGAGATTCTGCAACGCGGCACGGTCTATCTGCTTCCCGCCGTCAATGCGGAAGCGTCGCTGGCCGGCACGCGGCTGTCGCCATCTGATGGCGGCAACCTGAACCGCGCTTTCCTGGGCGAACCGGCGCGCGGCTACACCGAAAGCATCGCGGCGGCCTTGGAGGCTCGGCTGCTTCCCCGGGTGCAGGCCATGGTGGACGTGCACAGCGGCGGCGCGTCGCTGCGCTACCTGCCGTCATCGGTCATCACCCGCTACGGCAACGATGCGTATGACGAGCGTCTGCCGGCGCTCGCGCGGGCATTCGGACTGCCCGACTGCGTGTTCTTTCGCGGCGGCGAGGCCGGTTCCATGCCGGCGGCGGCCAGCCGTCACGGCGTGCTGCGGCTTTCGGCCGAGATCGGCGGCGGCCGGGAAACCAGCCAATCGCTGGCGGACCGCTGCCGCGACGGACTGCTGGGCTGCCTGGCAGAGTTGGGATTGCTGTCCCGTCCCGCTACTGCACACCCCGCCCAGGACGCGCAGGTCCGCCTCTACGACCTGGACGCCCCCGCCGCGACGCTGCGTGCCCGCGAGTCCGGCGTGTTCGTTCCCGCCGTGGAGCTGGGACAATCCGTGGCCGCGCAGCAGCCCATCGGCCGCCTGATCGAGCCGGCACGGCCCGACGTCCCTCCGCGCCCATTGCTCAGCCGACAGGCGGGCACCGTGGTCTGCCTGCGTCCCATCGCGCGCAGTGACGACGGCGATTGCCTGCTGCAGGTCGCGCCCGCTCTTCCCTTGGAATCTCTTGCTTCAAGATACTGACCCATGCAGATGAACCCCAGATTGACCGGCCTGCGCTGCATCCGCTGCGCAACCCTCTGGCCCGCGGGCGACTATCCCGAAGGCTGCCCTTCGTGCCTGGCGGCTGGGCACCCCGCCACCCTGGAGTGCCAGTACGACGCGCCGTCGCAGGACGGCGCCATACCCCTGCCTGTGCTGTCGGCCGTGACGTTGGGCGAAGGCGGCACTCCATGCCTGTCCCCGCCCGACTTGGCACGCGAAGAAGGCGTGGGCGCGCTATGGCTCAAGTGCGAAAGCGCCAATCCCACCGGCAGCCACAAGGACCGCATGTCGGCGCAACTGGTCTCGCGTGCGCGCCTGGCCGGCGCCACGCGCGTCGCGGCGGCCTCCAGCGGCAATGCGGGCGTGTCGCTGGCCGCCTACTGCGCGGCGGCCGGTTTGCAGGCCGACATCGCCATCACCCACAACTGCCCCCCGCTGCAGCGCGAGGCCATGGAGCGCTTCGGCGCACGGCTGCGCGCCTTCGAAGACAGTCTGGGCCGCTGGCCGTACGTGGCCGACCTGTGCCGCAACCACGGCGCGTTCGCGGGCACCAATTACCTGAATCCGCCGGTGGGCACGCATCCGTACGGCGTCGAGGGCTACAAGCCGATCGCTCAGGAAATCCTGGACGACTGCGGTCTGCCCACGGACATCGTCGTCCCGACCGCGCGCGGCGACCTGCTGTGGGGCATCTTCCTGGGCTGGCAGCACCTGCTTCAGACCGGACGCATCGCCCGACTGCCCCGGCTGCACGCCGTGGAACCCTACGCCCGCCTGTCGCGCGCGCTGGAAACCGGCGATGCCCGTGGCCAATGGGAAAGCGCGACGCAGCAGTATTCCATTGCGGGCGGCACGTGCACGCTGCAAGCATTGGAAGCCCTGTCGCGGTCGGAAGGCATGCCGGTGGAGACCTCCGACGCGCAAGCCGGGCAGGCTCGGCAACGCCTGGAGCGCATGGGACTGGGCGCGGAACTGTCGTCGGCCGCCGCGCTGGCGGCCGTCGCGCGGCTCAGGCGGGCCGGCAAGCTCGATGCGGAATCTAACGTGGTGCTGATGCTGACGTCCGACGGCCGCCGGGGCTGATTCCCGGGCTACACACCAAACCGATCGACCAGCGGCGCCAGTGCGCCGCGCAGGCACGTCGCCCAGAACTTACCGGCTTCGGACAACGGGCGGCTGCCGTGCACGATCATGTGGCATTCGAAATGCACGGGCGCCTCGAGCGGCCGGTAGGTGAGGCCCATGGCCTCCATGCCCAGCGCCGTGGCCGGGTTGGCGATACCCACCCCGTGCCCGGCCAGGGCAAGCTGGCATACGGTGCTGGAATACGGCGTCTCGATCCCCACGCGCAAACTTTGACCGGCCTGACGCAAGAGCGCGTCCAGCCGCTTGCGCGAACCGTCTTCGGCATTCAGCGCAATCACGTCGACCTCGGCCAGATGGGAGAAATTCACCGATTCCAGGCGCGCCAGCGCATGGCTGGCGGGGAACACTGCAACCGCGCGCAAGCTGGCCAGACGATGCCCGCGCAGCCCTTCGAGTTCGGATTCATCGGCCACCGCCGCCAGATCCAATTCCCCGGACACCACCATATCGCGCAGGGTGTTGGAATCGCGGATCTGCAGGTAGAGCGGCGTATCCGGATAGCGCACGCGAAAACGCGATATCGCATCGCTGACGATTGCGCCGCTGTAGGCGTGGATGCAGCCGATGCGCAGCCGCGGCTGCGCCGCCCCGCGGATCGCCCGGATCTTGCGTCCCAGGCTTTCCAGGCCCACATTCAAGCGGCGGATCTCTTCATACAGCAGCGTGGCCTCGGGCGTGCGCTGCATGCGCTGGCGCACGCGCTCGAACAGGCGCAGCTCGATGCTGGCTTCCAGCGCGGCCAGCGTTGCGCTGACGGTTGCAGGCGACACGTCCAGGCGCCGTGCGGCGGCGGTGACGCTTTCCGTCTCGTAGACGGTGCGGAAGGTTTCGACCTGTTTGAGCGTGAACGTCATGAGGCCGGCGGGGGGATCAGATGCGTTGTAGGTCCAGCAGCACGCGCCGCGTGGACAGCGGACGGCCCGCCAGAATCTCGGCCAGTCGCGCGCGCAAGTCGGTGCGCAAGGCGGGCTCGATGGCAGGATCGTCGAAATCGGGCGGCGCCTCGTCGACGCCGTAACCCGTTTCGCGCAGCAAGGTCCATTCGAAGCGGCGCAGCGCCCCGGCCGCGCGGTTGCCGGCAGACAGTTGCTGCAAGGCCATGTCGTATGCGTCGAACAACAGCGGATGCGCGTCCTCGCGCGGCAGCAGGCGCAGCAGCAGTTCGTTCATGTACCAGGCGGACATGAGCGCGGCCCCGGCCAGCGGCCGGATGCCGGCGATCTCGGCGCGCGTCAGCGTCTTGACCTCGCCATTGCCCGTCCAGGACAGCAGCAGCGGCTGGAAAGCCGACAACACGGGCCGCAAAACGGAATAAGGGCGCTTGGCGCCCTTGGCGACCATGGCCACGCAGCCATGATCGCGAGAAAAAGTCTGGACAATCAGGGAGGTTTCACGCCACGCGGTGGCGTGAAGCATGAACCCCGGTCGATCCTGGACGCGTGGCGCCCGTCTACTCATAACCCAAGTCGCGCAGCGCACCCTCGCGGTCGGACCAGCCCTTGCGCACCTTGATGTAGACCTCCAGATGCACGGGTTTGTCCAGCAGCTTGGCAATGTCCTGCCGCGCCTCGGTGGCGATCCGCTTCATGTGCATGCCGCCCGTGCCCAGCAGGATGGGCTTGTGGCTGTCGCGCTCGACGACGACACAGGCGTTGATGGTGGCGCCCTTGGCGGTCTCTTCCCATTGCTCGATGACGACCGTGCAGCCGTACGGCAGCTCGTCGCCCACCAGGCGGAAGATCTTCTCGCGCACCAGTTCGGCCGCGATGAAGCGCATGGGACGGTCGGTCAGCGTGTCTTCCTCGAACATCGGCTCGCCTTCCGGCAGGCGCGATGCGATTTCGTCAAGCAGTTGGTCCAGTTGCTGATTCTTGGTGGCGCTGACCGGCACCACGGCGCCGAACGGATGCTGCGCCATGATCTTGGACACGAACGCGAACAGATCATCGCGGTTCTTCAGCGCATCGATCTTGGAGACGACCAGGATCGTGCGTTCGGGGTTGGGCAACAGCGGCAGCAACTTGGCGTCGCCTTCGGACCACTTGCCGGCTTCAACCACATGCACCACCACGTCCACGTCGGCCAGGGCCTGCGTGACGACGCGGTTCATCATGCGGTTCATCGCGCCACCGTGGCGCGTCTGGAAACCGGGGGTATCGACGAACACGAACTGCTCGTGCTCGCGCGTCAGCACACCGTGGATGCGGTGGCGCGTGGTCTGCGCCTTGCGCGACACGATGGAAATCTTGGAACCGATCAGGGCGTTCGTCAGCGTGGACTTGCCCACGTTGGGGCGGCCGACGATGGCAACGAAGCCGGTACGAAAAGGGGTATCGCTCATTTAGTCTCTTGAGCCACTGCCACGGGCAGCGACAATTGCGCGGTTTTGCGCGCCTTGCCCGACTTGCGGGCAGCCTTGGTGGCCGGGCTGACGGCCAGCGCGGCCTCGAGCGCCAGCTTGGCGGCCGACTGCTCGGCGGCGCGGCGGCTGGCGCCGGGCGCCATTACCTTGATATCGAGCGCCGGAATGGCGCACTCGACTTCGAACTGCTGGCTGTGGGCCGCGCCGTGCGTGGCCACCACCGTATACAGCGGCAGGGCCAGCTTGCGGCCCTGCAAAAATTCCTGCAGCAAGGTCTTGGCGTCCTTGCCGAGTGTTTTGGGATCCACCGATGCCAGCACCGGCTGGTACTGGCGCACGATCACGCGGCGCGCTGCCTCGAAACCCGCATCCAGGAAGACAGCGCCGAAGATCGCTTCGACCGTGTCGGCCAGAATGGACGGGCGGCGGAATCCGCCGCTCTTGAGTTCGCCTTCGCCCAGTCGCAGGTACTGGGACAGTTCCAGCCGCTGGGCGATATCTGCCAGCGACGCCTGCTTGACCAGGTTGGCCCGCAAACGCGACAGATCGCCTTCGTCGATTTTTGAATAGCGTTCGAACAGCATCGCCGCCACGACGAAGTTCAGCACGGAATCCCCAAGGAATTCCAACCGCTCGTTATGGCGCGCGCCGTGGCTACGGTGCGTCAGCGCCTGTTCAAGCAAGGCCGCATCACCGAAGTGGTAATCCAGGCGGTTTTCTAGCGTGGCTAGCGACATAATCAGTTGAATCGGCCGATACGGCTCAGATCGCTGAAGTTCATCCAGATGAAGAAAGCGCGGCCGACGATGTTGGCTTCCGGAACGAAGCCCCAATACCGGCTGTCCGCGCTGTTGTCCCGATTATCGCCCATGGCGAAATAATTGCCCTCGGGTACTTTGCAGCGTACCCCATTGTGGCTGTATTGGCAGTTTTCACGGAACGGAAAAGTCCACCTTTCCGGGGAATACACCTGCGGAACCTTCTCTTCTAGCAGGATCTTGTGTTCAACGTCGCCCAACTTCTCTTTATATTGCGCGATGTACGAAACACGATCCGGCTCGAAATAGTCACCATCACGCACGTGCGGGACCAGTTCGCCATTGACATAAAGCTTCTTGTCGATGTATGCGACTTCGTCGCCCGGCAGGCCAACGACGCGCTTGATGTAGTCGACGTTCGGATCAACGGGGTACCGGAACACAAATACGTCACCACGCTTGGGCTCGCCGACGGGGATGACCTTCTTGTCGATCACGGGCAGGCGCAGACCATAGCTGAACTTGTTCACCAGGATCAGGTCGCCGGACTGTAGCGTGGGCAGCATCGAGCCGGACGGAATGCGGAACGGCTCAACCACGAACGAGCGCAGCATGAACACGAACAGGATGACGGGAAAGAAGCTGACCGCGTATTCGACCCACCAGGGCACGCGCCGCGCGGCGTCGCCGGCCTCGCGCCGCAGGCGCTCGGCCTCTTGCGCATCGCCCACCAGTGCCGCGTCGTATTGCGCCATCGCGGCCTGAGCGCGGCGCTCGCGCCCCTTGCGCAGTACGGCCAGATCGAGCACCCAGATAACGCCGGTAACCACCAGCAGAATAAAAAGGATCAGGGCAAAGTTCCAACTCATCAGCTAATCGCCTTCTGGGGTTCTATTTGTCTTCCACCTGCAGGATGGCAAGGAACGCCTCCTGCGGAATTTCCACGCTACCCACCTGCTTCATGCGCTTCTTGCCCGCCTTCTGCTTTTCCAGCAGCTTCTTCTTGCGCGAGATGTCGCCGCCGTAGCACTTGGCCAGCACGTTCTTGCGCAGCGCCTTCACGTTCTCGCGCGCGATGATTTCGGCGCCGATGGCCGCCTGGATGACTACGTCGAACATCTGGCGCGGGATCAGGCCGCGCATGCGGGTCACCACGTCGCGCGCACGGTGCCGCGCGTTGCTGCGGTGGACGATGACGGCCAGCGCGTCGACGCGGTCGTTGTTGATCAGCAGGTCGACACGCACCACGTCAGCGGAGCGGTATTCCAGGAATTCGTAGTCCATCGAGGCATAGCCGCGCGACACGGACTTCAGCTTGTCGAAGAAGTCCAGCACGATCTCGGCCAGCGGAATCTCGTACACCAGGTGAACCTGGCGGCCGTGATAGCTCATGTTGACCTGCACGCCGCGCTTGTTGTTGCACAGCGTCATGACCGGACCGACGTAGTCCTGCGGCATGAACAGCGTGACCTTCACGATGGGCTCGCGGATGTCCTGGATCTTGCCGATCTCGGGCATGCGCGACGGGCTTTCCACGGTGATCACGGAGCCATCGCGCTGCTCGACTTCGTACACCACCGACGGCGCGGTGGTGATGATGTCCATGTCGAATTCGCGTTCCAGGCGCTCCTGCACGATTTCCATGTGCAAGAGGCCAAGGAAACCGCAGCGGAAACCGAAGCCCAGCGCTTGCGAGACTTCGGGTTCGAACATCAGCGCGGCGTCGTTGAGCTTGAGCTTTTCGAGCGAATCACGCAGTTGGTCGTATTCGGAGCTTTCGACCGGATACAGCCCGGCGAACACCTGCGGCTTGACTTCCTTGAAGCCCGGCAACGGGTTGGCGGCGGGCTTGTTGGCCAGCGTGACGGTGTCGCCGACCTTGGCGTCTTCAAGCTGCTTGATGCCGGCGATGATGAAGCCCACCTCGCCCGCCGACAGATGCGGACGCTGCTGCGACTTGGGCGTGAACACGCCGGTCTGCTCGCACAGGTGGGTGGCGCCGGACGCCATCAGCAGGATCTTGTCCTTGGGCTTGAGCACGCCATTGATGATGCGCACCAGCATGACCACGCCGACGTAGTTGTCGAACCACGAATCAATGATCAGCGCCTGCAGCGGCGCTTCGGGATCGCCTTCCGGGGCGGGCACGCGGGCCACGATGGTTTCGAGGATTTCGTCGATGCCCATGCCGGTCTTGGCGCTGGCCAGCACGGCGTCCGAGGCGTCGATGCCGATCACGTCCTCGACTTCCTGGCGGGCGCCTTCAGGATCAGCCTGCGGCAGGTCCATCTTGTTCAGCACCGGCACGACTTCCACGCCCAGTTCGATAGCGGTGTAGCAGTTGGCCACCGTCTGCGCTTCCACGCCCTGCGATGCGTCCACCACCAGCAGTGCGCCTTCGCAGGCGGACAGGGACCGGCTGACTTCATACGAGAAGTCCACGTGCCCCGGGGTGTCGATCAGGTTCAGGTTGTAGATCTTGCCGTCCTGCGCCTTGTAATGCAGGGCGGCCGTCTGGGCCTTGATGGTGATGCCGCGCTCGCGCTCGATTTCCATGGAATCGAGGACCTGCGCCGACATCTCGCGATCCGCCAGTCCGCCGCAGCGCTGGATCAGGCGATCGGCCAGGGTCGACTTGCCGTGATCGATGTGGGCAATGATGGAAAAGTTGCGGATATGCTGCATGCTTGAATTTATAAGGGACGGAACAGACGGCACACGGCCGGGAGACACCGCCGCCGGAATGTGCACGGCCGACGTGTGAGGCGCTGACGGGCTAGGCCCGGACAAAACTGAGGGGGCGCCAAGCGCCCCCTCTTGCGGCAACCAGCCATTTTAGCCGGTCTTGAGCCATTTTTTTTGCCCTGGGCGCGCCCCGGGACAAAAAGCGCCCTGGGGTGGCCGCACCTGGCGGTTTCCCGCCATGCTGGCTGCCCGGTGGCGGCGCCGGGCAGGCGCCCGCCGGTCCGGGCCGTCATCACTTGGACGCAGGCACCGCTACCCATTGCGTCTGGTCGCCACGGCGCACCAGCAGGCCCGTCGCGCGGCTCTTGTCCAGCTTGGCGACCAGTTCGCCGAACTGCTTTGCGCCGGTGACATCGGTGTCGTTCAGCGCCAACACGATGTCGCCTTCCTGCAGGCCCGCCTTCGCGGCCGCGCCATCGGCAACCTTCACCTGGACGCCGCCCTTGATGCGCAGCTTCTTCTGGGTATCGGCGGGGACGTCGATGACGCCCAGGCCCAGCGCGTTGGTGACCTCAGGTTCCGGCGCAGGCTTCTTGCCGGCGGCAGCGGCCTTCTCGGTGGGGATCTCGCCCACCTTGACCGACAGCGTCATGCTCTTGCCCTTGCGCCAGATTTCCATGTCGGCGCGCGTGCCCGGCTTGGTCTCGCCGACGATGCGCGGCAGGTCGGACCAGCGCTTGATCGGTTCCTTGTTGAACTTCAGGATCACGTCGCCCGGCTGCACACCCGCCTGCTCGGCAGGGCCTTCGGCTTCAACGCTGCTGACCAGCGCGCCTTCTGCCTTGGGCAGGCCGATGGCCTCGGCCACATCCTTGCCGACTTCACCGATCTGCACGCCAACCCGGCCACGCGTGACCTTGCCGGTCGTGCGCAGTTGGTCCACCACGCGCATGGCTTCGTCGATCGGAATGGCCAGCGAGATGCCCATGAATCCGCCGCTGCGCGAGATGATCTGGGAATTGATGCCCACGACCTCGCCGTCCAGATTGATCAGCGGGCCGCCCGAATTGCCGGGATTGACCGCGACGTCGGTCTGGATAAACGGCAGGTATTCGCCGGTATCGCGGCCGATGGCGCTGACGATGCCGGAAGTGACGGTGGAATCCAGGCCGAACGGCGAGCCGATGGCGAGCACCCACTGGCCCTTCTTGAGCTTCTTGGGATCGCCGATCACCAGCGGCGTCATGTCTTTGGCTTCGATTTTGATGAGCGCCACGTCCGTGCGCTCGTCCGTGCCGATGACCTTGGCCTTGAATTCGCGTCCGTCGGTCAGGGTGACGTAGATGTCCGTCGCGTCGACGACCACGTGGTTGTTGGTCAGGATGTAGCCGTCGGCCGACACGAAGAAGCCCGAACCCACGCCGCGCGGCACGGTGCGCTCTTCAGGCGGCGTCGGTTGCGGACGCTGGCGCGGATTGGGCGATTGCGGTCCGGGCGGCTGGAATTCGGGACCGAAGAACCAGCGGAACAGTTCGTAGGGATCGCTGCCGCCAGGACCATTGCCGCCGCCGCGCACCGGAACCGTGGCGGTCGTGCGGATGTTGACGACGGCCGGATCGGCCTTTTCAACGATGGCCGTGAAGTCGGGCAATCCGACCGCGGCAGGCGCCGTCTGCGCCACCGTCACCGGCACGTAGGCGGTGGACAGCATGGCCCCCGCCGCGACAGCCGCCAGAAAGCGCCGGAAAAAAGCGTTCGAGACCGTCATTGCTTTCATATGTCACTCCGAAATTGCTGCTTGCGGAACGGCGGGAATTATTTGGCCCCGCCCTCCGCGGGTGCGGCTGCCGCGGGTGCGGGAGGCACGTACTCAGTGGCCTGCGCAAGTTGTTCCAGCGTGGCGGCGGGCACTTCGCCCACCGCGGTCAGCCAGAAATCCGCAATGCGCGCGCCATATACATTGATCGCGCCGCGCTGGGACGCGCCGTGCGCCGGCTGGTGATTGCGCTGGCTGTCATAGGGCTCGATGAAGACCGAGATTGCCGCCAGGCCGTCGGACAGCACCATCTGGCTGACCGGCGATCCGCGCTTCATGGCACGCGAGACCTGCATGATCGTCTTGAAGCCGTTGGGCGCCGGAATGCGCCAACCCTGCGCCGCCAGGTCCACGGGCTGCATGTTGGCCTCGAGCACCTTCCAGTCGCGGGTATTCCAGCGCGAGGACAGCGATTGCGGATCGACTTCGGAGCCCAATCGCAGCGAGGTGAACGACACCTGCTCGACCACGCCACGCGCGGCATTGAGCGTCTGGGCCTTCAGCAGCAGATTGGTTTCGACGTCCGCGCACAGGCGATAGCCGTAACGCAGCTTGTCCAGCGGTTCGATCGTGATCAGCCGGCATTCGCGGCCAGCAACGCGGTGCGGCGTGGGTTCCGTGCGGATCTTGTAGTGTTCCGACAGGTTGGCCGGATCGCCCAGCAACAGGCCCGGGAAGCGATCTCCGCGACGGCGCTCGACAAGCACAGTCTTGCGTTCGGGGATCAGGCACTGCACGTCGTCGTTGTGACGCAGGTATTCTCGCGGCTGGCCGTCAAGGATCTCGAGGCGTTCGCGCTCGCCGGTACCATCGAGGACGTGCACGAGGCGCGAGGACTGGATGACGTCGCCCTGCTGATACATGAAGACGCCGGCGTAGTCCTGCTTGCGGGCCGCCTGCTGGATGCGCGTGAGCAGCTGCACGACGTCTTCGGTCTGGCCGGCCGGCGTGGCGCCAGCGGCGGCCGCGGGACCGTGCGCGGCAAGGAAAGCAGTGAGGAGCGTGGCGGCGAACCAGCCGGCGCGATGAGCCTGCCACGAGGCAGCTCGTCCCAGCACCGGCCAGCGTGATGGAAGCACAAGCGCCATCAACGTCCCGCTCCGACATCGAACGACACCTGCCGGACCGCGCTGGGGCCAGCCATCTGGCGATGGGCCTCCAGGTAGTCGCGCAGGCCCGAGTCGTCGGAGGCCGAAGCCGGCGAGCTGGCGTCGGCCAGCACGCGCACATCCGTCGCCGGCGAGCCGGTGACGTACGGCTGCGCCACCCACGCGACCGTGGCCACTGCGGCGGCGACAGCCAGGCCGGACAGGCCCATGCGCAACGGCGAGCGGCGCCGAGGCGCCGCTACGATGGGCAGTTCCGCGTCCAGCGCGCGCGCCAGGCGGGCCGAGAAGGCCGCGCTGGGCGTCAGCGCCAGATCGGAATTGCGCAGGGAATCACCAATCAAATGATAGGTGTCCCAGGTCTGACGTCCCTCTTTGGACAACAGACTGGGAAGAATATCGTCGGAATCTTCTCCGTCCATCCAGGCGGAAACCGATTCCTCCCAGGAGGACTCGGCGATCTCAACGGATTTGGCTGCTGTTTGCATGACTGCCACTCCTTACCAGCGACGCTCGACATCGGTGTCGAGCAACGGACGCAACTTGGTCGCAATGGCTTCACGCGCACGAAAAATGCGGGAGCGCACCGTACCGATCGGGCAATCCATGCTCTGGGCGATGTCTTCGTAACTCATACCTTCGATTTCACGCAGGACAATTGCGGTGCGCAATTCTTCAGGTAGTTCCTCAATGGCCGCGTTCACCGTCTCGGCGATTTCGCGGCTGGCAACCATGGATTCCGGCGTGCTTATATCCGTTAGGTTGTCGGTTTCGTTAAAAGTTTCACCGTCTTCCGTTTCAATCGCGTTGGGCGCGCTGGGGCGCCGCCCCTGCGAGGCGAGCCAGTTGCGCGCCGTATTGATGGCGATGCGGTACAGCCAGGTGTAGAAGGCGCTTTCGCCGCGGAACTGGGGCAAGGCGCGGTACGCCTTGATGAAGGCCTCCTGCGCCACATCCTCGATTTCGGCGGGATCGCGGATCATCCGGGCCAGCAGACGGAGGATCTTGCGCTGGTACTTGAGCACCAGAAGATCAAATGCCTTCTTGTCGCCCCGCTGCACGCGGGCGACAAGCTCGGCGTCGACTTCGCGCTCGCTCATGAGGCCTCCCGCAAAGGACGCGTCGGGCGTGCCTGCCGCGCCGTGCCCGCGACGAGGCGCAGACGGCGCCAGGATTCGGGTCGCAGCGTGTGCTTCCAGACGGTGAGGGTGATTTTGCTAGTGGTAAAGGCCGTACTCCCGGTGGGCAAAGGCTGCAGGATAAGCGTCAGCCACGCTGGGCCCCGTTGCTGGTCCAGGAGCAGCGCGTCCTGCCAGCCTTGCGGCCGGCGTAGCTGCCAGTGGCCAGTCCCGGTCGCGGTACGTAGCGCCGTTACCGGGGACGGGGCGTTCCGAGCCGAGTGTAACAGCCCGGCCAAGAGGAATAGAAGGGCCAGGAGCGCGGCCGCAGCCCAGGCATAACCATGCCAGGCTGCCGCTGTCAGCACGCTGGCCGCCGCAGCGGCCAGCGCCAGCCCGAAGAGCGCGACGGCTCCCTTGGGCTGCGAGACAGGTAGGCGGAACGACCAACGCCCCCCGACCAAGTCGTCCAAATCAGACCCGGCGAACGGCCATCGAGCCGTTGGTGCCGCCAAAGCCGAACGAATTGGACAGACCCACGTCGATCTTCATCTGCCGCGCTTCGTTCGCGCAGTAATCCAGATCGCATTCCGGATCCTGATTGAAGATGTTGATCGTCGGAGGCGAGACCTGGTTGTACACAGCCAGCGTGGTGAACACGGCTTCGATGCCGCCGGCCGCGCCCAGCAGGTGGCCGGTCATCGACTTGGTCGAGTTGACCACCAGCTTCTTGGCGTGGTCGCCGAACGCCAGCTTGAGCGCGTCGGTTTCGTTCTTGTCGCCCAGCGGCGTGGACGTGCCATGCGCGTTGACGTACTGGACGTCTTCGGCATTCAGGCCGCCGTTGCGCAGCGCGTTAATCACGCCGCGGCGCGGGCCGTCCTTGTCCGGTGCGGTGATGTGGTGGGCATCGGAGCTCATGCCGTAGCCAGCCAGTTCACCGTAGATACGCGCGCCGCGCTTCTTGGCGTGCTCGTACTCTTCCAGCACCAGGACGCCAGCGCCCTCGCCCAGCACAAAGCCGTCGCGGTCGCGGTCCCAGGGACGCGATGCGGTCTGAGGATCATCGTTGCGGGTCGACAGCGCGCGCATGGCGGCAAAGCCGCCAATGCCCAGCGGCGACACGGTGGATTCGGCGCCGCCAGCCACCATGACGTCGGCATCGCCGTATTCGATAAGGCGTGCGGCATCGCCAATGCAATGCAGGCCGGTCGTGCAGGCCGACACCACGGCGTAGCTGGGGCCCTTCATGCCGTAGGCGATCGACAGATGCCCGGAAATCAGGTTGATCAGCGAACCCGGCACGAAGAACGGCGAAATGCGCCGAGGTCCCTTGGCAAGGTAATCGACCTGGGTTTCTTCGATGCGCGGCAGACCGCCGATGCCGGAGCCCACGATCACGCCGATACGCTCGGCGTTTTCTTCGGTGACTTCCAGGCCGCAATCGCGCCAGGCCTGCATTCCGGCAGCCAGGCCGTAATGGATGAACGTATCCATCTGGCGGGCTTCCTTGGCCGAAATATAGGTACTGATGTCGAAGTCTTTGACTTCGCCAGCAATGTGGGTGGTGATGGCCGAGGGATCGAAACGGGTGATGCGGCTGATGCCAGAACGTCCGTTGACGATATTGTCCCAAGCGGTGGTCAGATCATTTCCTACGGGGGAAACGATACCCAGGCCGGTGATGACGACACGTCGCTTCACGGATGACTCCTCAAACAGACAAAAGAAAGGCGGTTTTCGGGATGCGCTGCGCGTGTGGACCACATGAAGGCAGGTGAGGCATTACAACGCCCGACCTGCCGGTGGACCACACGGCACTCCTGAAACCGCCCTGATTCCAGGTTGGCCGACGAAATCGGGCAACCAGGACGATATAGGCTGAGCTTACTGCTTACCGTGCGAATTGATGTAGTCAATCGCTTGTTGCACGGTCGTGATCTTTTCGGCCTCTTCGTCGGGGATCTCGGTCTCGAATTCGTCTTCGAGGGCCATGACCAGTTCGACCATGTCGAGCGAATCGGCACCGAGGTCGTCAAGGAAGGAGGACTCGTTCTTGATCTCGGCTTCGTTGACGCCAAGTTGTTCAGCGACGATCTTCTTGACGCGCTGTTCGATGCTTTCCATGCAGATCTCCAATTGGGAAAAATCCCGCGAATTATAGCCAAGCGCGGAGTGATGCAACGCCTGACCGTGACAAAAATAACACCGCGCATTTGTTCTGTCGCCGAGACCGGCGCAGGTTGACCATGTGCGGCGTTTCCGGAGAATCGCGCGCCGCCTTGCCGGCTGCCCGGCGGCGGCGCGTGATTCGTGATTTATTGCATGTACATCCCGCCGTTGACGTGCAGGGTGGTGCCGGTAATGTAACCCGCCTGCGGCCCGGACAAAAAGGCCACGGCATGCGCAATGTCAGCCGGCGAGCCCAAACGGCCCAGCGGAATCTGTTGCAGCAGCGCCGCGGTCTGGTTTTCACCCAGCGCACGCGTCATGTCGGTATCGATGAAGCCAGGCGCCACGCAGTTCACGGTGATGTTGCGGCTGCCCAGTTCACGTGCCAGAGCACGCGCCATGCCCGCCACGCCCGCCTTTGCGGCTGCGTAATTGGCCTGGCCCGCGTTGCCGCTGGAGCCCACCACGGAAGTCACGTTGATGATGCGTCCCCAGCGGGCCTTCATCATGCTGCGCAACACGGCGCGCGACAGGCGGAAGACGGAAGCCAGGTTGGTGTCGATGACGGCCGACCAATCGTCGTCCTTCATGCGCATCGCCAGCGTATCACGGGTGATGCCGGCGTTATTGACGAGGATGTGCGGACCGCCGCCTTCCTTGCCCAGCGCGTCGATCAGCGCATCGCAGGCAGCGGCGTCGGTCACATCCAGCACCACGCCGCGGCCGCCGAACGGCGCCAGCGCTTCAGTGATGCCAGCCGCGCCCGATTCGGACGTGGCGGTGCCGACGACGGTTGCGCCGCGCCCGGCCAGTTCCAGGGCGATCGCCCGGCCAATGCCGCGGGTCGCGCCCGTGACGAGCGCGATCTTGCCCTGCAGTTCGGTCGAGGTGTTGTCCATTGATCAGTTTCCGTTGACGGCTGCCATCGCCGCTTCCAGCGAAGCAGGATCGGTGATGGCCAGGCCGGTGAGTTCGGGGTCGATGCGCTTGGTCAGGCCAGCAAGCACCTTGCCCGGACCGCATTCGATGACGTGCGTGACGCCTTGCGCCTTCATGGCGCGCAGGGTTTCGACCCAGCGCACAGGATGCCACGCCTGACGAACCAGCGCATCGCGGATCGCGTCGGGGTCGGTGGGCGAAGCCACATCGACGTTGTTGATGACCTGCACTTGCGGCGCGGACACAGCGGCGCCAGCGAGCGCGCCGGCCAGCACGTCGGCGGCGGGCTTGAGCAGGCTGGAGTGGAACGGCGCGGATACGGGCAGCAGCAAGGCGCGCTTGGCGCCGGCAGCCTTGGCCAGTTCGCAGGCGCGTTCGACTGCAGCCTTGTGGCCGGCGATCACGACTTGCGCGGGCGCATTGAAGTTGACGGCCTCGACCACTTCGCCTTGTGCGGCTTGCGCACACGCGGCGCGCACGGCGTCGTCGTCCAGGCCCAGGATGGCGGCCATGGCGCCGGTGCCGACCGGCACGGCGGCCTGCATGGCGTCGGCCCGCACGCGCACCAGGCGCACGGCGTCTTCCAGCGCCAGCGAACCGGCGGCGGTCAGCGCGGCGTATTCGCCCAGGCTGTGGCCGGCCACGACATCAGGCTTGGGGCCGCCCGCAGCGATCCAGGCGTTGTAAAAAGCAACGCCGGCGGTCAGCATAGCCGGCTGCGTGTTGGTGGTCAGGTTGAGCTGTTCGACGGGACCCTGCGCGATCAGCGCGCCCAGGTCCTGACCCAGCGCCTGCGAGGCCCGTGCGACGGTGTCGGTGACCGCCGCCACGCCGGACCAGGCGTCCAGCATGCCGACAGCTTGCGAACCCTGGCCAGGAAAGACAAAAGCGATTTTCATGATTGAGCGTGTGGATTGATTCAGTGTCTGTGTGGAATGCCAGGCGCGCTCTCCGGCCGCCCGCGGCACACATGCCGCCGCGGCCAGGGCACACCCTTACATGCGAGCCAGTACCGAGCCCCAGGTGAATCCGCCGCCCACGCCCTGCATCAGGATGAGCTGGCCCGGCTTGACGCGGCCGTCGCGGCGCGCGGCATCGAGCGCAAGCGGCACGCTGGCCGCGGACGTGTTGGCGTGACTGTCGACGGTGATGACGACCTTCTCGACGGGCACGTCCAGCTTGCGAGCCAGGAAATTCAGGATGCGCACGTTGGCTTGATGCGGGATCAGCCAATCGACGTCGGCAACGGTGACGCCGGCTTCGGCGCAGGTGTCGCGCGCGGAGCGGTCCAGGACGGTGACGGCCTGCTTGAAGACGGCCTGGCCGTCCATGCGCAGGAACGGATCGCCCGTGACGTCGCCGTAGGCCACGTTGCCCGCGGCGCTGAGGATCTTCATCTGGCTGCCGTCGGCATGCAGTTGGGCCGCCAGGATGCCGGGCGTGTCGGAGGCCTTCAGCACAACAGCGCCGGCGCCGTCACCGAACAGCACGCAGGTGCTGCGGTCGTTCCAGTCGAGGATGCGCGAAAACACTTCGGCGCCGATCACCAGCGCGCAGCGCGCGCGGCCCGCGCGGATGAAGCTGTCGGCGGTGGTGAGCGCGTAGACGAAGCCGCTGCACACGGCCTGCACGTCGAACGCGGCCGAACCCTTGGCGCCGAGGTTGGCCTGCACCAGGCAGGCCGTGCTGGGAAACACGAAATCGGGCGTGGACGTGGCCACGATGACGAGATCGATTTCGGAAGCATCAACGCCCGCATCGGCCAGCGCGCGGCGCGAGGCCTCGGTGGCCAGCTGGCTGGTGGTCACGCCACGCTCGGCCAGATGGCGCTGACGGATGCCCGTGCGCTCGACAATCCATTCGTCGGAGGTGGCGATATCGCGCGTCGCCAGTTCCGCAGCCAGTTCGTCATTCGAAACCACGCGTTCCGGCAGGAAGCTGCCGGTGCCCGCGATCACGGAGTATTTCATTGCGGTATCCATCAAGCGGTATCCCCAGCCACGTTGGGCGACGCCGCCGATGGGCGATCGCCGGATTGAACGCGCTTGGTAATTTGAGCGACCGTCTGCGCGGTGCGCTCCAGCAGTTTACTCACTACGGCTTCGCGCGCGCGTTGCAAGGCAAAACCGAAGGCGTAAACGTCCGCGGATCCGTGGCTCTTGATGACGACGCCACGCAAGCCGAGCAAAGCCGCGCCGTTGTAGCGGCGGTTGTCCACGCGGTTGCGCAGGCGGTTCAGCACAGGCTTGGCCACCGCGCCGGCGATCAGCGTGATCAGGTTGCGCTTGAACTCTTCGCGAATGATGCTGGACAGCATCTTCGCCAGTCCTTCCACGGACTTGAGCACGACGTTGCCGACAAAGCCGTCGCAGACGACGACGTCGACCGTGCCCTTGAAGATGTCATTGCCTTCGACGTTGCCGTAGAAGTTCAGCGGGCTGCCGCGCAGAAGCTCGGCGGCTTCCTTGACGACTTCGTTGCCCTTGATGACTTCTTCGCCAATGTTCAGCAAGCCCACGGTGGGGTTGTCGCGATGGTCCACCGCCTGCGACAGCGCGGCGCCCATGATGGCGAATTGCAGCAGGTGCTCGGCCGTGCAGTCCACATTCGCGCCCAGGTCCAGCACCGTGGTGGCGCGGCCCGTCTGGTTCGGAATGGACGTGGCGATCGCCGGGCGGTCGATGCCGTCCAGCGTCTTGAGCACATAACGTGAGATGGCCATCCAGGCGCCCGTGTTGCCCGCGGAAATGCAGGCGTCCGCCCGCCCATCCTTGACGGACTGGGCAGCGAGGCGCATGGAGGAGTCTTTTTTGCGGCGCAAGGCGACCTCGACCGGGTCGTCCATGGTGACGACTTCGGAAGCCGCCACGATCTCAAAGCGATCGCGCGCCACGTTGCGGTGCTCGGAAAGCGCCGCTTCGATAGCGTCGGGAAGCCCGACCAGCAATAGCCGGGTGTCCGGAAATTGCCGGGCGAACTCGATCGCAGCCGGAATCGTGACGGGCAGACCGAAGTCTCCGCCCATACAGTCTATGGCGATGCGTATCACGGGTGCCAGGTATCAGCGCTCAGCCGAAATGGTCCGAGTACGAGTTCGGCCCGGGGGCCTTATTCGTCGGCCTTGGTCTTCAGGACCTTGCGGCCACGGTAGAAGCCGTTGGGGCTGATGTGGTGACGCAGGTGCGTTTCACCGGTGTTCGGTTCGATGGCGGTCGACGGGGCCACCAGAAAATCGTGCGAACGGTGCATACCGCGCTTGGAGGGGGACTTCTTGTTTTGTTGAACGGCCATGATGACTCCTAGAAACGGGGCGCATTGTACGCGATGCGGCCCGATGTTGATCTCAATCTTTGTGCTTCAGTTGTTCCAGCACCGCAAACGGCGACGGACGCTTGACAGCGGGCTCCTCTTCAGGAGCTTCGCTGGCCTTGGCCTGCGCGCCCGGGCATACATCATGCTTGGGCACATACGGAATGCTCAGAATGAGCTCATCTTCGATCTGGGCCAACAGATCAAAATGATGCGAACCCACCACCTTTTCAGGTAGCTGGGCCACAGAATCCCTTCCTACGCCTTCGTCGTCCTCGTCGTCATCGTCGCCTTGATCGGCAAAGGAATGATCATCGTCGAGGTCGTCTTCGGATTTGACCAGTTGCAGCACGACTTCGCTGTCGACCGGATACGCAAACGGCGCATTGCACCGCTGGCACACAACCACCGGATTCGCCTTCACATGCAGGCGCAAAAGCGGTTGGCCCATCAGCAAGCCGGTTTTGCCTTCTTCGCCTTGCACGGACCAGGTCACGAGTCCGGCTTCGCCCAGCGGTTGCTCGGGCAGGCCATCGACCACGCGGGCAAGACGCACCAAGGCGATGCTGCCCTGCGCGCTTTTACCCAGACGGGCAAAGGCGAAGGCGTCGATGCGCTTGACGTCAGAGTCCGCCGCATTCACACCAGCACCGGCCGATCCGTCCGCGCGGCGACTCGCATCGCCAGGCTTTCCCTTCGGTGTCATGTTGATGTTCCTGCAAAAATGCCGCAAAACGTTAGATAATACTGTGACTTACGTATTACCGTCAAATGCCGCATGCCCCACAAACCTAGTTTGATCCTCGCGTCCAGCTCGCGATACCGCAAAGAACTGTTGTCGCGCCTGCGGCTGCCCTTTTCCGCGATTTCCCCCGATGTAGACGAAACGCCACAACCTGGCGAAACCCCCGAGGTGCTGGCGCTGCGCCTGTCCGTCGCGAAGGCGATGGTGGTGGCGG
Source organism: Achromobacter sp. ACRQX (assembly GCF_022346505.1). NCBI lineage: Bacteria > Pseudomonadati > Pseudomonadota > Betaproteobacteria > Burkholderiales > Alcaligenaceae > Achromobacter > Achromobacter sp. ACRQX. The sequence continues at coordinate 68,082 of NZ_JAKRML010000005.1, forward strand.
AAAAACATCCGGGCAGCATCGTGATCGGCTCTGACCAGGTTGCCACCGTAAACGGCGCCCCCATCGGCAAGCCGGGCGACTTCACGCGGGCCCAGGCGCAATTGCGCGCGCTGTCGGGCAGACTGGTGGAGTTTCACAGCGCGCTGGCCGTGACCGACGGCCAACGCGTGGAAAAGGCCGACATTGTGACGCGCTGCCGGTTCCGCCAACTGTCCGACCGTGCCATCGACGCCTACCTGCGCGCCGAAGAGCCTTACGATACCGCAGGCAGCGCCAAGGCGGAAAGCCTGGGCATTGCCCTGATGGAGAGCATTCAAAGCGACGATCCAACCGCCATCATAGGCCTGCCGTTGATCGAGTTGACACGCATGCTGGCAACTTTCGGACTGGATCCGCTCGACGCCCCGGGAGCATCCGCATGACCGGCGCCCTGCACCTGATTCCGGTCAGCCTGGGCGATGCGCCCCCCGAGCGCTGGCTGCCCGCCGACGTGCGCGCGCTGGCCGGCCGGCTGGACACCTACATCGCCGAGAACGCCAAGACCGCCCGGGCCTTCCTGAAGCTCATCGGCACCACCCGGCCGCTGCAGGAAATCACCATCCACACCCTCACCGACAAGGCCGACGCCGCGCAGATCAAGGCGTGGCTCGACTCCGCAAAGCGCGGCGCGGAGATCGGCCTGGTTTCCGAGGCAGGCTGCCCCGCCGTCGCGGACCCCGGCGCCAAGGTCGTGGACGCAGCGCACCGCATGGGGATCGCCGTCAAACCCTGGGTAGGCCCCTCTTCGATTCTGCTGGGCTTGATGGCCAGCGGCCTGGACGGGCAGCGTTTCGCCTTTCATGGTTATGCCCCGGTGGAACCCGGCGAACGTGCCAAGCAACTGCGCGCCTGGGAGCAGCACTCGGCCCGCCACAACCAGACGCAGTTGTTGATCGAGACCCCATACCGCAACGCCGCGATGTTTGCCACGCTGGTCGCCACCCTGAAGGGCGACACCAAGCTGTGCGTGGCGCGCTCGATGACGACGGCAGACGAATGGGTGGTCACCCATTCGGTGGCCGACTGGAAGAAGTTGCCGGCGCCCCAGCTGGACAAGCTGCCGACGCTGTTCCTGTACCTGGCGCGCTGATCATGACCCGCCTATTTTCCACGCTGCTGGCCGCGGCGGTCCTGGCCGGCTGCGCGGCGCGCGGGCCCGCCGGCCTGGATCTGGACACCTCGATCACCGCCGTCAGCCAGAGCAGCCGGGTGCGATCCGTGGTCGTGCACTACACCACGGTCGACCACGCCGAGTCGCTGCGCCTGCTTTCCAAGGGCAAGGTCAGCGCGCATTACCTGCTGGACCTGGATGGCCGCGCCTATCGGCTGGTCGACGAAAACCGCGCCGCATGGCACGCAGGGGCCAGTTCCTGGTATGGCAACATCGCAATGAACAGCACCTCGATCGGCATCGAGATCGTCAATCCGGGCTGGACCGAAGGCAGCAACGGGGAGCGCGTCTGGCACCCCTACGACGACCGCCAGGTCCGGGCGCTGACCATCCTGCTGCGCGACATCATCCGCCGGCACAACATCGTGCCGGAGAACGTCGTGGGCCACAGCGACATCGCACCGCAGCGCAAGGTGGATCCCGGCCCGCTGTTCCCCTGGAAGACGCTGGCGGACGCGGGTATCGGGCGCTGGTACAACGAGGCAGGCGCGGCCCAGCATCTGGCTCGCATGCAGATCGAGGGCGTGCCGGATGTCGCATGGTTTCAGAAGCAGCTGCAGCGGCTTGGCTACGCCAGTCCGCAGGACGGCACTTTGGACCGCGCAACGATCAACACGCTGGCCGCGTTCCAGATGCACTACCGCCCTGCCCTGCACGACGGCCAGCCTGACGCGGAAACCGCGGCCATCATGCTGGCCATGCAGTAGCTGCGGCGCCCCAGCGCGCTAGCGGACTACGCCCGCGCGCGCCACCAGGCAACGACGCGCCAACCCAGCAGCAGCGCCAGCACCGCGGCGTAGATCGCGGGCTCGGACAGGTCATTCTTGCCCGCCTTGTGCCACCAGTAGTGCAGAATCGCCAGCAGGCCGATGGCATAGATGGCACGGTGCAGCGTCTGCCAGCGCTTGCCCAACCGCCGCATCGCCCACTGCGTCGAGGTGGCAGCCAGCGCTGTCATCAGCACGAAGGCCGAAAATCCCACCATGATGAAGGGACGTTCGACGATGTCACGCACCATTTCGGCGGGATCGAAGCCACGGTCCCACCATACCCACGCCATGAAATGCAGCGCCGCGTAGAAGAACCCGAACAATCCGCACATGCGCCGAACGCGTACCAGCGCGGGCTGACCCGTGAGACGGCGCAGCGGCGTGATGGCCAGGGTGGCCAGCAGACATACCAGTGCCCAGGTGCCAGACGATCGTGTCAGGAATTCAACGGGATTGGCCGTGAGGCCGTCGTGCATCCCCAGCCATATCCAGCGCGCGAACGGCGCCAGGCCCAGCAGAAAGAGCAGCGGCTTGAAGCGCCCGATCGTCCGGGCCGAGAGCTGCGCCTTCCTGGGTGCCGCAGCCGAGGCAGCGCGAGGAGCAACGGACACGGATCAGCGCCTCAGTAATTGGCCTTCAGGTCCATGCCCTGATAAAGCGACGCCACCTGATCGCCGTAGCCGTTAAACATGAGCGTCTTGCGCTTGGGCGTGAACAGGCCGTCCTCGCCGATGCGGCGCTCGGTGGCCTGGCTCCAGCGAGGATGCGCGACGTTAGGGTTCACATTGGCGTAGAAGCCGTATTCTTGCGGGGCCGACTTGACCCAGGACGTGACGGGCGGCTTTTCCACCAGCCGGATCTTCACCAGCGATTTGCCGGACTTGAATCCATACTTCCACGGCACGGCCAACCGCAGCGGCGCGCCGTTCTGGTTGGGCAGCACGCGCCCATAGACGCCAAAGACCAGCATCGCCAGTGGATGCATGGCTTCGTCCAGGCGCAATCCCTCCACATACGGCCACTCCAGGATGGCAGCGCGCACGCCCGGCATGTTTTCCCGCTGAACGGCAGTGACAAATTCGACGTACTTGGCGTTGCCATTCGGCTCCACCTGCTTGAGCACCTCGGACAGCGAATACCCAACCCACGGAATGACCATGGACCAGCCCTCGACGCAGCGCAGGCGGTAGACGCGGTCTTCCATGGGCGCGAGCTTGAGCAACTCTTCGATGGTGAACGTGCGCGGCTTGTTGACCTCGCCCTCGACGCTCACGGCCCACGGCCGGGTCTGCAACTTGCCGGCATTTTTGGCCGGTTCGCCCTTATCTACGCCGAACTCGTAGTAATTGTTATAGGACGTGATGTCAGCCAGGGACGTCTGCTTGTCCATGATACTGAACGCAGGGTTGGACTTGCCCGGCAGCGCGCCGGCGTCCTGCGCGTGGGCGGCGCGCGCAGCCCAGCCGGGCAGCCCGACGGCGGCAGCGGCAGCGCCGGCGCGCAACATGAGTTCGCGGCGCGATCGCCACACGGCCTCGGAAGTGATCTCGGACGGCAAAAAGTCGTCGGGCTTGCGTATCAGCATCGTAATCTCCGGTATGGCGCCGCGCTCCGTGCGCGCGCCCGCGTCAACCATGGACGCTGGACGGGGCTATCTTATTCCGCGGCGGTCTTGCGAAGCACGCGCGGCGCCTTGCGGATAGACCCGCCGGACCGGCGGACGTTCCTGACGGCCTTCATCAGCCAGAGCCTACGCGCCGGCACTCACGCGCGGCATGAGCCATTCGCGCACGAGCGGAACGGTGTCCAGCACTGCTTGCGGGGCACATCCCTCAAGCTCCTTCAGGGTGTGTGCCCCGTAGGTGACCCCCAGGCCGTGCACACCCGCGTTGCAGGCCATCTGCAGATCGTGCGAGGTATCGCCCACCATGATGACCCGCGACGGATCCACGTCCAGTTCCTGCATCAGTTCGTGCAGCATGGCCGGATGCGGCTTGCTGAAGGTCTCGTCGGCGGTGCGGGTCGCGTCAAACAGAGGGCCCAGGCCGGTCGCGGCCAGCGCGCGCGTCAGGCCGACGCGGCTCTTGCCCGTGGCGACAGCGAGCCGCACGTTCTGGCTGGCCAGGTCGGTCAGCAACTCGTTGATGCCCTCGAACAGGCGCAATTCCGGGTCGCGCAGCAGGTAGTGCGTGCGGTAGCGCTCAAGGAAGCGAGGCAGCATGGCCTGCGTCAATTCGGGGACGGCACGGCGCAACGCGCTTTCGAGCGAAAGGCCTATGACCCAGCTCGCCTCGGACGCGGACGGCACCGCCAGATCCAGATCGCGGCAAGCGCCCTGAATGGCGGCCACGATGCTGTGCGTGGAATCCATCAGGGTGCCATCCCAGTCAAAGACGACCAGCGAATACGACATATCAGGCAGACTCCAGTGTTTTCAGGATGTTCCGGCAAGCTGGCGGCAGCTCGGCGGTCAGTGTCATGACCTCACCCGTCAGCGGGTGAGGCAAGGTGAGGCTGTGAGCGTGCAGGAACATGCGGTTGAAGCCCTGCCGCGCAAATTGCGCACGTACGTCGTCGTGGCCGTATTTGTCGTCCCCGACGATCGGAAAGCCGCTGGATGCCAGATGGACCCGGATCTGGTGGGTGCGTCCGGTGCGCAGCTCGGCGTCGACCAGACTGTAACCGCCAAAACGCTGTTTGAGCGTGACAATCGTGTGCGCCGTCTGCCCGTCCGGATCCACCTTGACGCGGCGCTCGCCGGACTGCGTGGTCCATTTGGTCAGGGACAGCTTGATGTGCTGGCGGTCGTTGACCCAGTCGCCCTCGACCAGCGCGAAATAATGCTTATCGCTCCGGCCCTCGCGCAGCATGGCGTGCAGCGCCAGCAGCGCGCTGCGCTTCTTGGCGACCATCAACAGCCCCGAGGTTTCGCGGTCCAGCCGGTGCACCAGTTCCAGGAACTTGGCCTGCGGGCGCGCGGCCCGCAGTTGTTCGATCACGCCGAACGAGACCCCGCTGCCGCCGTGGACGGCAACGCCTGCGGGTTTATCCACGACGAGCATGGCGTCGTCTTCGAAGACGATCGGGAATTCGGCGGCGGGCACGGGTCGGGGCTTGCCGGGGTCAGGCAGGCGCAGGGGCGGAATGCGGACGACGTCGCCTTCCTCAACCCGGTAATCCACCTGGATGCGTCCCTTGTTGACGCGGACTTCGCCGCCGCGGATCGCCTTGTAGATGTGCGTCTTGGGCACCCCCTTGCACAGCCGCATGAGGAAGTTGTCCAGACGCTGGCCGGCATGCTCGGCGCCCACTTCAACCATGCGGACGGCGGGGGCTGCTTTAGAGGCGGATACGGGGGAGGAAGTTTCTTTGCGCATTGCGGAAAGCGACATATAATCGGGACAGCCTTAAGGGGCTGAACTAGCCGCCTGGCGTAGAGATGCAACCAACACGCAACTCCGTCGAGCGCGCGGGCCGCCATTGTACTGCCTGCTCATTCAACCCCTGGGTCTCTTGGTCGCCGGCGCAACCGAGCCCTGCGGAATAGTGGTGTGGCATTCATCTTGCCCGCTGTTCCGGCAGGTCCGTTGCATGCCGCAAGCGGCTCTGAAGCACTGCAAGAATCGTCGCATATTTAAAGCACCAGCTGCGTGTGGGCAACCAATCCGACCGCAGCTGCCGTTCACAGCATTTTTTCCGTCAAACCACATTCAGTGAAGCTGACCCTCCTGCTGACAGAACCCCGTGCCCCACGGCACGACGTGCCCGCCTGACCCGCGGCGGATACGCCTGGGCGCCGCCCAGGTACGGTCCGCACCTTCTTGCCCGCTTCAGCCGCAGCCCGAGTGGCCCGAGGTCACGCGCCGATATCGGCGCGTCATGACAACGGAGAAACCCTCTCATGAAGCGCATGCTGTTCAATGCGACGCATCAGGAAGAATTACGCGTCGCTATCGTCGATGGGCAAAAACTCATCGACCTTGACATCGAGACTGCCGGCCGCGAACAGCGCAAAGGCAATATCTACAAAGGTGTCATCACCCGGATCGAACCCGGCCTCGAAGCTTGCTTCGTCAACTACGGCGAAGACCGTCACGGCTTTCTGCCCTTCAAGGAAGTTGCGCGCAGCTTCTTCAAGGAAGGCGTCGATGTCCGTACCGCCCGCATCCAGGACGCCCTGCGCGAAGGCCAGGAACTGATCGTCCAGGTCGAAAAGGAAGAACGCGGCAACAAGGGCGCAGCCCTGACCACGTTCATCTCGCTGGCTGGCCGCTACCTGGTCCTGATGCCCAACAACCCCCGCGGCGGTGGTGTTTCGCGCCGCGTCGAGGGCGAGGATCGCCAGGAACTGCGCGACACGATGGAACAGCTCGACCTGCCCCAGGGCATGAGCATCATCGCCCGCACCGCAGGCATCGGCCGCAACGTCGAAGAACTGCAATGGGACCTGTCCTATCTGCTGCAGCTCTGGACCGCCATCGACGGCGCCGCGCGCGACAACTCCGCGCCCATCCTGATCTATCTCGAATCCAGCCTGGTCATCCGCGCGATCCGCGATTACTTCTCGCCCGAAATCGGCGAGATCCTGATCGACACCGACGAGATCGCCGACCAGGCCACCGCCTTCATGAGCGTGGTGATGCCGGACAACGTCCAGCGCGTCAAACGCTACCGGGACGACATCCCCCTCTTTTCGCGCTTCCAGATCGAACACCAGATCGAAACGGCCTACTCGCGCACGGTGCAACTGCCCTCGGGCGGCGCCATCGTGATCGACCACACCGAAGCCCTGGTTTCCGTGGACGTGAACTCGGCCCGCTCGACCCGCGGCGCCGACATCGAGGAAACCGCGCTGCGCACCAACTCGGAAGCGGCCGACGAAGTGGCCCGCCAGTTGCGCCTGCGCGACCTGGGTGGCCTGATCGTCATCGACTTCATCGACATGGAAGACAGCAAGAACCAGCGCGCCGTCGAACAGCGCCTGCGTGATGCCCTCCATTTCGACCGTGCCCGCGTCCAGATGGGCAAGATCTCGCGTTTCGGCCTGATGGAACTGTCGCGCCAGCGCCTGCGTCCGGCCCTGAACGAAGGCTCGCACATCACCTGCCCGCGCTGCAACGGCACCGGCGTGATCCGCGACGCCGAATCCAGCGCCCTGCACGTCCTGCGTCTGCTGCAGGAAGAAGCCATGAAGGAAAACACCGCGGCAGTCCACGCCCAGGTGCCCGTCGACGTGGCCACGTACCTGTTGAATGAAAAGCGTGCCGACATCACCAAGATGGAAGCCCGCCTGAAGGTCAACCTGATGCTGATCCCCAACAAGCATCTGGAAACGCCGCACCATCACATCGAGCGCCTGCGCCACGATGATCCCCGCCTGGAAGAGCTGAAGACCAGTTTCGAACTGGTGGAAGCGCCGGCCACGGATGCGCCCTGGCAGCCGCGCGAAAGCGAAATCAAGTCGCGTCCGGAAGCCCTGGTCAAGGGCATCACGCCGTCGCAGCCCGCCCCCGTCTCGACGCCCGCAGCGCCGGCCGCCGCACCCGCCGCGCCCGCGGCAGGCGCCGGTCTGGGCGGCCTGTTCAAGCGTCTGGTCAGCTGGCTGACCGGCGGCTCCGAACCCGCCAAGCCCGCCCCCGTAGCCGCCGAAGAAACCGCCAAGCGCGCGGGCTCGTCGCGTGGCAAGGGCCGCAGCGGCCATGACGGCCAGGAACGCCGCGGCGAACGCCACGGCTCCGACCGCAACCGCAACCGCCGCGGCGAAGGCCGTGGCGAAGGCGCCGAGGCCACCGAAGGCGGCCGTCACCACGTCCGCGGCAACCGCCGCTCGGATGGCGAACGCGGCGAACGCAACAATCGTGGCGAAGGCCGCGGCGAGCGCGACACCCAGGCGGCCACCCAGGCAGCCCTGGCATCCGCCCGTCCGGAACAGACGCCCGAACTCAACGGTGAAGACACCGGCGCAGGCCGCAATCGCCGCCGTGGCCGTGGCCGTAACCGCCGCGAGGAAGGCCAATCCGACGCGCCGATGAGCGAACAGGAAAGCATGGTCGCCGCGCTGGCCCAGACGGTCGCCACCGCGCTGCCTGACGCCAAGTCGGATACCAAGCCCGCTGCCGAAGCCCTGGACAATGCTGACGCCGACGAACAGTCCGCCGACGCGTTCCCGGGCGCTGAAGGCGCCGAAGGCGCCGCCGATCCCGAGCGCAAGCGCCGCCGCCGCCGCAGCCGCCGTGGCCGCCGCAGCCAGGACGAAGCCGGTCTGGCCGGTAGCGACGAGCTGCAGGAAGACGGTGCCGAAGACGCCGGCGAACAGCAAGCCGAAGGCGTCGCCGCCCAGGCTGCTGAGCCGGTTCAATCGGCCGCCGAGCAAACTGCTCCTGCCGCCGCGCAGCAGGTTCAAGCCCCGGCCCAGCCCGTGCAGACCGCCGCCCAGCCCGAGCAAGCGCCGGTCGAACCGGTTCAAGCCCCCAAGGCTGAGCCCGTCCAGGCCGCTGCCGAGCCCGTGGTTGCGCCCGCCGCCGAACCCGCGGTGAAGCCCGCGGTTGAGCCGGCAGCCCAGCCCACGGCTGAGCCTGCCGCTCAACCCGTGCAGACCGCGCCGCAAGCGACCCCGCCTGTCGCCGTGCAACCCGCCAGCGAGGCTTCGGTCCCCGCTGCGCCGGTGCAGACGCCGGTGGAAGCGCCCGCCGCTGAACCCGTGGTCCAGACGCCGGCAGTGGCCGCTGCTCCCGTCGCACCGGCCCCCGCGCCGGTCGCGCCGGCCAGCGCGCAACAGCCCATCGTGGTCCCTGCCGTTGCCCCGGCCGCCAAGGCGCAAGCCTTGCACGACGTGGTCAATGCCGCCGGCCTGAAGTGGGTGGAAACCGATCCGGAACGCCACGCGCAAACGCAGCAGCGCATTGCCGCCTCGTACGCGCCGGTCCGCCTGGGCCGCGAACGCAAGCCGGTGACGCCCGTCTCGAACGAGCCGCTGGTTCAGGTCGAAACGCGCCACTAAGCCGCACGGCCGTCAGGGCCTGGCCCTGACAGGCAAAACACCCCGCACACCGGAAACGGTTTGCGGGGTGTTTTTTTGTGGCCTCAGTCTGTGCGGGCGGCGTGCCGCAACGGATGCGTCAGTCGCCCCCGGAGCGGCGCGATTGCGGATCCAGCGCCCGGCCCGCCTCCTCCACAAAGGCTTCCGCCAGCGCCGAATGCGGCATGTGGCGCGCCCACAGGATGCCCATCCGGCGCAGCGGCGCACGCCCGGGCAGAAGCACCCGCTTGACGCGGCGGCTGTCGAGCGAGTCCGGCGCCCAGTCGGGCACCAGCGACACGCCCAAGCCTTCGGAGACCATGCAGGCAATGCCCATCAGCCCATCGACCTCCAGCCGCTCGCGTGGTGCGATGCCGTGCTGACGCAGGTACTGGTCAGCCAAACGCCCGCCCCAGACGTTGCGGTCGTAGCGGATGAAGGGCTGGGTGCGCATCAGCTCGTGCGCATCGTTGCCCGGCGTATCGGGCGGCGCGAGCACCACCAGTGGCTCCTCGGTCACCAGCTTCCACGCATAGCCCTTGGACAGGTTGAACTGCGGCTTGACGATGAACGCCGCGTCCAGGTCGCCGTTGATGACGCGGTGGTACAGATGGTTGGAAGTGCCGGGTTCCATGAAGACCGCCAGCTTGGGCATCCGCCGATACAGGCGGGCCAGCACGATGGGCATGATGCCAGTCAGTGCCGAGGCCGAGACGCCCAGGCGCAGCTCGCCAAGCGGCGCATCGTCCGTGGCGCTGGCGCGCAGATCGCGCACCTCGCGCAGCACGCTGCGGGCGCGCTCCAGCACCTTCAAGCCGGCTTCGGTCGCCTTGACGCTGCGGCCGACGCGCTTGACCAGCGTGGCGCCCAGTTCTTCTTCCAGCGTGCGCACGCGCGCGGCGATGGCGGCGGGCGTCAGATCCAGCCGCCGCGCCGCCTCGGCCAGCGATCCGCTTTCGATGACAGACACAAAGCTCTGCACATATCGCGTATCCACGGTCTCCCCTTCTTTTGGACGTGTGGCGCGCTCTGCGGCAAACCACAACAATTTTATGGATTGAACCCATTAAACAGCAGATGTTCGGTGGGCGGATCGGTGCCAGAATCGGAAATCGCAGCCGCGCGGCCGCGGCGCGTCCTTTTCCCCCATCCCATAACGAGTAGAGACATGACGACCCCTGCCCGCATTCCCGGCGTCTTTTCGCCGGTCCTGACGCCGTTCGATGAACGCTACCGCCCGGCCTTGGGGCGCTACGTGAAGCACTGCCGCTGGCTGCGCGAGCAGTCCGTCGGACTGGCCATTTTCGGCACCAACTCCGAGGCGAATTCGCTGTCGCTCTCGGAAAAGCACACGCTGCTCGATGCGCTACTGGAAGCCGGCGTGGAGCCGTCTGCGCTGATGCCCGGCACGGGCGCGTGCGCGCTGCCCGACGCCATTGCGTTGACGCAGCATGCCGTGCGCAGCGGCAGCATGGGCGTGCTGGTGCTGCCGCCCTTCTACTACAAGGGCGTCAGCGACGAAGGCCTGTTCCGCTACTTTGCCGAGCTGATCGAAGGCGTGGGCGACGACAAGCTGCGCCTGTACCTGTATCACATCCCGCCCGTCAGCCAGGTGCCGCTCAGCCTGGACCTGATCGACCGCCTGCTGACCCGCTATCCCGGCATCGTGGCCGGCGTGAAGGACAGTGGCGGCGACTGGGCCAATACGGCGGCGATGATCGAGCGTTTCACGCCGCGCGGATTCCAGGTGTATGCGGGCAGCGAGGCATTCCTGCTGCAGACCCTGCGCGCAGGCGGGGTGGGCTGCATCACGGCCACGGGCAACGTCAATCCGGGTCCCATCGTGGCGCTGCAGCAGCGCTGGCAGGAGGCGGACGCCGATGAGCGCCAGGCCGGGCTGAACGCCACGCGCAGCGTGTTCCAGCAGTTCCCGATGATTCCCGCGATGAAGGCCGCCATTGCCTGGAAGTCGGGCGATGCGGCATGGGCCACGGTGCGCCCGCCTCTGGTCGAGCTGAATGCCGCGCAGACGGACGCACTGAAGACCGCATTGCAGGCCAACGGCTTCGACATGCCGGGCGCCGACTCGTTGTCGGACGTCTGAGCGTCCGATCCGGTGCGCGGACGGTCACGCATGACCGTCCGCTGGTCTTCACGCGTTGCGGAAGCGGTCAGCTCACGACGCCGATGTTCCAGGGCACGAACTCGTGATCGCCCAACCCCAGCAACTCGCTCTTGCTGCGCGCGCCCGAGGCCACGCGCAGGATCTCTTCGAAGATGCGATGCGCCACCTCCTGCAGCGTGGCGTTGCCGTCGAGGATGTCGCCGCAATTGACGTCCATGTCTTCGGTCAGCCGCTCGTACATCGGCGTGTTGGTGGCAAGCTTGATCGACGGCACCGGCTTGGCGCCGAACATCGACCCGCGGCCTGTCGTGAAGCAGATCATGTTGGCGCCGCCGGCGATCTGCCCCGTGGCCGACACCGGATCAAATCCCGGCGTGTCCATGAACACCATGCCGGGCTGCCGGACCGGCTCCGCGTAGCGATAGACCTCCATCAGCGCTGTGGTGCCGCCCTTCATCGACGAGCCCAGCGACTTCTCGAAGATGTTGGCCAGACCGCCCATCTGATTGCCGGGACTAACCTTGCCATTGATCTGCACGTCGCGGCCCGGGGAATACTCTTCCTTCCACCAGCGGATGCGCTGGACCAGCTTCTCGCCCACTTCCCGGCTGCGCGCCCGTGACGTCAGCGTATGTTCGACGCCGTAGATTTCCGGCGTCTCGGACAGGATCGCCGTGCCGCCGTGACGCACCAGGATGTCCATGGCCGCGCCCAGCGCAGGGTTGGCGGTGATCGACGAGAAGCCATCCGACCCGCCGCACTGCAGGCCGATCTTCAGGTGACGCGCGGACACCGGCTCGCGGCGCACCTCGTTGGCGGCGGGCAGCATGGACTTCACTGCGGCGACGCCGGCTTCGATCGTTTTGCGGGTGCCGCCGGTCTCCTGCATGATGAACGTCTGCAGCCGCGCACCCGCTTCCAGGCCCTGGTCCTTGAGCAGCGCATCGAGCTGATTGCGTTCACAGCCCAGGCCGACGATCAGCACGCCCGCGAAGTTCGCATGACAGGCGTACCCGCCCATCGTGCGCCGCAGGAGGTCCATGGGCTCGCCGGACATTTCCATGCCGCAGCCCATGCCGTGGCTTAGCGCGACGACGCCATCCACGTTGGGATAGGCGGCCATCACCTCGTCCGTGAAGGCGGACGCAATGCGATGCACCACCGTGGCCGAACAATTCACCGTGGCAAGGATGCCGATGTAGTTGCGCGTGCCCACCTGACCGTTCGCCCGCACGATGCCTTGAAATTGCGCCTGCTCCGATTCAGGCAGCAAAGGCGTCGGCACATAGTCACGAGCATGTGCGTAGTCGCGGTCGAACTCCTGGAAGTCCATGTTGTGCGAATGCACGTAGGTGCCGGCGGGAATGTCCGTCGCGGCAAAGCCGATGCACACGTTGTATTTCAGGATGGGTTCGCCCGCGCGCAGGTCGCGCGCCGCGATCTTGTGCCCGGCGGGCACCTGGCTGCGGCTGACCAGGTCCTCGGCAGGCACGGCGGTGCCGATGCCGATAGGCACGCGCGCCACCACGACGTTATCGGCGGAATGCAGCCGGATGACGGGGCCGGCGGCGCGTTTTTCGGTGAAGTCGATCATGTCGTTGTCTCGGATGGATGAAGGGGCGCCCGGCTAAGGGGCGCCCGGCTAGGGGCGCCCGGCTAGGGGCGCCCGGCTGAGCGGCGCCCAGGCGAAGCGTCCAGGCTATTCCGGCTTGATGCCGATATCGCGGATCAGCACCGACCACCGCGGCAGTTCGGCGCCGACGAAGCGGCTGAAGTCGGCGGAATCGCTGCCGACCACGGTGAAGCCCTGTTCGCTCAGCTTGGCCTGCATGTCGCGCTGCTCTAGCGCGGTGCGGATCGACGCGGACAGCTTGTCGACCACGGGCTTGGGCGTCTTGGCCGGCGCAAAGACGCCGTACCAGGTCGACACCTCGAAGTCCTTGAAGCCCGATTCGGCCAGCGTCGGAATCTCGGGCGCCTTCGGATCGCGTTTGAGGCTGGTGATGGCGAGCGGGCGGACCTTGCCCGACGCGATGTGCGGCAGCGCCACCGGCAGGTTCGCGAACATGTAGGGCACATGACCGCCCAACACGTCGGCAATGGCCGCGGACTCGCCCTTGTACGGCACGTGCGTGACCTTCGTGCCGACCCGGTGCGCGTACAGCTCGCCCGCGATGTGCTGCGGGCCGCCCTGCCCGGACGACGCGTAGCTCAGCGCACCGTTGCCGGCCTTCCGGATGTGCTCGGTGAGTTCACCGACGCTCTTGACGTCGATCAGCGCCGGATTGACCACAAGGATCAGCGGCATGGTCACGACCTGCGATACCGGCTCGAAATCGGTCTCGGGCTTGAACGGCAGCGTGGGGAACAGCGACGGCGCCACCACCATGGTGGATTGCGATCCCAGGAACAACGAATAGCCGTCCGCGGGGGAACGCGCGACATTGTCGGCCGCAATCGTGCCTGTGGCGCCCGCGCGGTTTTCCACCACGACCTGCTGGCCCAGGCTCTCGGCCATCTTGGCGCCGACCAGCCTGGCCACAATATCCGCGCCGCCGCCCGGCGCGAAGCCGACGACCATGCGCAAAGGCTTGTTCGGGAAGTCGTCGGCCAGGACGGCGGACGAGGCGGTGGCCAGGGCAAGGGCCAGGCCAGCGGCGCCGGCCATGCGCGCCAAGCGGCGCGCCTGCGTACAGGGGTGTTTCATCTGAGTCTCCGTGTGCCGCCTGCCGGACCTGGCCGTGCCCGCGCGCGCAGCGGCGGATCGGAAGCCCGAGCGACGGCTCGTTGTGGTTTTGGGTGCTGCCAGGGCATTCTGGCCATTGCACTCAACACCAACAAGTACGTGGACACGCAGTCAAAACATAATTTTTTTGTCGTTTCTGCGACGACGAGCGGCAGGGACACGCACACGGGCAAGGCAAAAAAAAACCACCCGGATGGGTGGTTTTCAAGATCTGCGAGCGGGGCGCGCAATCACGCGAGCACGCGCCGCTCCGGCGCCATGCGATCAGAACTGGTACGTGTAGGTGAGCTGCACCACGTCCAGGCCCGGGTTCGGGCGCTTGATGCTGGCGTTCGAGAAGTGCGAATAGCGCACACCGATACGGTTGTTAGGCGTGACCAGGAACCCCACGCCAACGTGGTCGCCGAACTGGAAGGCAGTGCTGATGTTTTCGTCGGCAAAGCGCGTGCTGGAGAACAGCGTGGCGCCGATACCCGCTTCGATGTAGAAGCGTTCGCCGGTCCACCAGCGGAACATCGGGATGGCGCTGAACTGCCAAACGTGGCCCGGCGAACGCGAGCCGTCGGCTTGCCAATACGACGCGCCGAATTCGGGCGTCAGGTCCAGACGACCCCAGTTGCCGCCGAATTGATAGGTCCAGAGCGAGGCAGTCTCGTAGTTCAGGGTCAGGCGCTTGTAGTGGTCGCCAATGCCATAGTGCAGGCTGACGCCACCTTGGGTGCCCTCGGATGACTGGGCGCTAGCAAAGGTGGCAACCCCTGCCAGGGCAAGGCCGGCAAGGCGCGTCAGCATTTTCTTCTTCGTCGACTGCATGGGATCAACTCCATCTATTTCTGGACTAACGGGGAACATTAGCAAAATCCGGACCAACACGCTGCGCGCATGTCGCAATATGGCAACAAAGCGCCGTGAAAAAGACTGTTCCGAAAATCGCGGGATTCACGCAGGTGAAATTGCGCTAGGCGGCTGGAGCAAGTCTCGTGCCCAGGGGTTCACCCTGCTGCGGAAAAACAAAATGCCGCCAGGCGCAAGAAGCGACCGGCGGCATGTCTATTGATGCCGATGCAGCCGCAAGCGGCAGCCCGGCAATGTCGGCCCGATCAGGCGGTGACCACGTCCGCCGGCTGGTTGGTCAGCAGCGCCAGCAGGCGGGCGATTTCCTCGCGCAATTGGCGGCGGTCGACAACCATGTCGATGGCGCCCTTCTGCAGCAGGAACTCGGCGCGCTGGAAGCCTTCGGGCAGCTTTTCACGCACGGTCTGTTCGATCACGCGCGGACCGGCAAAGCCGATCAGGGCCTTGGGTTCGGCGATGACCACGTCGCCCATGAAGGCAAAGCTGGCCGACACGCCTCCCATGGTGGGATCGGTGAGGACGCTGATGAACGGCAGGCCGGCGGCCGACAGGCGGGTCAGCATGGCGTTGGTCTTGGCCATCTGCATGAGCGACAGCAGGCTTTCCTGCATGCGCGCGCCGCCCGAGGCGGCTACGCAGATGAACGGGGTCTTGTTGTCGAGGGCCGCTTGGGCGCCGCGCGCAAAGCGCTCGCCCACCACCGAGCCCATCGAGCCACCCATGAATTCGAATTCGAAGCAGGCCAGCGTGGCGGGCACGCCGCGGATCGAGCCGCTCATGACGACCAGCGCGTCGCTCTCGCCCGTTGCCTTGACGGCCTCTTGCAGACGCTCGGGGTACTTGCGCGTGTCCTTGAACTTCAGGGTGTCGACCGAACGCGTGTTCTGGCCGATTTCAACGCGGCCTTCCATGTCCAGCAGCGAATCGATGCGGGCGCGAGCCCCGATCCGCATGTGGTGGTCGCACTTGGGGCAGACGTGGAGGTTGGCTGCCAGGTCTTCGCTATACAGCACCGATTCGCACGACGGGCATTTCACCCAAAGGCCTTCGGGCACGCGGCGGGCGCCGCTGTCGCTGGTTTTGTTGATGCGAGGCGGCAGGAGTTTATCGATCCAGCTCATTGAGTATTCATCCCGTTTGAGATCGCGACCCGGCCGCTCAGGCCGACGCGTTCTCTCGTTTTACTTGATCCAGCGCCTGCCGGATGGTGCGCAGCCAGCCGCTGGCGGCGGCGACTGCGGCGTCGGTTTGCTGGGCAGCCGGTGCGTTGGCGACCGCCTGCTCCATGGTTTCAATCAGTTTGCTGCCGATGACGACCGCATCGGCGGCGCGCGCCACGCGCTGGGCGCTTTCGGCGTCGCGGATGCCGAAGCCCACGCCAACCGGGATGTCGCGCACGTGGCGGCGAATCACGGCCACGCGATCGGCGACGTCGTCGGTGTTCAGCGAGCCAGCGCCCGTCACGCCCTTGAGCGACACGTAGTACACATAGCCGCGTGCCACGGCCGCGACGGCCTTGATGCGGTCTTCAGTGGAGGTGGGCGCCAAGAGGAAGATCGGCGCAATGCCGTGTTCGCCCAGGGTGGCGGCGAACTCGATGACTTCTTCGGGCGGGTAGTCCACGACCAGCACGCCGTCCACGCCGGCCTGCGCGGCACGGCTGGCGAATTCGGCCTGGCCCATGCGTTCGATGGGATTGGCGTAGCCCATCAGGACCACGGGCGTCTCGGTGTCGCGCTGGCGGAAGTCGGCCACCATCTCCAGTACGCGGGCCAGGCCCACGCCTTGTGCGATGGCGCGGTCTGCGGCGCGCTGGATGACCGGGCCGTCGGCCATGGGATCCGAGAACGGCACACCCAGTTCGATGACGTCCGCGCCGGCGTCAACCAGCGCGTGCATCAGCGGCACCGTGGCGGCGGGGGAAGGATCGCCGGCGGCGATGTAGGGAATCAGGGCCGCTGCGCGGCCGGATTCTGCGGTGCGCGCGAAAGCCGCGGCAATGCGATCGGAGCGGGTTGTCATGTTCAGAGCTCGATGCCGGCGCGTTCGGCGACGGTGTGCATGTCCTTGTCGCCGCGGCCAGACAGATTGACCAGGATGACGGCGTCGCGCGGCAGCGTGGCGGCCATCTTGACGGCCTGGGCGATGGCGTGCGACGACTCCAGCGCGGGCATGATGCCTTCGATGCGGCAGCAGTCGTGGAAGGCCTTCAGGGCTTCGTCGTCGGTGATGCCGACGTACTCGGCACGGGCCGAATCCTTGAGCCAGGCGTGTTCCGGACCGACGCCGGGGTAGTCCAGGCCGGCCGAGACGGAATGCGTTTCTTGAACCTGGCCGTCGGCGTTCTGCATGACGTAGGTGCGGTTGCCGTGCAGCACGCCCACCTGGCCCGCGGCCAGCGATGCGGCGTGCTTGCCGCTGTCCATGCCCTCGCCCGCCGCCTCGACGCCGATCAGGCGCACGTTTTCGTAGGGGATGTAGGGATGGAAGATGCCCATGGCATTGGAGCCGCCGCCCACCGCCGCCACGACGTAGTCGGGCTGGCGGCCGATGGCCTCGGGCATCTGCGTCAGGCATTCGTTGCCGATGACGGTCTGGAAGTCGCGCACCATGCGGGGATAGGGGTCGGGACCCGCCACCGTGCCGATGATGTAGAACGTGTTTTCGATGTTGGTGACCCAGTCGCGCATGGCTTCGTTCAGCGCGTCCTTCAGGGTGCGCGAACCGGAGTTCACGGGCACCACCGTGGCGCCCAGGAGCTTCATGCGGTAGACGTTGGAGGCCTGGCGGCGCACGTCTTCGCTGCCCATGTACACCACGCATTCCATGCCGTAGCGGGCCGCGACCGTGGCGGTGGCCACGCCGTGCTGGCCGGCGCCGGTTTCGGCGATGACGCGCGGCTTGCCCATGCGCTTGGCCAGGAGAGCCTGGCCGATGCAGTTATTGACCTTGTGCGCGCCGGTGTGGTTCAGGTCTTCGCGCTTGAACCAGATCTGGGCGCCGCCCACGAGTTCAGACCAGCGCCGGGCGTGGTAGACCGGGCTGGGCCGGCCCACGAAATGCTTGAGCTCGTAGTTGAACTCTTCGAGGAAGGCGGGATCGACCCGGTAACGGTCATAGGACGCGCGCAGGTCGTCAAGCGCGTGCATCAGCGTTTCCGCCACGAAAACACCGCCATAAGGCCCGAAATGGCCCTTGGCATCCGGAAAGTCGTAAGGTTTCACCACAGCATCTCCCCCGGGATCGCGGCAGGCCAATGCCAGCCGCAAATCCGGTTTGCAACCCGGCATTTTACCTGACGCGGACGGCACCGGCGTGCCGCCCGCTCCCGGGCGCCCCGCGCGTCAGAGGGACTGGCCCATGCGGCGCAGGAAGGTTTCGCACGCGGCCATCTGGTCCAGGGCCACGTATTCGTTGGGCTTGTGGGCCTGTTCGATATGGCCGGGGCCGCAGACCACCGTGGGGATGCCGATGCCCTGGAACAGGCCGGCTTCGGTGCCGTAGGCAACCTTGCGCGTGGCGCGGTCTTCGGTCAGGGCGCGCACCAGCTGGGTGATGGCGGCTTCTTCCGAGGCCTCCAGCGCGGGCGCGGCGGCGCCGGTCTCGATCTCGATGGTGGCGCCGTCGAATTCAGCCTTCATCTTCGGCAGCAGCTCTTCGCGCACGTATTTTTCGACTTCCGCCTGGATGTCGTCCGGACGCATGCCCGGCAGATTGCGGAATTCGTAGGTGAATTCGCACAGCTCGGGAATGGTGTTGACCGCGATGCCGCCCCGGATCTGGTTGGTGGTCATCGTGGAGAACGGCACGTCGTAGAACTGGTCGTAGGGGCCGTTCGCCTTGAAGCTGTCAGCCAGGTCGCGGATGCGGCAGATCAGGCGGGCGGCGTATTCGATGGCGTTGCAGCCGCGAGGCGTGAGCGACGAGTGGGCCGCCTTGCCGTGCACCTTGCAGCGAAAGAGGTTGATCCCCTTGTGGGCCACCACGACC
The DNA here is from genome assembly GCF_022346505.1 of Achromobacter sp. ACRQX. Lineage (NCBI taxonomy): Bacteria > Pseudomonadati > Pseudomonadota > Betaproteobacteria > Burkholderiales > Alcaligenaceae > Achromobacter > Achromobacter sp. ACRQX. Next base: position 86,796 of record NZ_JAKRML010000005.1, read on the forward strand.
TGCATGCCGGTGGGCTCACCCACCACGCAGCCCTCGGGGCGGATGCCGCGCTCGTGCAGGTCTGCCAGCATGTAAGGCGCGCCCGCGCAGCCGACTTCCTCGTCGTAGGAGAACGCCAGGTGGATCGGCTTCTTGCGCGGCATGGCCAGGAATTCGGGCACCAGGGCCAGCGATCCGGCGATGAAGCCTTTCATGTCGCAGGCGCCGCGGGCATAGAGGAGGCCATCTTTTTCGACGAGCTTGAACGGGTCCGTGCTCCAGTCCTGACCATCCACGGGCACCACGTCGGTGTGGCCTGACAGGACGATGCCGCCCTGCTGGTTGCCGTCTTGCGCCGGCAGCGTGGCAAAGAGGTTGGCCTTGGTGCGCTCGGGGTTGTGCGCCAGCCATGCCTCGACGCCCTGGCCCTTGAGCCAGTCACGGACGGTTTCGATCAGGGCAAGATTGGAATTGCGGCTGGTGGTGTCAAAGCCAACCAGCGTTTCCAGCCAGGTGCGCGCGTTCATGTCACTACTCTCGTGGGGAAAAGACGCAGTGTAAAGCCAGGCGGCGGCCGCGTCCCGGACGACCGCCGTCTGGATGGCCGGTTTCGGAGGCGCAAGCTTCCGATCGGCCGCTTTTCGGACGACGCGCAAGGCGGCCGGGGCGGCACCGCCTAGAATGTCGCCCGGAAATTAAAGCCCCCAAGGAGATCCCGTGCAGCACAAAGCAGTCCCCACACGCAACATCGTGGCAGCGGTAATAGGCAACGCGCTCGAATGGTATGACTTCCTGGTGTTCGCGTTCATGACGCCGATCATCGCCAAACTGTTCTTTCCCACCGACCCCAGCGTCCCCGGCAGCGAACTGAACGCCATCCTGATGACCACCGCCATCTTCGGCGTGGGCTTCTTCATGCGCCCGGTGGGCGGCATCATCCTGGGCCTGTACGGCGACCGCAAGGGCCGCAAGGCCGCCATGGTGCTGGTGACCTCGCTGATGGCCGTGTCCATCGCGCTGATCACGGTGGCCCCGACCTACCACGCGGCCGGCATCCTGGCCCCGATCTTCATCCTGATCGCGCGCCTCCTGCAAGGTTTCTCGGCCGGCGGCGAATTCGGCACGTCGACGGCGCTGCTGATCGAAATGGCGCCCAACGGCAAGCGCGGCTTCTACGGCTCGTGGCAGATGGCGGGCCAGATGCTGGCCCTGTTGATCGGCGCGGCCTGCGGCACGCTCATCACCGAGTTCTTCACCGAGCAGCAGATTGCCGACTGGGCATGGCGCCTGCCCTTCGCCTTCGGCCTGGTGATTGTGCCGATCGCCATCTATATCCGCCGCAACGTCGACGAAACCGACGCCTTCAAGCAGATGAAGGAAGCCGACCGCCAGGCCGCCGAACGCGGTGAAGTCAAGCGCCTGTCGCTGGGCCAGATGCTGCGCACCCACACCCGCGAGACGCTGATCGGCGTGGGCCTGGTGGTGACGGCCACGGTGTCGATCTACATCACGTTTACGTATCTGGTCACCTATTCGACCAAGGTGCTGATGCTGCCGCTGAACCAGACCTTCCTGGTGCAGATGGCCGGCGCGGCCCTGATGGTGGTGCTGACCCCGTTCATGGGCGCCTGGTCCGACCGCATCGGCCGCCGTCCGCTCGTGATCGGCTCGCTGATCGGCTACCTGATCGTGCTGTACCCGCTGTACTTCTGGCTGTCGGACGCGCCGTCGATCGGCCGCCTGCTGACCGTGCAGGTCGTGGTCTGCATTTTCGTGTCGGCGTTCTTCGGCGTGTTCAGCACGGTGATGGCCGAGCTGTTCCCGGCGCGTGTGCGTTCGGTGGGCCTGTCGCTGGCCTATAACGTGGCCGTGATGATCTTCGGCGGCTTCGCACAGTTCATCGTGACCTGGCTGATCAAGACCACCGGCTCGCCCATGGCGCCGGCCTACTACGTGATGTTTGGCGTGGCGCTGGGTCTGGTCGCCGCGTTCTACATGCGCGACCGCGCGCATGAAGAACTGGAACACTGAGGCCTGAACCGCCGCGTGCTGCCGCCTGGCCTTCACGCCAGCGGCGGGCATGGCGGGAAATGATCCGGCAGCGGTTCTCGCTGCCGGAAACTGCGCCTAGCGGCGCATCGCCGACGACACACCTGGCACTTCGGCCAGCGCATCCAGCGCGCGGGACAGCGATTCACCGCCGCGCACCTCCACCGTGAACACCATATGGGCAAGCGACTGCTTGCTCTGCGTGTTCACGCCCACGACGTTCAGACGCAGGCGCGCAAACACTTCGGACAGGTCGCGCAACAGGCCCGAGCGGTCATGCGCGCGCACGCTGATGTCCACCGGATAGTAGGTGTCGGCCGTTTCGCCCCACGCCACTTCGATGACGCGCTCGGGCTCGCGCGCGGCCAGCGCCAGATAGCTGTGGCAGTCGCGGCGATGGATGGACACGCCGCGCCCCCGCGTCACGAAGCCGGAGATCGCATCCGGCGGCGCCGGGCGGCAGCATCGGGCCAACTGCGTCAGCAGCGACCCCACCCCCACCACCAGCACGCCGCTCTTGCCGCTTTTCTCGGCGCTGCCGGCGCTGGCGTGCCGCAAGGCCGCCGGCGTGGGTTCGACCGCGGGCGCCGGCTGCTGGAACACCGCGTCGATCTGGCGCAGGCTGAATTCTTCCTTGGCGGCGGCGACGTAAAGGTCGTCGGCCCGCGCAAAACCCAGGTTCTGGGCCAGCTGTTCCAGATTGATGGCCGTCTTGCCCAGGCGCTGCAATTCCTTTTCGACAAGCGCCTGCCCCTGCGTGATGCGCTGCTGCAGTTCAATCGCGTTGAACCACATCCGAACCTTGGCGCGGGCGCGCGGGCTGGCCAGAAAACCAAGCTGGGGATTGAGCCAGTCGCGCGACGGGCCGCCGGACTTGGCGGAGATGATCTCCACGGTCTGGCCGGTGGACAGGTGCGTCTGCAGCGGCACCATCTGCCCATCGACGCGCGCGCCGCGGCAGCGGTGGCCCAGGTCGGTGTGCAGGTGATAGGCGAAGTCGACCGGCGTGGCGCCGGCAGGCAGTTCGATCACGCGCGCCTGGGGCGTCAGCACGTAGATGCGTTCGTCGGTATGCGCCGGCGCCGTCACCGCGCCGCGGCTCTTGCCCGCGGCGGCCCGGCCCGTGGCGGGCTTGGCGGGCTCGGGCGGCGTGTGTTCGCCACCCTCGACATCGGTGTTCCAGGCCAGCAGCTGGCGCATCCAGGCAAGCTGCCGGTCATATTCGCTGGAGGCGGCGACCTGCCCGCCCTTGGCGCCCGCTTCCTTGTAGCGCCAATGCGCGGCCATCCCGTATTCGGCGAACTGGTGCATCTCGCGCGTGCGGATCTGCACTTCGAAGGGACGGCCGTCGTCGTCGGCCACCACCGTATGCAGCGACCGGTACCCGTTGGGCTTGGGCCGCGAGATGTAGTCGTCGAACTCGTCGGACAGCGGCGTCCACATCTCGTGCACCATGCCCAGCGCCGTGTAGCAGGCCCGCACGTCGTCGACGATGACGCGCAGCGCCCGCAGGTCGTACATCTGGGAAAAATCCAGACGCTTGACGCGCATCTTGTTCCAGATGCTGTAGATGTGCTTGGGCCGGCCGCTGACCTCGGCGTCGATGCCGCTCTTGGCAAGCGCCTGCTGCAGGCGCGTGATGGCGCCCGCGATGAAGGCCTCGCGCTCGACCCGCTTTTCTTCGAGCAGGCGGGCGATGTGCTTGTACTTGTCGGGTTCGAGGAAGCGGAAGGACAGGTCTTCCATTTCCCACTTGATTTGCCAGATACCCAGCCGGTTGGCGAGCGGCGCGTACAGGTCCAGCGTTTCGCGAGCGAAGCTGGGCGAGCACGGCGCCTTGCTCTCGGCGTGCCAGCGCAGCGTGCGCAGCCGGGACGCCAGGCGCATCAGCACGATGCGCAGGTCGGCCGCCATGGCCAGCAGCATCTTGCGCTGCATTTCCTTCTGCGAACCGCTTTCGGCCGACGCATCGCTGGCCTGCCGGGCCACCACGCCCAGGCGCAGCAACGCATAGGCGCCCTGCACCAGCCGCGCGATTTCCGCGCCGAAGGCGACGGCGATGGGATCGTTGCGCAACGAGGGCGCGGGCGCCATCAGATCGGTGGGCAGCGCGGCCAGGAGGGCGGCGGCGCGCGTGGCGGCATCGGTGTGCAAGGCCGCCAGGATACGGACGACGCCGGCGGCATGGCCGGCCAGCGGCTCACCCGTCAGGGCGTTCTGGCCCTGGAAGCGAGGCTCGGCCCAGCAAGCGACCCGGTCCAGCAATGCCAGGCCCTCGGCATCCAGGCCCGCTCCGGCCTCCTGCCGCCAGGAAGCGTCAAATGGCGAAGGCGCATCGGGAACGGGCGGGGCGGACATGACGGGGCGTAGCGCAGGTATCGGGTTGAATATTTCGACACTCTACACTAGGGTTCAGTCACCCTGAACACACTGCCGCATCCCGGCATATGGAAGGAACCAAAGCTTATGTTGCGCTGGCTGAAGGGCCGCGGCGCCCGCCCGTCCGAGGTCGCCGAGATGCAGGCCCGCATCCCGCCCGAACTCTGGCGGCAGGTGCTGGACACCTACCCATTCCTGGCGGCGCTGACCGAAAGCGAAGCCGCCCAATTGCAGGCGCGCGCCGCCTGGCTGCTTGCCAGCAAGACGATCAATGGCGCGCAGGGGCTGGAGGTCTCGGACTTCATGCGGCTGTCCATCGCCGCACAGGCCTGCCTGCCCATCCTGAATCTCACGCCCGAACTGTACGAGGGCTGGGACGAGATCATCGTGTATCCCGCGAGCTTTCGCATCCCCCGGACGCGCGAGGACGAGGACGGGGTGGTCCACGAGTACATCGAGGACGCCGCGGGCGAAGCCTGGGAAGGCGGGCCGCTGGTCCTGTCGTGGGAAGACACGCAGCTGTCCGAGGGCGGCTTCAACGTGGTGATCCACGAGTTCGCCCACAAGCTGGACCTGCGCTCGGGCTTTGCGGACGGCATGCCGTCGTTGTCGGCGCATCCCGACATCAAGCCGCGCGCGTGGCGACAGGTGCTGGACGACAGCCTGGACCGCTTCATCGCGGCGGTCGACGCCGTGGAAGCGGCGATTCCGCACGACGTGGACCCCGAAAGCGAGGAAGCGGACGCCTGGTACGGTCAGTTGCCGATGGATCCCTACGCCGCCACGGACGAAGGCGAGTTCTTCGCGGTCAGTTCGGAACACTTTTTCGTGGATCCCTTTCCCATGCAGCAAGCGCTGCCCGAGTGGTATGCCATGCTGCGGGCCTATTACCGGCAGGATCCGCTGGAGCGATTCGCATGAAGCAGTTGCTGATCGTCTGGCATTCGCGCACCGGCGCGGCCGAGCAGATGGCGCAGGCCGCGGCGCGCGGCGCGGCGTCGGCGGCCGCTGCCCTGGAGCAGCCTGACGATCTGCGCATCGAACTGCGGCGCGCGCAGGACGCCGATGCCGACACCTTGCTGGCCAGCCAGGGGTTCCTCTTCTGCGCCCCCGAAAACCTTGCCAGCCTGAGCGGCGAAATGAAGGAGTTCTTCGACCGCAATTACTACGCGGTGCTGGACCGCATCCAGGGACTGCCCTATGCCGCCCTGATCAGCGCGGGCAGCGACGGCTCGGGCGCGGCCCGGCAGGTCGAACGCATCTGCACCGGCTGGCGGCTGACGGCGGTGGCGCCGGCCGTCATCGTGAACATGGGCGCGCAGACGGCGGCGCAGATCCTGGCGGCCAAGACGGTGCCGACCGCGGATCTGGTGCGCTGCGAGGAACTGGGCGGCCTGCTGGCGGGGATGATGCTGATGGGCGCGTGAGGCGGCGCTCTGCACCACCGGTGTCTGACATCAGAGCAAAAAAAGCCCTCGGCTCACGCCAGAGGGCTTTTTCACAAGACCAGCCGCAGCCGGCCCTGACCGTTCATCAAAGCGCGGCCGTCACCACGATCTCGACCTTGTAGTCGGGGTTGGCAAGGCGGGCTTCAACGGTGGCGCGGGGGGGCGAGTTGCCGTCGGCGACCCATGCGTCCCAGGCCTTGTTCATGCCGTCGAATTCCTTCATGTTGGCCACGTAGATCTGGGCCATCAGGATCTTGGTCTTGTCGGTGCCGGCTTCGGCCAGCAGGCGGTCGATCGTGGCGAGCACTTGCTCGGTCTGGCCGGTGATGTCCAGCGTGGCATCGTCCGGCACCTGGCCTGCCAGGTAGGCCACGCCGTTGTACACGGCCATGTCCGACAGGCGCTTGGTCACGTGAAAGCGCTTGATGCTGCTCATGAGAATTCCCCTAGAGTCGAGTGGTTTGGGTGGAACTGGGCAAAGCTGCCCGCGTGCGGCGCGCGGGCGTCGTCAGGCGGGCGGCAATTGGAAAACCTGGCGCAGATAGGCCAGGTAGGCGGGATCGTCGCACATCGTCTTCTCGGGCGCATCCGACACCTTGGCCACCGGCTGGCCGTTGCAGCGGACCATCTTCATGACGATCTGCAGCGGTTCGTGGCCGAGGTCGTTGGTAAGGTTGGTGCCAATGCCGAAGGACACCTTGCAGCGCCCCGAGAACTGGCGCGCCAGCTCGATGGCGCGCGGGAAGGTCAGCGAATCCGAGAACACCAGCGTCTTGGCGCGCGGATCCACGCGGTTCTTGCGGTAGTGCTCGAGCAGACGCTCGCCCCAGATGAAGGGATCGCCGGAATCGTGGCGCGCGCCGTCAAAGAGCTTGCAGAAATACATGTCGAAGTCGCGCAGGAACGCATCCATGCCGTAGACGTCGGACAACGCGATGCCGAGGTCGCCGCGGTATTCCTTGGCCCACACTTCCAGCGCGAACACCTGCGAATCGCGCAGGCGCGGACCGAGCGCCTGGCAGGCCTGCAGGTATTCGTGGCCCATGGTGCCCAGCGGCAGCACGTCGTGCTCTTTGGCAAGCAGCACGTTGCTGGACCCCGCGAAATGCGGTCCCATCTCGGCTTTCAGGGTGGTGACGATCTCTTCGTGCCAGGCCTTGGAGAAGCGGCGCCGCGTGCCGTATTCAGCCACGCGGAAATCGGCCAGCGCGGGATCATCCAGCACGAGGTGCATCTTGGACTGCAGGCGCTTGCGGCCTTCTTCCCAGTCCGGATGCTTGCGCGTGTTGCGGAAATAGACCTCGTTGACGATGGCCAGCACAGGGATCTCGAACAGGATCGTGTGCAGCCACGGGCCCTTGACCTCGATGCTGATTTCACCGGGTCCCTCGCCTTCGCTGATGTGGATGCAGCGCTCGGGCATGTGGAACAGACGAAGGAAATCAACGAAGTCGCTTTTGATAAAGCGCAAGTTGCCCAGATATTTAAGTTCGTCGTCCGTGAAGCGCAATTGGCAGAGCTGATGCACTTCCTGGCGGATTTCGTCCATATAGGGGCGCAAATCCACGCCCTTTGTACGGCATTTGTACCGGTACTCGACCTGGGCAGCGGGGAAATGATGCAGCACCACTTGCATCATGCTGAATTTATACAGGTCGGTGTCGAGCAGCGAAGTAATAATCATGATTGCGCGTTTCGTTTCGCGACACCATAGCATGAAGAACAGGGCCTTCGGCACGAAGTGCCACGCTGTCAATACGGGTATTGCCGACACATCCGCGCGGCATTGGGTAAAATCCGCCCATTAAGACACATCTGCCGCCGAGCCCCGGAGTTCCTGAATGACCCACGTAGTCACCGAAAACTGTATCAAGTGCAAGTACACCGATTGCGTCGACGTGTGCCCGGTGGACTGTTTTCGTGAGGGTCCGAACTTCCTCGTGATCGACCCGGACGAATGCATCGACTGTGCGGTCTGCATCCCCGAATGCCCCGCCAACGCGATCTACGCCGAAGAAGACGTGCCGCAGGACCAACTCAATTTCATCGCGCTGAATGCCGAACTCTCTCCGGAATTCGCCAGCATCAGCCGTGCCAAGAAGCCCCTGCCCGACGCCGACGACTGGAACGGCAAGCAGGACAAGCTGCAATACCTGGAAAAGTAATCCACGGGCGCCGGCCAGGCCGGCGCTTTCGTGCGATGTCCCGATGACCGACGACTCCAAATACACGCGCCAGACCATCACCAGCGTCCACACCTGGGTGCCGGACAAACTGTTCTCCGTGCGCGTGACGCGGGACGAAGCCTTCACGTTCCTGCCGGGCCAGTTCGCCCGGGTCGGCCTGCCCGGCGCTGAAGACCCGCACGGTCCGCCCACGATCTGGCGCGCCTACTCCATGGTGTCGGCCCCACATGAGCCGGGCCTGGAGTTCTATTCCATCGTCGTCCCCGAAGGCCTGTTCAGCCCGCGCATGGCGCGTCTGCAGCCCGGCGACGCGCTCTACGTCGAAAAAGCCCCCTACGGGTTTCTGACGCTGGAGCGCTTTGCGCCCGGCGGCGACCTGTGGCTGCTTGCCTCGGGCACCGGCCTGTCGGCCTACCTGTCCATCCTGCGCGACCCCGCCGTCTGGCGCGCCTACAACCGCATCATCCTGGTGCACGGCGTGCGCACCGCCGCCGAACTCGCCTACCGCGCCGAAATTGACGGCTGGCGCCGCGATCCGGCCCTGGCCGACGTCTTTGCCGCCGACCCCGGCAAGCTCGTCTACCTGCCCATCGCCACGCGCGAACCCGTGCCCGGCATGCCGCAAGCGCGCATCACCACGCTGATCGCCGACGGCCGCCTGGAGCAGCTGGCCGGCCAGCCGCTGGATCCCGAGACCGCCAAGGTCATGCTGTGCGGCAACCCCGCCATGCTGACGGAGGCACGCAAATTGCTGGGTGATCGTGGGTTCAAGCCCGGGCGCCGCGGCATTCCGGGCAACCTGGCGGTTGAAAACTACTGGTGATCCGCCACCGCGTGGCGTAGTCCGTAAATCCACCATTTGGTATCACCGCAAGGCATTAACGCGGCCCTAAACTGGTGCGTAACACATGACGGGTCGCTTTTTAGCAACAAAACAGGGCAGTTTGCCGGACATTCTTCAGGCTGATTGGAAATATCGTTACGCCCCGGAGCAATAATCGGGGCACACGCTCGACCCAGAAGGACTTCCCCGAAATGCTGTACCAATTGCACGAAATGCAGCGCGCTTTCCTGACTCCGTTCGCTGCATTCACGGACGCCGGTTCTCAGCTGTTCTCCAGCCCCTACAGCCCGCTCGCCTATACCCCGATCTCCCGCCAGATGGCCGCCGGGTACGAGCTGATGACCCGTATCGGCAAGGAATACCAGAAGCCCGCCTGGAATCTGCCCACCACCCAGATTGGCGGCAAGTCCGCCCGCGTGATCGAAGCCGTTGCCCTGGACAAGCCCTTCTGCCGCCTGGTGCACTTCCAGCGCGACGTACGACTGGCCGGCAAGAACGATCCGAAGGTCCTGCTGGTCGCCCCGCTCTCCGGGCACCACGCCACCCTGCTGCGCGACACCGTGCGCGCCCTGCTGCCCAATCACGACGTCTATGTGACCGACTGGGTCGACGCGCGCATGGTGCCGCTGGCAGCCGGTCCCTTCCATTTGAACGACTACGTGCGCTACGTGCAGGACTTCATCCGCCATCTGGGCCCGGACGTGCACGTCATTTCCGTCTGTCAGCCCACGGTGCCGGTGCTGGCCGCCGTGTCCCTCATGGCGTCCGCCAACGATCCCTGCCAGCCGCGCAGCATGGTGATGATGGGTGGCCCCATCGACCCGCGCCAGTCGCCCACGCAGGTCAATCGCCTGGCCACCACCAAACCCTATTCGTGGTTCGAGAACCAGGTGATCCACCCCGTGCCGCCCCGCTATCCGGGCGCCGGCCGCCGCGTGTATCCGGGGTTCCTGCAGCACGCGGGATTCATGGCCATGAATCCGGACCGCCACATGAAGTCGCATTACGACTTCTACCTGGACCTGCTGCGTGGCGACGACAGCGACGCCGAAGCGCACCGCCGCTTCTACGACGAATACAACGCCGTGCTGGACATGCCGGCCGAGTTCTACCTGGACACGATCCGCATGGTGTTCCAGGACTTCGACCTGCCCAACGGCACCTGGGAAGTCGACGGCAAGCTGGTGCGCCCGGCCGACATCAAGAGCGTCGCGCTGTTCACCATCGAAGGCGAACTGGACGACATTTCCGGCCAGGGCCAGACGCGCGCCGCGATCAAGCTGTGCAAGAACATCCCGGCCGACCGCAAGTCGCACTACACCGCGCCGAACTGCGGCCACTACGGCATTTTCTCGGGCCGCCGGTGGCGCGAAATGATCTGTCCTAAAATTGCCGAGTTCATCCGGCAATCGGCGTGACGACGGCCCCGCGCCGGCCGCCGGCAACCTGATCCGTACCCCGGGGCCCGAGTGGCCCCTTTTCATTACTGGCTTTACATGTCCTGTCGCTCATTAGCCGACCGCGTTGACGCCTTGCTGCCTCAGACGCAATGCACCAAATGCGGTTACGACGGCTGCCGGCCGTATGCCGACGCCATCGCCGAGGGCGCCGCGCCGATCAACCGCTGCCCGCCCGGCGGCGACGACGGCGTCGCCGCACTGGCCGCGCTGCTCGGCACGCCTCTCCTGCCGCTGGATCTGTCGCGCGGCGAACCCGGCCCGCTGCTGGTCGCGCGCATCGACGAATCGCATTGCATCGGCTGTACGCTGTGCATCCAGGCCTGTCCGGTCGACGCCATCGTCGGCGCGAACAAGCACATGCACACCGTGCTGGACGACTGGTGCACGGGCTGTGACCTGTGCGTGGCGCCCTGTCCGGTGGACTGCATCGAGATGGTGCCGGCCGGGCGCGCGTGGACCAGCGAAGACGCCGCAATCAGCCGCCAGCGCCATCGCAACCACCTGGCGCGCGCCGAACGCCTGGCGGCCGACAACGCGCGCCTGATGGCGCCAGACATCCCGGAGGCGCCCGCCCCCGCCGCGCCCGCTTCCGAGGACGCGCAAAAGGAGGACGCGCAAAAAGAAGACCGCAAGCGCTCCGCCATCGAATCCGCACTGGCCCGCGCGCGGGCCCGCCGCAATCCCACGCAGTCATGAACGCCGCCAAACGCCGAGAGATCTTTGCCCGCCTGCACGCGGCCAACCCCAGCCCCACCACCGAACTGGAATACGACACGCCGTTCCAGCTGCTGATTGCCGTGCTGCTGTCGGCGCAAGCCACGGACAAGTCGGTCAACATCGCCACGCGCAAGTTCTTTCCGCAGTACGGCACCCCTGAGGCGCTGGCGGCGCTGGGCGAGGAAGGGCTGGCCGACTACATCAAGACCATTGGCCTTTTCCGCACGAAGGCAAAGAACGCGATCGCCACCTGCAAGATCCTGATCGAGCAGCATGGCGGCCAGGTGCCGCAGACGCGCGAGGCGCTTGAAGCCCTGCCCGGCGTGGGCCGCAAGACCGCCAACGTGGTGCTCAACACCGCGTTCGGGCAAGCGGCGATGGCAGTGGACACGCACATATTCCGTGTCTCGAATCGCACCGGTATTGCACCCGGAAAAAACGTGCTGGAAGTCGAGCTGAAACTGATGAAGTTCGTGCCGCAGGAATATCTGCTGGACGCGCATCACTGGCTGATTCTGCACGGCCGCTACGTCTGTGTGGCGCGCAAACCGAAATGCCCCCAATGCGGCATTTCCGATCTCTGCGAATTCAAGCAGAAAACCCCTGCATAAAGCATCCGGCGCGCGCACGCGGCCGCAGATTATGCGAGTGGAAAACCGGGTTTTCCCTCGCCTATTCGCGCATAACATCTTGATGACGATCAACGCGTAATTGCTGCAATGCATTTGCATATCGGGCTCCCTTTCTCCCCCTATGCAGACAGCATTGTCGGCATGCCGACAATTGCCCTTTCCGCAGTGCAAAACCTATGACAAACCCTCATGGAATTTTGATTGCGACGTCCGCATACTCGCCGGCAACTCATAAGAAAACTACGCACGAAAACAGTTTTCGAACCCTGCGGGGGCCTGACGCAATGACGCCAGGCAGAGACCATATAAATACAACGCTGGTGCAGCGAACATGGATGACACAATCCTGGAGACAAAAGGCCTCACCAAGGAGTTCCGCGGCTTCGTCGCGGTCAACGGGGTCGATTTGCGTATCAAGCGGGGCGAGATTCATGCCTTGATCGGGCCTAACGGCGCGGGCAAGACCACATGCTTCAACCTGCTGACCAAATTCCTGGCGCCCACGTCGGGCAGCATCAAGTTCAATGGCATCGACATCACCGGCGAGCGCCCCGCGCAGATTGCCCGGCGCGGCATCATCCGGTCGTTCCAGATCTCGGCGGTGTTCCCGCACCTGACCGTGCTCGAGAACGTGCGGATCGGCCTGCAGCGCAAGACCGGCCTGTCCTATCACTTCTGGCAAAGCGACAAGCGCCTGGCTGCCCTGAACGAGCCCGCGCGTGCGCTGCTTGAACAGGTGGACCTGGGCGGCTTTGCCGACGAAACCACGGTCAACCTGCCGTACGGACGCAAGCGCGCGCTCGAGATCGCCACCACGCTGGCAATGGAGCCCGAGCTGATGCTGCTGGACGAACCCACCCAGGGCATGGGCCACGAAGACGTGGACCGCGTCACGCAACTGATCAAGCGCGTGAGCGCCGGGCGCACCATCCTCATGGTGGAACACAACATGAATGTCGTGTCCTCCATCGCCAACACCATCACCGTGCTGGCGCGCGGCTCGGTGCTGGCCGAAGGTTCCTACGCCGAAGTCTCCCGCCATCCGGCCGTGATGCAGGCTTACATGGGCACGACCGACGGCGAACTTCAAGGAGCGCACGCATGAGCACCCCCGCACTCGAAATTTCGGGCCTCAACGCCTGGTACGGGGAATCGCATATCCTGCACGGCGTGGACATGCGCGTCGGACAGGGCGAAGTCGTCACGCTGCTGGGCCGCAACGGCGCCGGCCGCACCACGACGCTGCGCGCCATCCTGGGCCTGACCGGCTCGCGCAAGGGTTCGGTGCGCATCCATGGCACCGAAGCCATCGACCTGCCTACCTACAAGATCGCCCACCTGGGCGTCGGCTATTGCCCCGAGGAACGCGGCATCTTCGCCAGCCTGTCCTGCGAAGAAAACCTGCTGCTTCCGCCCGTCGTCGGTTCGCTGGGCGGCGGCATGTCGCTGGCCGAGATCTACGACATGTTCCCCAACCTGCAGGAGCGCCGCAATTCCCCCGGCACGCGCCTGTCGGGCGGCGAACAGCAGATGCTTGCCGTCGCGCGCATCCTGCGCACCGGCGCCAACCTGCTGCTGCTGGATGAAATCTCCGAAGGCCTCGCGCCCGTCATCGTGCAGGCGCTGGCCCGCATGATCACCGCGCTCAAGCAGCGGGGCTACACCATCGTCATGGTGGAACAGAATTTCCGCTTCGCCGCGCCGCTGGCCGACCGCTTCTACGTCATGGAGCACGGCCAGATCGTCGAGCACTTCGAAGCCGCCGAACTTTCAGAAAAACAGGACACGCTCAACGAACTGCTGGGCGTCTAAAGCAACCTGTGTCATCCGCCGGAACCCCGGCAAACACCACACTGTAGGGAAGAGGAGTCATCCCATGAAGCTGCACACCATCACTGCTGCACTGGCCATGGCGGGCCTGGGATTCGCGGGGGCAACCGCCCACGCTCAAGGTATCTCCGACGATGTCATCCGCATCGGCTTCATCACCGACATGTCGGGCGTGTACTCCGACATCGACGGCAAGGCGGGCCTGGAAGCCGTACGCATGGCTGTCGAGGACTTCGGCGGCACGGTCAACGGCAAGAAGATCGAAATCGTTTCCGCGGACCACCAGAACAAGGCCGACGTCGCCTCGGCACGCGCCCGCGAATGGTTCGACCAGCAGAAGGTCGACGTCATCATCGCCGGCACGAACTCGGCCACCAGCCTGGCCATGGCAGCGGTCGCCGCGGAAAAGAAGAAGCCCTTCATCGCGGTGGGCGCCGGCTCGTCCGACCTGACCAACGCGCAATGTTCGCCCTACACCGTGCACTATGCTTACGACACCGTGGCGCTGGCGCGCGGCACCGGTTCGGCAGTGGTGAAGGACGGCGGCAAGAGCTGGTTCTTCCTGACTGCCGACTATGCCTTCGGCCACGCGCTCGAGCGCGACACGATGGCGGTCGTCAAGGCCGCGGGCGGCGAAGTGAAGGGCCAGGTGCGTGCACCGCTGGGCGCCTCGGACTTCTCGTCCTTCCTGCTGCAGGCGCAATCGTCTAAGGCGCAGATCCTGGGCATGGCCAATGCCGGCGGCGACACCATCAACACGGTCAAGGCCGCCAACGAATTCGGCGTCACGCAGACCATGAAGCTGGCCGGCCTGCTGGTGTTCATCAACGACGTGCACTCGCTCGGCCTGGATGCCACCAAGGGCATGTACCTGACCGACGGCTGGTACTGGGACCAATCCGACGCCTCGCGCGCCTGGTCCAAGAAGTTCGAATCCAAGGTCGGCCGCAAGCCGTCCATGCTGCAGGCGGGCGATTACTCGTCGGCGATGTTCTACCTGAACGCCGTCAAGGCCACCGGCTCGGATAACGGCGACGACGTGATGAAGTGGATGAAGTCGAACAAGGTGAACGACTTCTTTGCCCAAGGCGGCGTCGTGCGCGAAGACGGCCGCATGGTCCACGACATGTACCTGATGCAAGTGAAGACCCCGGCCGAATCCAAGGGCCCGTGGGACTACTACAAGGTGGTGGCGACGCTGCCTGGCGACGAGGTCTACACCAAGTTGTCCGAGTCCACCTGCAAGCTGGTCAAGAAATAAACCGGCCCCTGTGATCCCGGATGCGGTCCGGGCCGATGGCCCGGCCGCATTCCTCCTGACTAGCTCGCTTCCTTCCGTACCGCGCAGGACTTTCACAAGATGACTGACATTTTCGGCATCCCCATACAGGCCTTGTTCGGCCAGCTGTTACTGGGCCTGGTCAACGGTTCCTTCTATGCAATGCTGTCGCTCGGACTTGCCGTCATCTTCGGGCTGCTGAACGTCATCAACTTCGCCCACGGCGCCCTCTACATGCTGGGCGCCTTCGTCGCATGGATGGGGCTTTCGTACTTTGGCCTGAACTACTGGATCATGCTGATCCTGGCGCCGCTGATCGTGGGGCTGTTCGGCATCATCATTGAAAAACTGCTGCTCAAGCATCTCTACAAGCTCGACCACCTGTACGGGCTGCTGCTCACTTTCGGGCTGACGCTGCTGATCGAGGGGCTGTTCCGCAGCTTCTACGGCGTGTCGGGCCAGCCCTATCCCACGCCCGAGGCCCTGCGCGGCGCCACCAACCTGGGCTTCATGATCCTGCCGAACTATCGCGGCTGGGTCGTGGCGGCGTCCATCATCGTCTGCTTCGCCACGTGGTACGTCATTGAACGAACCCGCCTGGGCGCCCTGCTGCGCGCCGGCACCGAGAACCCGCGCCTCGTGGAATCCTTCGGCGTGAACGTGCCGCGCATGATCACGCTGACCTATGGCTTCGGCGTGGCGCTGGCGGGCTTTGCCGGCGTGCTGGCCGCGCCGGTGCTGCAGATTTCGCCGCTGATGGGCTCGAACCTCATCATCGTCGTGTTCGCGGTGGTCGTGATCGGGGGCATGGGGTCCATTTTTGGCGCCATCGTCACCGGGCTGGGCCTGGGCGTGATCGAGGGCCTGACCAAGGTGTTCTGGCCCGAAGCGTCCAGCACGGTCGTCTTCATCATCATGGCCATTGTTCTGTTGATCCGCCCGGCCGGGCTGTTCGGAAAAGAAAAATGAATCGTCAATTCCTGGGCTATGCGGTCCTGGCCATCGTGGTGGCCTTGCTTCCCTTCGCCGGCGTGTATCCGATCTTCGCCATGAAGGTCATGTGCTACGCCCTCTTCGCGTGCGCCTTCAACCTGCTGCTGGGCTTCACGGGGCTGCTGTCCTTCGGCCATGCCGCGTTCCTGGGCAGCGCGGCCTACGCGGCCGGGCACAGCATGAAGGTCTGGGGCCTGCCGACCGAGCTGGGGCTGCTGTTCGGCGTGGCCGTGGCGGCGCTGCTGGGGCTGGCCATGGGCGCGCTCGCCATCCGCCGCAGCGGCATCTACTTCTCGATGATTACGCTGGCGCTGTCGCAGATGGTGTTCTTCTTCTTCCTGCAGGCCAAGTTCACGGGCGGCGAAGACGGGCTGCAGAGCGTGCCGCGCGGCACCTTGCTGGGACTGGTCGATCTGTCCAAGGACATCAACCTGTACTACCTGGTGATGGCCATCTTCATCATTGGCTACTTCATCATCTGGCGCACGGTGAACTCGCCCTTCGGCCAAGTGCTGCAGGCGCTGCGCGAGAACGAGCCGCGCGCGATTTCGCTGGGTTACGACGTGGACCGCTTCAAGCTGGTGGCTTTCGTGCTGTCGGCCGCGCTGGCCGGCCTGGCGGGCGCCACCAAGACGCTGGTATTCGTGTCGGCCACGCTGTCGGACGCCACCTGGCAGATGTCCGGGCTGGTTATCCTGATGACGCTGATCGGCGGCCTGGGCACCCTGACCGGCCCCGTGCTGGGCGCCTTCATCGTGGTGCTGCTGGAAAACAAGGTGGGCGACTTCGGCCAGATGATGGCCAACCTGACCGGCGTCGAATGGTTCCTGCGTCTGGGCGAATCGGTCACGATCGTCAGCGGCCTGATCTTCGTGATCTGCGTTTTGGCCTTCCGGCGCGGCATCGTGGGCGAGCTGGGCGCCCTCTTCAACCGCCGCCGCACCGCCCGCGCGTGATCTGACGCTTCGGTGGATTGACCCTCGGGGCCGCGCATCGCGGCCCCGTTGCATTGGGACGCGCGCCATCGCCTCGTACAATGGCAGGCACCCCACTACACAGGTGCCGACCATGCGCATCACGCATCTCGTTCCCGGCCTCGGCGCGCTCGCGCTGGCCGCCGCCCTGCTGTCCCCCGCCGCGGCCCAGGCCGCCCCCGCCGCCCCGGCTTGCGAAGTCGACCGGCCCATCCGTTTCAGCGGCCTGAACTGGGAATCCAACCTGGTGCTTGCCGGCATCGAGCGCTACGTGCTCGAACACGGCTACGGCTGCAAGACATCTGTCGAAATCGGCGAAACCCTGCCCATGCTGGCCGCCTTGCAGCGCGGCGACGTCGACATCACGCCCGAGGTCTGGCCCGGCCAGATCGAAGGCGCCTGGAAGAAGGCGCTGGCCAGCGGCAAGGTGCTGGGCGTGGGCCACGTCTATGACGCAGGTGAAGGCTGGTATGTGCCCCGCTACACCGTGGAGCGCCACCCCGAGCTCAAGTCCGCCGCCGACTTGGCGCGCTTCAAGGAAGTGTTTGCCGACCCCGAAGACCCGGGCCGCGGCCGCATCTATGGCTGCCCGGCGGGCTGGGCCTGCGGCACGCTGAACGACAACCTGCTGCGCGCCCTGAAGCTGGACAAGGATTACTCCCTGTTCGCGCCCGGCTCGGGCGCGGCACAAAAGGCGGCGATCGTGTCGGCCTACAAGCGCAAGCGCGATATCGTCTTCTACTACTGGACGCCCACGTCGCTGGTTGGCGCGCTGGATCTGGTCAAGCTGGAACTGCCCGCCTTCGATCAGGCGGCCTACACATGCATGACCGACCCCAAGTGCGCCAATCCCGTGGCCACGCAGTTCAAGCCCAACCCGGTCGTCACGGGCATGAATGCTGAATTCGCCAAACAGGCGCCGCGCGTGACCGAGTTCCTGACCAAGCTGACGGTGCCGGACGACGCCATCGATGCCACGCTGGGCTGGCTGGAAAACGAAGGCAAGGAACCCGAGGACGCGGCGCGTTACTTCCTCAAGCAGTACGCGCCTGTCTGGCGGCAGTGGGTGCCTGCGGATGTCGCCGACCGCGTGCAGGCAGCGCTGGCCAAGGAATAACAGTCCCGCTCATGTATTCTGGCGATTCGGCGTTCCGGACCCGCTCCGCGCCCGATCGCCAACCCGATTCAAGCCAAGGAAAACAATCATGGATGCCTTGTTCTGGCACAACGGTCACTGGACCACTGAAAACCCCAAACTGCTCGGCCCGGCCGACCACGCCTTCTGGATGGCCAGCATGGTCTTCGACGGCGCGCGTGCCTTCCGCGGCCTGACGCCCGATCTGGACCTGCACTGCCAGCGCGTCGTGCGCTCGGCGGAAAAGATGCTGATGAAGCCGCAACTGGCCTGGGAAGAAATCCAGGACCTGTGCCTGCAGGCCGTGGCGCGCTTCCCCGAGGGCTCCGAGCTCTACATCAAGCCGATGTTCTTCTGCGCCGATGGCTTCCTGCTGCCCGACGCCGAAAAGACGCAATTCGTACTGCACGTGTTCAAGGTGCCGATGCCGGGCGACCAGGGCTTTTCCGCCTGCTTCTCCAGCTTTGCGCGCTCGTGGCCCAATATGGCGCCCACCGACGCCAAGGCATCGTGCCTGTACCCCAACGGCCAACGCGCCATCCGCGAAGCCGCCGAAAAGGGCTTTGACAACGCCATCATGCTGGACGGCGCAGGCAACCTGGCCGAATTCGCCACCAGCAACCTGTGGCTGGCCAAGGACGGCGTCGTCTCCACGCCCGTGGACAACGGCACCTTCCTGAACGGCATCACGCGCCGCCGCGTGCTGGCGCTGCTGAAGGCCGACGGCATTGAAGTGCAGGAACGCAGCCTGACGCGCGCCGACGTCGAAGCGGCCGACGAAGTGTTTTCGTCGGGCAACTACGGCAAGGTGGTGCACGTGAACCGCGTCGAGGACCGCCCGCTGGAGTACGGTCCGATCGCGCGCCGTGCGCATCAGCTGTACATGGAGTACGCGGAAAGCAGGCGTCGTTGATCTGCCTGAACTGGCCAGCTTGCGTCAGCAGCCGCGCCAACGCAAAACGCCGGGGCCTAATCGGCCGCCGGCGTTTTTTGGTCCCATCGGGTGGGTAATTCAGGCCGCCTCGGCGCCCTTGCCCAGACCCAGATAGCTCTCAATCACCTTCGGATCGCCAGCCAATTCGCGCGCCGGGCCGTGCAGGATGACCTCGCCGGTTTCCAGCACATAGCCGTAATCGGCCACCTGCAAGGCCGCGCGGGCGTTCTGCTCGACCAGCAGGATCGCCACGCCGGTCTCGCGCAGGCGCGCAATGATGTGGAAGATCTCGCGCACGATGCGCGGCGCCAGACCCAGGCTGGGCTCGTCCAGCATCAGCAGCGTCGGCTTGGCCATGAGCGCGCGGCCCACGGCCAGCATCTGGCGCTCGCCGCCGGACAAGGTGCCGGCCTGCTGGACGCGGCGCTCGCGCAGCCGCGGGAACAGATCGAACACTTCATTCAGCGTGTCGCGCCAGCCGCTTTCGCGGGCACGATACCGCCGGAAGCCGCCCAGCAGCAGGTTGTCTTCGACGGACATGGTGCCGAACAGCTCGCGGCGCTCGGGCACCAGCGACATGCCCGCCGCCACGCGACGTTCGACCATCCAGCCCGACACGTCCGACCCGGCGTAATGCACGGTGCCGGCGGCGTGGCCGGTCTGCGGCAGCGAACCCATGATGGCGTTGAGCATCGTGGACTTGCCGGCGCCGTTGGCGCCGATCACGGTGACGATGCTGCCGGCCGGCACGCTGAGCGTGGCGCCGGCAAGTGCGCCGACCTTGCCGTAGCGGGCCGACAGGTTGCTGACTTCAAGAACGGGGGAATTCGTTGTGCTCATCAAACGCCCCCCGCCGACACGGGCTTGGCCTGGTCCGCTTCGGGCAGGTCGTCGTCGATGCCGCCCAGATAGGCTTCGAGCACCGCCGGGTTCTTTTGCACGTCGGCCGGCACGCCTTCGGCCAGCTTCGTGCCGAAATCCATCACCACGAGGTGGTTGGTCAGGCGCATCACAAAATCCATGTCGTGTTCAACGAGCAGAATGCTCATGCCTTCCGCGCGCAGCTGTTCCAGCACGCGCGCCAGGTCCTGCTTTTCCTTGTAGCGCAGGCCGGCGGCCGGTTCGTCCAGCAGCAGCAGCACGGGATCGCACGCCAGCGCGCGGGCGATTTCCAGGATGCGCTGCTGGCCCAGGGCCAGGTTGCCTGCCTGTTCGTACAGGTATTCGCCAAGGCCCACGCGCTTGAGCTGCTCGGCCGCTTCATGCAGGAGCTGCGCTTCGCGGGCGCGGTCCGAATGCAGCGCGCCCGACAGCACGCCCACGTCCGAACGCAGATGCGCGCCCAGCGCCACGTTTTCCAGCACGGTCATGCCCGGCAGCAGTTGCACGTGCTGGAACGTGCGGCCCACGCCCATCTTGGCGATCTCGCGCGCCGAGCGGTTGTCGATGCGCTGGCCCATGAACGTGACCTGGCCGCGCGTCACCGGCAGCACGCCGCTGATCAGGTTGAAGGTCGTGCTCTTGCCCGCGCCGTTGGGACCGATGAGGCCCATGATCTCGCCCGAGCTGACCTTGAAGGTGATGTCGTTCACCGCCACCAGGCCGCCGAATTCCTTGCGGATGGCATCCACTTCCAGCACGACCTGGCCAGGCTGCGGACGCTCGCGCGTCGGTAGGGCCGGGGCCGCGGCAGGCGGCGCCAGGTTGCGGCGCGAACCATTGGCGCCCGTGATGTTGCCCCACCAGCCCGCCAGGATCGGCCACAGGCCGTTGCGCGCGTATTGCAGCATCAGGATCAGCAGCACGCCGAAGACGATCATCTCGAAGTTGGCGTTGGTGTCCAGCAGCTTGGGCAGCAGGTTCTGCAACTGATCCTTCAGCACCAGGATGACGCTGGAGCCCAGCAAGGCGCCCCACACGTAACCCGCGCCGCCGACGACCGCCATGAACAGGTACTCGATGCCGTAGTTCAGGCCAAACGGGCTGGGGCTGACGGCGCGCTGCATGTGCGCATACAGCCAGCCCGACACGCAGGCCAGCAACGCCGCCCACACGAAGATGACGATCTTGTAGGCAGCGGTGTTGACGCCCATGGACTCGGCCATGCCCGCCCCGCTCTTGAGCGCGCGGATGGCGCGGCCGGGACGCGAGTTGAG
The DNA here is from genome assembly GCF_022346505.1 of Achromobacter sp. ACRQX. NCBI lineage: Bacteria > Pseudomonadati > Pseudomonadota > Betaproteobacteria > Burkholderiales > Alcaligenaceae > Achromobacter > Achromobacter sp. ACRQX. The sequence goes on from NZ_JAKRML010000005.1 coordinate 107,791, forward strand.
CAGGTTGCGCGTAGCCCACAGCGCCAAGAGGACGCAGACCCAGATCAGGTAATAGATGTGGCGGCCGTTGGCCAGCGAGATACCGAAGATGCTGATGGGCTCGATGCCGGCGATGCCGTCATGCTTGCCCAGCCAGTCGATATTGCCGAACAGGTAATACAGCGACAGGCCCCAGGCGATGGTGCCCAGCGGCAGGTAGTGGCCCGACAGGCGCAGCGTGATCGCGCCCAGCAGATAGGCGACGACGGCGGTCAGGATCAGACCCGCAGGCAGCGCCAGCCAGGGCGACACGTCGTACTGCGTCGTCAGGTAGGCGGTGGTGTAGGCGCCCAGGCCGACGAACGCCGCCTGGCCGAAGGACGTCAGGCCGCCGACGCCGGTCAGCAGCACGAGGCCCAGCACGACCAGGCTGGCCAGGCCGATGTAGTTCAGTTGCGTCACCCAGAACTCGGGCGTGGCCGACACCATCGGCAGGCCCGCCAGGACGACGAGAAAAACGGCAAGCAGAATGCGGTTCATGGCTTATTCCTCTTCGTCCGCGTGATGGGTGCTGAACGAACGCCAGACCAGAACCGGGATGATCAGGGTGAAGACGATCACTTCCTTGTATGCGCTGGCCCAGAACGACGAGAAGGATTCCAGCACGCCGACCAGCAGCGAGCCGGCCGCGGCGATGGGATAGCTGGCCAGGCCGCCGATGATGGCGCCGACGAAGCCCTTCAGGCCGATCAAAAAGCCCGTGTCGTAATAGACCGTGGTGATGGGCGCGATCAGCATGCCGGACATGGCGCCGATGCCCACGGCCAGCGTGAACGTCAGCGAGCCCGACATGTTGGTGCTGATGCCCACCAGGCGCGCGCCACGGCGGTTGACGGCGGTGGCGCGCAGCGCGCGGCCATACAGCGTCTTGCCGAAGAAAACCCACAAGGCAATGATGAGCAGCGCGCACGTGGCGACCACGAACAGGCTCTGCGCGGACCACGTCATGAAGCCCAGGTCGACCTGCCCGCTCACGAATGCCGGGGTGCGCCAGCCTTCGGCGCCAAAGAACACGAGCGCCAGGCCCATGAGCGCAAAGTGCACGGCGACCGATACGATCAGCAGCACCAGCACGGTGGCTTCGGCGAGCGGCTGGTAGACGATGCGATAGACCATCGGACCCATCGGAATCACCAGGAACAGCGTCAGCAGCATGTTCAGCCACAGCGAATTCTCGGGACCGGTGTAGCTCTTGGTCAGCCAGAACAGCGCCAGCGGCAGCACGACGCACGTGGCGATGGTCTTGGGCAGGGCCGCGGCGCTGCGCGTGCGCACGGCGCGCACCAGCTCAAGCGCCAGGCACACCAGGCCCAGCAACGGCAGCAGATAGGCGGTGCCCGGCACTTTGCCGTCCACCAGCATGGCCAGGGTCAGGGCGCCGAACGCCACAAACTCGCCCTGGGGAATGAAAATGACGCGCGTGACGGCGAAAACCAGCACCAGAGCCATGCCCAGGAGGGCATAGATGGCGCCGTTGACGACACCGTCTTGCAGCAGGATCAGCGCAATTGAGGAATCCATCTAACAACTACCTTGTGGTTTCTTGGTGTCCCGACCCCATCCGGAACACTGATACGACACACCGGCCGGAAAGGCCGGTGCGAAGTCCTGCCGGGCGCGGCGCGGCGGGCGGAGAGCCGCCCCCCGCGCGATCGGGCGCCCGTCATCGGGCGGCCCGCGCTCGGGCGATCCAGGGGATTTACAGATCGGGCTGGTAGACCCACTTGCCGTTTTCCACCTTGACGATGACGCGCGAGCGCTCGTCAAAGCCGGCGTGGTCCGTGGGCGACATGTTGAACACGCCTTGCGACACGGCCAGGTCCTTCACGCCTTCCAGCGCGTCGCGCATCGCGACACGGAACTCAGGCGTGCCGGGCTTGGCGCCCGACTTCAGCGCCACGGGCAGCGCGGCGACGACCAGTTGGCCGGCATCCCACATGTGGCCGCCGAACGTGTTGGTCGAACCGGCGCCGTTGGCCTTCTCGTAGGTTTCCACGTAGGCCAGCGCCGACTTCTTGACCGGATTGCTGTCGGGCAGTTGCGCCGCGACCAGCAGCGGGCCGGCCGGCAGGTACATGCCGTTGCAGTCCTTGCCGCACACGCGCAGCACGTCGTTGTTGGCGGCGCCATGGGTTTGATAGATGGTTCCGCCGTAGTTGCGGGCCTTCAGTTCCTTTTGCGGCAGCGCGGACGGAGTGCCGGCGCCGGCGATCAGGATGGCGTCGGGCTTGGCGCCGACCAGCTTGAGCACCTGGCCCGTCACGCTGGTGTCGGTGCGGCCATACTTTTCGATGGCGACGATCTCGATGCCCTTGGCCTTGGCGGCCTTCTGCATCACGTCGAGCCAGCCGTCGCCGTAGGCGTCGGCAAAGCCGATGAAGCCCAGCGTCTTGACCTTGGACTTGGCCATCGCGTCGGCCAGGGCGCCAGCCATCAGCGCGTCGTTCTGCGGGGTCTTGAAGACCCAGCGGCGCTTGTCGTCCACGGGTTCGACGATCTTGGCGCTCGCGGCCACGCTGATCATCGGCACCTTGGCTTCGGCAGCCACGTCGACCATTGCCAGCGAGCCCGGCGTGATGGACGTGCCGATCAGCACGTCGACCTTGTCGTCGGAAGCCAGCTTGCGCGAGTTCTTGACGGCCTGCGTGGTGTCCGTGGCGTCGTCCAGCACGATCCATTCGATCTTCTGGCCGGCAACTTCCTTGGGCAGCAAGGCCACGGTGTTGCGCTCGGGGATGCCCAGCGAGGCGGCGGGGCCGGTGCTGGACACCGTCACGCCAACCTTGACCTGTGCGCTCGCCAGAAGCGGCAGAGTCAGGGCTACAGCGGCGGCGGCCGCGGACAAGCCGAAGTGCTTGCGCATGTTTTTGTCTCCTGTGGTTGGCTCTTATGTGCCTCGAACGAGGCGAAGCGAGCCTGTTTAAAGTTATACAGAAAAAAATATTATATGGTTAAAACAGTATCAGATGACGTAGCGCAACTACGGTAATTCCCTGATGTGCTACGTAAATCGTGATTTGGCGAACGCATTTGTTAATGGCGAACTTGTACTTGAAAGGGTCGCAGGCGTCATGTTGGGGGATTCCCTTGGGGCGATTGGGGTCTTTCGCCGTACGGTCTGCGGCCCGCCGTGATCAACGGCCAAGCATGGGCCACACCCGCTCGACGCGCGAAGCGACCCACGCCGCCACCACGGCCTTGACGAGGTCACCCGGCAGGAACACCACGACCGCGCCGGCGGCCTTCGCCATGCCCATCTTCGTCACCGCCGACAGCCAGGGCACACCGAAGGCATACACCACCGCAACGCCGCCAACGACGCAGGCCGCCACATACCCCGCCAGCCCCACCCACGTGCCGGTTCCGCGCGCGGCCAGGCGGCGCGCCAACCAGCCCGTCACGAATGCGCCTGCCACCATGCCGATGAGAAACCCGCCGGTCGGGCCAAAAAACGCCCCCAGCCCGCCGCGCCCGCCCGGCAGCACCGGCAGGCCGATCGCCGCGAGCGCCAGATACAGCAGGCACGCCAGCGCGCCGCGCACGGGGCCAAGCATGGCGCCGGCCAGCATGACGCCGAGCGTCTGCAAGGTGATGGGCACCGGAATGCCGGGCATCGGAATGGGCGGCATCAGGCTGAGCACGACGATCAGCGCCGCAAACAGCGCCACCAGCACCGTATTGTTCGATTTCATGGTCTCCCCTTTTGAATGAGTTCAGGGCGCGCGGCCTTCAGACGCTGCGCGCGTCGATCGCTTCAGAGACTTCCTGGGCCCGCTTCAACGTCAGCACGATCAGCGGCACGATCAGCGCGACCGGATTCGCCCCCAGCCCGCGCGCGGCCTGCGCCTCGCGGATCTCCTGGAAATTGCGCCAGATCTCGGGCACGAAGCGCAGCGTCAGCGCGAGCGCCAGCGCCACCTTCTCGGCATCGACCAGCCCGGTGCGTTCCAGCGGCCGCAATGTCCGCTCGCAGACGGCAATCAGGTCCGACGTGCGGGTCGCCAGCGTGACGGCCAGGGCCAGACCCACCATCGCCGCCACGCGCAGCACGACCGCCAGCGCCTCAAGCGGCCCCTGAAACCAGCCGGTAAAGAGCGCGACGGCCAGCAGCACCCAGAGCAGTCCGCGCACCTGACGCCAGACGGCCGCGGCGGCGACGCCCGTGGACCAGACCAGCGCCACCGAAAAGCCAAAGGCGAACGCCAGCCAGAGCGGATCGCGCAGCACGAACAGACCTGCGCCGGCCGCCATCAGCGCCAGCAGTTTCACCCACGCTGGCAGCCGATGCAGCGGCGTGTTGCCCGCAACGTACAGGGGCTCCATCATCCGCAGTGTTCCCGGTACCAGCGCAACGCCGCGGCGGGCGTGTCGTCGGCCGCGATCGCGCCGTCGCGCACGACCAGCACGCGGTCGAAGTCTTCGAGCAATTCCAGGTCATGGCTGACGACGATGGCGTCGTGGGGCAGCCCATCGATGGCGGCGCGCACCCGGTTGCGGTTGCGCAGGTCGAGCTGGGTGGTGGGTTCGTCAAAGACGATGAGGGCTGGCTCCATGACCAGCACGGCGGCCAGCGCCACCAGCTGGCGCTCACCGCCGGACAGCGTGTGGCTGCTGCGGTCGGCCAGGTGGCCCACGCCCAGGCGGGCCAGTTGGCTGTCGATGCACGCCTCGCGCTGCTGGCGGTCGGGCGCCAGGCGCTTCAGGCCAAACGCCAAGTCTTCGCGCACGATGGGAAAGACGATCTGGTTTTCGGGGTTCTGAAACACGAAGCCGACGCGCGCACGCACGGCTTTCAGATCCTGGCGAGTATCCAGCCCGCCCACGCGGACGCTGCCGGAAGTCGGCATCACCAGGCCGTTGACCAGGCGCGCCAGCGTGCTCTTGCCGGCGCCGTTGGGGCCCACGATACCGATGCGGCGTTCGGCCAGGGTGACGCTCACCCCGCGCAACACTTCCGCCTGGGGCGTCGACACTACCGCCTGGTCAAACTCGATTAACATGGGGCGGGATTATGCCCGAACCATTTCGGGCATCGCGACTCCAAGAGCTCATATGGAAAAAGTACGCAAAACCGACGCCGAATGGCGCGCCCAGCTTTCCCCCGAAGAATACGTGGTCACCCGTGAAAAAGGTACCGAACGCGCATTCACCGGGCGCTACTGGGATACGTTCACCCCTGGCATCTACCGTTGCGTCGGCTGTGGCACGGCGCTGTTCGCATCCGACACCAAATTCGACGCCGGCTGCGGCTGGCCCAGCTACTTCCAGGCGCTGGACCCCGAACTCGTCCGCGAAGAACGCGACACCACGCACGGCATGGTGCGCACCGAAGTCCTGTGCAACGTCTGCGACGCGCACCTGGGCCACGTCTTTCCCGACGGCCCCGAGCCTACCGGCCTGCGCTACTGCATCAATTCCCTGTCGATGACGTTTGAGCCCCTAGAAGACTGATGAAGAAGTTCCTGTTCGACCTCTTTCCGCTGCTCCTGTTCTTCATCGCCTACAGGTACACGGACATCTTCACGGCCACTGGCGTCGCCATGGCGGCTGCCGTGGCGCAGATCGTCTGGCTCAAGGCCACCGGCCGCCCCACCGAAGCCATGCACTGGATCAACCTGACGGTCATCCTGGTGTTCGGCGGCGCGACCATCTGGCTGCACAGCGACGTCTTCATCAAATGGAAGCCCACGGTGCTGTACTGGATGTTCGGCGGCGCGCTGGTCTTTGCCCGCCTGTTGTTCAAGCGCAACCTGATCCGCCGCCTGATGGAAAAGCAGATCCAGCTGCCGGATGCGGCGTGGGACAAACTCAACCTGATCTGGGCCGCCTTCTTCCTGATCGCCGGCGCGCTCAATCTGTATGTCGCGTTCTCGGGCCACTTCACCGAGTCGCAGTGGGTCAGTTTCAAGGCCTTCGGCCTGATGGGACTGATGATCGTCTTCGTCATTGGCCAGTCGCTGTGGCTGGGCAAGCACATCCAGACCGAAGAAAACACGCCGGCCAATCCGGGCGCCACGCCGCCCGGCAAACCCTGAACTCATGTCAGAAAACACCGACCGCATCACCCTGATCCGGGAACGTCTTGCCGCCCTGGAACCCGTCAGTCTGGACATCCTGGACGACTCCCATTTGCATGCCGGCCACGAAGGCAGTAAAAACGGCGCCGGCCACTATCGCGTAATCATCGTAGCGCCTTGCTTTGCGGGGCTCTCCGCCGTTGCGCGACACCGGCTGGTGTATCATCATTTGCAAGATTTGATCCCCTATCCGATTCATGCGCTTGCGCTTGACGCCCAGGCTCCCAAATAGAAAGTCAAAGGATATTCATGAAACGCATCGTCATGCTGGCTGCGGCCTGCGTCATCGCCGTGCCTGCTTTTGCGCAGAACGTGGCTACCGTCAACGGTAAAGCCATCCCGCAAAAGAGCCTGGATCAATTCGTCAAGCTCCTGGTCGGCCAGGGCGCCACCGATTCGCCGCAACTGCGCGAACAGGTCAAGCAGGAAATGATCAACCGTCAGATCTTCGTGCAGGCCGCCGAATCCAGCGGCATCGCCAAGCAGGCTGACGTCCAGACCGAAATCGAGCTGGCCCGCCAAGGCATCCTGGTTCGCGCGCTGATGGCCGACTACCTGGCCAAGCACCCGGTCACCGACGCCCAGGTCACCGCCGAATACGAAAAGATCAAGAAGGAACAGGCCGGCAAGATGGAATACAAGGTCCGCCACATCCTCGTCGAAGACGAGAAGAAGGCGAACGACCTGCTGGCACAGTTGCAGAAAAACAAGGGCAAGTTCGACGAACTGGCCAAGAAGAACTCCAAGGACCCCGGCAGCGCCGAAAAGGGTGGCGATCTGGGTTGGGCTCCCCCGACCAACTACGTGCAGCCGTTCGCGCAAGCCGTGACGCAACTGAAGAAGGGCCAACTGGTCGACAAGCCGGTCCAGACCCAATTCGGCTGGCACATCATCATGGTCGACGACACCCGTCCGGTCGAATTCCCGCCGATGGATCAAGTGCGTCCGCAACTGGAAGAAATGCTGCGCCAGCAAACCCTGGCCGACTACCAGAAGCAACTGCGCGAAAAGGCCAAGATTCAATAAGGCCCGCTCTGCTCAGAAAACTGCCCGCCGATCGCGGGCAGATTTTTTTGCGGGCTCGGCAAGGTGCTCAGGTGTCTGACACCCCATAAGATGCCATCTCAAGCTGGCGACAATCTCCTCGGGGTGTCAAACCACCATCCCACGCGCGATCCAGGTGTCAGACACCCTATGAGACGCCGCCGCATGTTGACGACCATCTTCCGCGGGTGTCTGACACCGCCCCAAGCAAGCAACAAAAAAGGGCTGCGCGCCGATGGCGTGCAGCCCTTCATTCAACCGCGGCAGCGTCCAGGCTAGGACACGCCCAACAGCGCCTTCAGCCCGTCTTCATCCAGTACCGGCACGCCCAGTTCCTGCGCCTTGGTCAGCTTGCTGCCCGAATCCTCGCCCGCCACCAGATAGGCGGTCTTCTTGGACACCGAGCCGCTGACCTTGCCGCCGGCCGCCTGGATGTGCATCGAGGCCTCTTCGCGCGTCCAGTTCGGCAGCGTGCCCGTCAGCACGAACGTCTTGCCGGCCAGCGTGTCGGCTTGCGGCGCGGCTTCGGCCACCGGGTTCACGCCCTGCGCCTTGAGCTGCCCGATTACGTCGCGGTTGTGCTGTTCGGCAAAGAAATGGCGGATCGACGCGGCCACGACAGGTCCCACGTCGGGCACCGACGACAAGGCGTCTTCATCCGCATCCATGATGGCGTCGATGCTGCCGAAGTGCCGTGCAACGTCGCGGGCGGTGGTCTCGCCCACGTGCCGGATCCCTAGCGCGAACAGCAGGCGGGACAGATTCGGCGAGCGCGCCTTTTCAATGGCGGCCACCAGATTGTCGGCGGACTTCTGGCCCATGCGGTCCAGGCCCACGAGTTCCAGCGGACGCAGGCTGTACAGGTCGGCCAGCGTCTTGACGCGGCCGCTGTCCACCAGCTGGTCCACGAGCTTTTCGCCCAGGCCTTCGATATCCAGCGCCTTGCGGCTGGCGGCATGCCACAGCGTCTGCTTGCGCTGGGCGCCGCAGAAAAGGCCCCCGGTGCAGCGCGCGATGGTTTCGCCTTCCAGGCGTTCAATGGCCGATCCGCAGACCGGGCATTCCGTCGGCATGACGAATTCGCGTGCGTCCTCGGGCCGCTTTTCCGGGACCGGGCCCAGCACCTCGGGAATCACGTCGCCCGCACGCCGCACGATGACCGTGTCGCCGATGCGCACGTCCTTGCGGCGGATCTCGTCTTCGTTGTGCAACGTGGCGTTGGTGACGGTGACGCCGCCCACGAACACCGGCTTGAGCCGCGCGACCGGGGTGATGGCGCCCGTGCGGCCCACCTGCACTTCGATGTCCACCAGCGTCGTGGTGGCCTCTTCGGCGGCAAACTTGTGCGCCAATGCAAAGCGCGGCGCGCGCGCCACGAAACCCAGCACCTTCTGCGCCGGCAGCGAGTCCACCTTGTAGACCACGCCGTCTATGTCGTAGGGCAGGTTCGCGCGCAAGGCGCCGACCTTGGCGTAGAACGCCATCAGGCCTTCGGCGCCGCTTGCCCGGTGGTTGTGCACGACATTGACCGGCAGCCCTAACGAGGCCAGCCATTCCAGCATGGCGCCGTGGGATTTTTCGGGCAGTTGCGAGGCCTGGTCCGCGCCAGCCGAGGCTTCGTCGAACAGCCCGCTTTGCGAACCGGGCAGGCCCTGGACCTCGCCCCAACCGTAGGCAAAGAAACGCAGCGGCCGCTTGGCGGTAATGCGCGGATCGAGCTGGCGCAGGCTGCCCGCCGCCGCATTGCGGGGGTTCACGAAAATCTTCTCGTCGCGCTTGGCCTGCGCCGCGTTCAGTTTTTCGAAGTCGGCGCGATTCATCAGCACCTCGCCGCGCACCTCCAGCACCTTCGGGGCCGCGCCCTTCAGTTGCAGCGGAATCGCCTTGATCGTGCGGATGTTGGACGTGACGTCCTCGCCCGTCTGGCCGTCGCCCCGCGTGGCGGCCTGCACCAGGCGGCCGTCCTCGTAGCGAAGGCTGATCGCCAGGCCGTCGAGCTTGAGTTCACAGAAGTAGTCCGGCTGCTGCGCCGGACCCAGCAGGCCGGCACCGCGCAGCGTATCGGTGACACGGCGGTCGAAGGCGGCAACCTCTTCTTCGGAAAACGCGTTGTTCAGCGACAGCATCGGCACCACGTGGCGCACGCTGCCAAACGCGGACACCGGCGCCGCGCCCACGCGTTGCGTGGGGGACTCGGGTGTCACCAGTTCCGGGTGCTCGGCCTCCAGGGCCTGCAAATCCCGCATCAGCCCGTCGTACTCGGCATCCGAGACGGAGGGCTCGTCGTAGACGTAATAGCGGACGTTGTGCTGCTCGATCTCGGCGCGCAGCCGCGCGGCGGCTTGCGCCGGATTCTCGCCGGACCCGCTGGCCATCAGGCAAACACGCGCTGGGCGCGCTCGCTGCCGGCGGGCAGGCCCGCTTGTTCAAGCTGGCCGAACAGGACCTGCAGGCGCTCGTCGATGACGGTCTCGGAGCCGTCGGCCAAGGGCTTGCCCTGGTCGTCGACGAGTTCAGCGCGCAGGCGCGAGGCCAGGTCGCGGCCCACGTCGACCATGCGGCCAAACGCGCGGGTGTCGGCCGGGCTGCAAGGCACGTCCAGCAGCAGGTACAGGCGCTCGATGCCGCCCATGCCCGCATCGAAAGCAGCCCCGTCCGCACGGGCCAGCGTGAAGCGGGCCACGCCGTTCTCGTTAGGCCAAGCCAGTCGGTTGCCGTCGGCGACGAATCCCACGTCGCGCGCCACGGCCATGACTTCGGCCGCCGGCTGGGCCGAGCCCAGCAGCAGGGTCAGGCCGACCTGGGTGTCCAGTGCAGCGCAGGTGTCGTCCAGGCGGGCGCCCTGCTCCAGCACGGCCTGCTGGTCGGGACCTTCAATGGTGGCGTCGAAGCGTTCGGCCATGTCCTGGGCGCGGGCCCAGGCCTGCGACCATTCGATCGCGGTCAGCGGACCGCTGCGATTGGCCAGCAGCACGGCAAGCTGCATGGACGCATAGGACTCGCCGGCATGGACGCGCGCGCGGTGGCGGCGCTGGTCGGTTTCGGCGAACACACGCATGGGCTTGCGGCCCACGTTGCGCAGGCTTTGCATGTACGGCAACAGATCCGCGCCGCGCACGGGCTCGGCGAAGTTGACTTCGATGACCACTTCGCAGGCGGGATCGGGTTCTTCGGCGTCGTCGGCATCGCTGCCGGGATCCACCGGCGCGGGCTGGCCGGGCTGGACGCGCGCAGAATCGCCGCCCATGCCGGGTTCGCGCCGGGAAGCACCGGCGGTGGCGGCGCTGGCGCCCGCCACACCCGCGCCCAGCAGCGGATCCTGTTCGGAGGTGGGGAAGTGGCTCTGCATCTTGCGACGGACGCGACGGTCCTGCCACCAGTTGAATCCCAACACCAGCAGTATCAGCAAGACGCCCAGGGCAATCAGCCCGATCTGCAAATCACTCATGTGTAAATCCCGCGCCTGGAAGGCGGCGCCTTTCTCAATATTGGGTTTATGCCGCTTCGGAGGCCATCATCTGGACGGCCGAATCTATGTCTACCGCAACGATACGCGAAACCCCTTGCTCTTGCATGGTTACGCCGATCAATTGCTTTGCCATCTGCATCGCGATCTTGTTGTGCGAGATGAAGAGGAACTGCGTCTGCTCGCTCATGTTGGCGACCAGGTTCGCGTAACGTTCGGTGTTGGCGTCGTCCAGCGGCGCGTCCACCTCGTCCAGCAGGCAGAACGGCGCAGGGTTCAGCTTGAACAGCGCGAACACCAGCGCAGTCGCGGTCAGCGCCTTTTCGCCGCCCGACAGCAGATGGATAGTGCTGTTGCGCTTGCCCGGCGGCTGCGCCATCACCTGCACGCCGGCATCGAGGATTTCCTCGCCCGTCATGCTGAGCTTGGCTTCGCCCCCGCCAAAAAGCTTGGGGAAGAGCTCGCCGAAGTGGCCGTTGACGATGTTGAACGTCTCTTGCAGCAGTTCGCGCGTCTCGCGGTCGATCTTGCGGATGGCGTCTTCGAGGGTCTCGATGGCGGTCATCAGGTCCGCGTGCTGCGAATCGAGGAAGCCCTTGCGTTCGCGCGAGGTGTTCAGTTCGTCGAGCGCGGCCAGGTTGACCGAACCCAGCGCTTCGATCTGGCGCGAGATGCGGCCGACTTCCTGTTGCAGCCAGCTTGCGCGGCGCCATTCGTCGGGCTGGTTGGCCAGGAACTGGGCGAGCTCCTCGCGGTCGACTTCGCGTGCATTGAGCTGTTCGGTGAACTGCTCTTCGGCCAGGCGCGCGGCCTGCTCCTGCAGTTGCAGTTCCATGATGCGCGCGCGGCGCGGCTCCAGGGTCTGCTCCTGTTGCTGGCGGTCTTCGTCGGCGCCGCGCAGCAGCGCGGCCAGGTTTTCGAGTTCCTGGCGGGCGCGCGACAGCGCTTCCTCGCGTTCGGCGCGCGCTTCCAGGGCATCCTGCAGGCCGGCCTGCGACGCGGATGCGTCCAGCTCGGTCAGGTCGCCCATCAGTTGTTCAAGTTCCACCGCGCCGCGCTGGCTCTGGTCGGCGGCCAGTTGCTGGTTGCGTTGCAGGTCGGTGATGCGCACCTGGATGCCGCGTTCGGCGAATTCGGCTTCCTGGGCAGCGCGTTCGAGTTCGCGCAGGCGGGTGCGGGCCGCCTCGGCTTGCGCCGCCAGCGTCTCGCCATCCATTTCAGCGTCGGCAAACTTGGATTGATGCTCGGCCAGCTCTTCGTCCAACGCCTCGAAGCGGGCCTCGGCCTCTTCGCGGGTGGCTCGCAGGTCTTCCTCGTGCGCCTTGATTTCTTCCAGGTCCTGGCGCAGGCGCGAGGCGCGCTCGCCGGACTGTTCGGCCTGTTGCTGCAGCCGCGAGTGTTCCAGCTGGATGTCGTGCACGCGGCGCGTGACCTCGGCCACGCGGGTGCGCGCCGGGGAGATGGCCTGCGACACCTGCTGCCACGCCGCTTCCGCGCGGGCGACTGCGGCGCGGGCCTGGTCGGCGATCAGTTGCTGAGCCTTGATTTCGCGTTGCAGGTTTTCGATTTCCTGCTGGCGGGCCAGCAGGCCGGCCTGTTCGGAATCGGGCGCGTAGAAACGCACACTGTGCGCGTCTATCAGGTGACCGGCCTTGACCACGCAGGCGGCGCCGGCGGGCAGGGTCGCGCGCAAGGCCAGGGCCTGGGTCAGGTCATTGGCCGTATAGACGCCGGCCAGCCATTCGTTGAGCAGCGTGCGCAGGTCGGGGTCGGTGATGCGCAGCAGGCTGGCCAGCGGCGTGAACCCGGCAGGCGCCGTCGGCGCGGGCGCCGCGACGGGCAATTGGTAGAACGCCAGGCGCGCGGGCGGTGCGTCGTCGGCAAAGGCGCGCGCCCAGTCCAGGTTGCGCACCTCCATCGACGCCATGCGTTCGCGCAGCGCCGATTCCAGGGCGGTTTCCCAGCCCGGCTCGACGTGCAGCTTTTGCCACAGGCGCGACAGCCCGGCCAGTTCGTGCTTGGCCAGCCACGGTTCCAGCGCGCCCTGCTTCTGCACGTCCTCCTGCAGCTTCACGAGCGCGGACAGGCGGGCTTCCAGGCGGGCCAGGTTCTGGGCTTCGGTCTGGGCGGCGCCCTGGGCGCGGCTGCGCTCGGCGTCGGCCTCGGGCACACGGCCTTCCAGGGTGGCCAGTTCTTCCTGGGCGGCTTCAAGCTGGTCTTCGCCCGCGGCGCGGTCGCCGGCCAACTGTTCCAGGCGCTCGGGATCGGGGCTGTGCAGTTCGCGCAGTTCCTGCTGGAGGCGCTCGCGGCGCTGGTCCAGGGTCTGCATCTGCCGGTCGGCGTCGCGTTGCGTCTGCGCGACCAGCGCCAGGTTCTGCTCGACGCGGGCGAGCGCCGCGCGCATCTCGTCGCGGCCGGCGGCGGCTTCGCGCACGCGCTGCTCGACCGACGGCAGGCCGGCCTGCGCGTCCTCAGCAGTGGCGCGCGCCTCTTCGGTGCGAGCGGCGGCGGCGGCCAGGTCGTCTTCGGCCTGGGCGATCTGTTCAGTGCAGTGTTCGCGCTGGCTGGTCCATTCCGCAATCTGCTGCTGGAGCTGGTCGCGGCGCGCCTGCAGGCGGTTGCGGGAATCGACCACGTGCCGGATCTCGGCTTCGAGGCGGCTGACCTGGGCATTGGCCTCGTACAGCGCGCCCTGGGCGGTGTGGACGGCGTCGCTGGCGGCGTAGTGGGCCTGGCGCCGGGATTCCAGCGCGGCCTCGCCTGCGCGCAGTCCGGCAATGGCGGCTTCCAGTTCGTTCTGGGCCTGCGCCATTTCCTGCGTCTTCTTGGCGCGTTCTTCGCGCGCCCCGGTTTCCTTCAGGAACCACAGCGAATGCTGCTTCTTTTCACCGTCGGCCTGAAGCTCGCGGTAGCGCGTGGCCACCTCGGCCTGGGCTTCCAGCTTTTCGAGCTGGCTGTTCAGTTCGCGCAGGATGTCTTCGACGCGGGTCAGGTTCTCGCGCGTGTCGGACAGGCGGTTCTCGGTCTCGCGGCGGCGTTCCTTGTAGCGCGACACGCCGGCCGCCTCTTCCAGGAAGACGCGCAGTTCTTCGGGGCGGGCTTCGATCAGGCGGTTGATCATGCCCTGCCCGATGATGGCGTAGCCACGGGCGCCCAGGCCGGTGCCCAGGAAGATGTCGTGGATGTCGCGGCGGCGGACCTGCTGGTTGTTGACGAAATAGCTGCTGGTGCCGTCCCGGGTCAGGACCCGGCGCACCGCGATTTCGGCGTAGGTGCTCCACTGGCCGGCGGCGCGCCCCTCGCTGTTGTCGAACACCATTTCGACCGACGCCCGGGCGGCAGGCTTGCGGTTGCCCGACCCGTTGAAAATGACGTCCTGCATGGACTCGCCGCGCAGTTCCGACGCCTTGGCCTCGCCCAGCACCCAGCGCACGGCGTCGATGATGTTCGACTTGCCGCAGCCATTGGGCCCCACCACGCCGACCAACTGGCTGGGCACGGGGATGACGGTGGGATCGACGAAGGACTTGAAGCCGGCGAGTTTGAGCTGAGTAAGGCGCACAGTACGATGACGACGGGGTGGGTTGAACGAAAGGCGTTAACGGACCTGCCGCACAGATTGCAAACCGGCCCAAGAAGGGCCGGCTCTCATATGGGTCGTATGATACCGCAGGCGGTCTTTACCCAGACGTTGGGGCCGGACAACCCGCGGGCAAACGCGCAATGGCTGGCCGCAACGCTCCGGCTATACTCCCTGACACTTTTTGGCACGACACATAATTTTCACGCGGACTGGCCAGGCTCTGGCCGAAGAACGGGGACATTCTTGAAACGTGGTTTCTATCTGGTCATGGCGGCGCAGGCCTTCTCGTCATTGGCGGACAACGCGTTGTTCATCGCAGCGATCGCCTTGATTCAGGAGTTGCACGGCCCTGACTGGCTGGCCCCCATGATGAAGTGGTCGTTCGCGTTGGCCTATGTCGTGCTGGCCGCATTCGTCGGCGCCATCGCGGACTCCTACCCCAAGGGCCGCGTGATGTTTTCCACCAATGCCCTGAAGGTGGCGGGCTGTCTGCTGATGTTCTCGTACGCCAGCATTGGCGTCGCCCCCGAATACCAGACCTGGCTGGTCTGCGCCGCCTACGGCGTGGTGGGCATCGGCGCCGCCGCCTACTCCCCCGCCAAGTACGGCATCGTGACGGAAATGCTGCCGCCGACCATGCTGGTCAAGGGCAATAGCTGGATCGAGGGCCTGACCGTCTTCTCCATCATCCTGGGCACGGTCCTGGGCGGCCTCCTGATTTCCTCGTCGGTGTCCACCGCTCTGCTCAGCCACTCCTTCATCGGCAGCCTGGTCCACACGCCGGCCGAAGCAGCCATCCTGGTCATCGCCTTTGTCTACCTGCTGGCCGCGCTGTGCAACCTGATGATTCCGCGCACGCACGTGCGCTATCCGCCGCAGCAGAAGAACCCCGTTCGCCTGATCCGCACGTTCTGGGGCTACGTCTGCGTGCTGTGGAAGGACAAGCTGGGCCAGATTTCCCTCGCTGTCACCACGCTCTTCTGGGGCGCCGGCGCCACGCTGCAGCTGATCGTCATCGAATGGGGCCGCAGCCATCTGGGTTACCAGCTCGACAAGGCGTCGATGCTGATGGGCGTGGCCGCGCTGGGCACGGTGGTGGGATCGATCCTGGCCGGGCGCATTCCGCTGCGCCGCGCGCTCGCCGTGCTGCCGGTCGGCGCCATGATGGGTCTCGTCGTGCTGCTGATGCCGCTGGTCTACCAGCCCTGGAGCGTCTATCTTCTCCTGCTGCTGACGGGCGGCCTGGCCGGTTTCTTCGTGGTGCCCATGAACGCCCTGCTCCAGCACCGCGGTCACGTGTTGCTGTCGGCCGGCCATTCGATCGCCGTGCAGAACTTCAACGAACAGCTCAACATCCTGCTCATGGTGGCGATGTACACGCTGCTGCTGTGGCTGGAACTGCCGATCAACGTGATCATCGTCATCTTCGGCACCGTGGTGGCCGTGCTGATGGTGGTGTTCATGCGCTGGAGCAAGCGCAACATGCAGGCCAACCCCGACTTGCATGACCAGATCGGCCAGGAAGGCCACGGCCGCGCGTTGGATTCGACGCACTAGGACAATCGCGCCAAGTGCTTGATGCAGCAACAAAAAACCGGGCAATTGCCCGGTTTTTCTTTGACCCCTGCGCCCTATAGCTCGCGGGCGGCCAGCTTCAGGTCCTGCCAGGCCCGCGCCTTCTCGGACGGGCTGCGCAGCAGGTAGGCGGGGTGGTAGCTCACGATGACCGGGATCTGCACGCCTTCGTCCGTCTTCAGATGATGGACGCGGCCACGCAGGTTGCCGATGGTGGCGTCGGTGCCCAGCAGCGTCTGCGCCGCGAACCGGCCCAGCACCAGGATGCGCTCGGGTTTCAGCAACGCAATCTGCCGCATCAGGTACGGGCTGCAGGCCGCGATTTCCTCGGGCTTGGGATTGCGGTTGCCCGGGGGACGGCACTTGATGACGTTGGTGATGAAAACGTCGCGCTCGCGGCTCATGCCGACCGCCGCCAACATCGCGTCCAGCAACTGCCCGGACCGTCCCACGAAAGGCTGGCCCTGGCGGTCTTCCTGTTCGCCCGGCGCTTCGCCCACGACGAGCCAGCGGGTGGGCTGGGCGCCCTGCCCGACCACCGCGTGACGGCGTCCCTTGCACAGGCCGCACGCGGCGCACGCCACGACCTGCGCCGCCAACTGCTCCAGATTGGCATCCTTGACGGCCTCGGCCACCGGAATGGGCGGCGGCGCCTCTTCCTGGACCTCGACCTTCGGCGCGGGACGCGGCGGGGGGCCGGTGCGGTTCAGGATCGAAGCCGGAATAGCCGATGCGCGGCCAGAAGCCGGCTCTGCCGGGGCAGTGCGCGCAACGGCGGGCGCGGCGACCGGCGCGGCGTCGGCCACCGGAGCAGCTGTCGGGGCATCGAGCCGCGCTTCGACGGGAGTCGGCGCAACAATGGGGGAATGTGGTGCGGTACTCGGACCGCCAGGAGACGCGGCAGCCGGCGTCTGGCCGGGAGTGGCTCCAGACGCCACGGAACCCGCCTTGGCCACCGGCACGGCAGGCGGCGTGCGCAGCCATAGCCGCTCCATGCCAAGCTCGCGCAACCAGATGCGCTGCAACGGGTTGATGCGGGGCGGCGCCGGGCGCGGCGCGGCGTCCATCGGGCTCATGCCGGTGCTCCGTCGGGTTCGCCGAAGCGTTTCTGCATGACGATGGCGTCCTCGCGACCGCCCTTCTCGGCTGGGTAGTAGGCCCGGCGCATGCCGATCTGCAGATAGCCGTGGCCCTTATAGAAACTGATGGCGGACGTGTTGGACGGCCGCACTTCCAGGAGCAGGCCTTCGAGGCCGCGTTCGCGCGCCTGCTGCTCGCACCAGTCGAGCATCACGCCGCCCAGTCCCTGCCGATGCAGGTCTTGGGCCACCGCGATCACCAGCAGATGCGCCACGTCCGGCGCAAACATCAGAATGCAGAATCCCGCCAGCTTGCCCTCCCGCCGCAACGTCCAGGCGCCATAGCCCGACGCCAGCGCGTCCGCGAAGTTTCCGCGGGTCCAGGGAAAGGCCTGCACTTGCGCCTCCAGCGCCACGACCTCGTCCAGATCGGCATCCGTCATGGGCTGCGGGACCGGCGCGGCAAGCGACGGCTGCGCCTTGGGATTGCCGCCCTCGCCGCGCAGGCGCTCGGCGGTGGTGAAGGCCACCTTGTCGCGCACATAGAGCGGCGCCGCCAGCTCGGGCGCCAGCGTTTCGCCGCGCAGCCAGCCCTGGCGGGCAAGCCGCGCCACGCTGGCGGCCTGGGGCCGCTGGGCTTCGGTGGCACGGCGCCATTCGGCGGGCGCGGCCATGTCGGCGGCATAGGCTTCCCAGGCATCGCCAGCCAGTAGCGGCGTCAGCGGCTGCCCGGCGCGGGCCGACCAGTTGGGCAGATGGTGCGCCGTCCAGGGCACGACCTCGGCGGCGGCAATCAGCATCGGAGCTTGAAGCGTTTCCCAGACAGATTCCTCGCCCGCGGCGTCGCCGCGGCGGTAGACTGCCAGATAGACCTCGTTCATGCGGGCGTCCAGGGCCACGACGACAGCGTCGGCGGGGGTGCCATCGACGTCGGCCGCCACGGCCTGGTGCGAAACAATAGGCAACACCGGGATGCCCAGCCCCAGGGCCATGCCCTGGGCGACGCCGCATGCCACGCGCAGCCCGGTGAAGCCGCCGGGCCCCTGCCCGAACGCCACGGCATGCAACCCGGACGGGGTGATGCCGGCCTCGGCGAGCAGCGCATCGGCCATAGGCAGTAGGCGCTCGGCGTGTTCCTGGGATCCTTCGTGTTCGCGGACGCTGATCTCCAGACGGCCGTCGACCGCCCGTAAAAGGGCCACGCCACAACGTGACGACGAAGTTTCCAGTGCCAGCAGGTTTAGTTCCATAGATGCAGATTGTACGAAATAAGCCGCTGTTACCCCCGTGTGTAAGGGGGATTTCAACCAGGGATCGCAATGTGTAATATCTTGTGAACGCCCTCTAGCCCCCGGTTCTTGTCACTGTTACATTTCCGGCCATGAATACGCAAAACACCACCCCCACCCGAAAAATCCTCGTCGTTGACGACGATCCGCGCTTGCGCGATCTGCTTCGCCGGTACTTGTCCGAACAGGGTTTCAACGTTTTCGTTGCCGAAGACGCGAAAGAGATGGGCAAACTCTGGCAACGAGAGCATTTTGACCTGCTCGTGCTGGACCTGATGCTGCCCGGCGAAGATGGCCTGTCCATCTGCCGCCGGCTGCGCGGTGGCCACGACAATACCCCCATCATCATGCTCACGGCCAAGGCGGAAGAGATCGACCGCATCGTCGGCCTTGAGATGGGCGCGGACGATTACCTGTCCAAGCCGTTCAATCCTCGCGAACTGCTGGCGCGCATCAATGCGATTCTGCGCCGCCGCGGCACCGAGGAACACCCCGGCGCGCCCAGCCAGGAAAACGAGTCCATCGCCTTCGGCCCCTACGTGCTGAATCTGTCCACCCGCACGCTCACGCGCAACGGCGAACAGGTGCCCATCACCACGGGTGAATTCTCGGTGCTCAAGGTCTTTGCGCGCCATCCGAAGATTCCCCTGTCGCGCGACAAGCTCATGGAACTGGCCCGCGGCCGCGAATACGAAGCCTTCGATCGCAGCCTCGACGTCCAGATCTCGCGTCTGCGCAAGCTGATCGAGCCGAACCCGTCCAAGCCCGTATTCATCCAGACCGTCTGGGGTCTGGGGTACGTGTTCGTTCCGGACGGTGGTAGCTGATCGGCTGGCCCGCCCGGTGCAGGAGCGCAGCGTCGTGCCGCGCTTGCGCAGAACATTCAGGAACCTGACATCCCGTTTGCGGCTCGGCTTGTTCGGCCGCACGTTCCTTTTGCTCGCCGCGCTGATGCTGGTCAGCCTGGGCGCGTGGCTTCAAGTATTTTTCAGCATGGAGCTGGGACCGCGCGCCAATCAAATGGCGCAGCGGGTGATCACGGCCGTCAATATCACGCGCACCGCGCTGATCTATTCGCATAACGGCGAACGCAGCAAGCTCCTCCTCGACCTGGCCACCAACGAAGGCATCCAGGTCTATCCGCGCGAGGTCACCGACTTCGCCGAAGCCCTCCCCGACGACGACTACTGGCAGCGTGTGGCGCAGCATATCCGCACGCGTTTTGGCCCGGAAACGCAGATTGCCTGGGGCGTGAACCAGGTACCTGGCTTCTGGGTCAGTTTCCAGATAGAAAAAGATCTGTATTGGCTGGTGTTCGAGCGTGAGCAGATCGGTCTTACAGGCGGAATCGAGTGGCTGGGCTGGGGCGCGACGGCGCTGCTGCTGTCATTGGTCGGCGCGGCGGTCAGCGTGGGCTTCGTCAACCGGCCGCTATCCAGGTTGGCGCGGGCCGCACAGGTGCTGTCGCGCGGCGAAACGCCCGCGGCCCTGCCCGAACAAGGCCCGCTCGAGATCCGCGACCTGAACGCGTCGTTCAACCGCATGGCCAAGGACTTGCGCCAGGCGGAGGCCGACCGCGAGCTCATGCTGGCGGGCATCTCACATGACCTGCGCACGCCACTTGCCCGGATGCGTCTGGAAATCGAGCTGAGCGGCGTATCGGAAGACGCGCGGCAGGCCATCGACGAAGACCTCGGCCAGATCGACCACAGCATCGGGCAGCTCATGGAGTACGCCCGTCCCGCCGGCACCCTGCCGCAGCTCGCCACCGACATTTCCGCCGTGCTGGCCGAACTGTACGAACGCGAACGCAGCCACACCGCCTCGCTGGGCGGCGAGCTGGACGCGGCGCTGGAACCTGGCCTGCGCGCCCGCATCACCGCGCTGGATCTGAAGCGTATCGTCAGCAACCTGATCGAGAACGCGCGCCGCTACGGCCGCTCGCCCGATGACGGCATGGCGCACCTGAACATGACACTGCAGGCCGAAGGCAGCATGATCGTCATCGAGGTCTCCGATCGCGGCCCCGGCATCGCGCCCGAAGACGTGGATCGCCTGCTTCGCCCGTTCTCCCGCGGCGAGGCGGCGCGCACCGGCGTCAGCGGCGCGGGACTGGGTCTGGCCATCGTCGAACGCCTGCTCAAACACGTTGGCGGGTCGCTCCGAATGCTGCCCCGAGAGGGCGGCGGATTGACCGCGAGGATAGAGCTGCCCAAAGCCAAGTTTAGGAATTATCAATTAGACAACGATAATCCATAGCGTAGAATTTATGGTTTTGAGGCCTAGCCTCATCTCCACCCAACAACTACGGGAGTAAACATGAAAACTGTTGGCGACAAACTCGAACCCTTCAAGGTCACCGGCGTCAAGCCCGGCTTCAATCAGCACGAAGAAAACGGCGTGTCGGCGTTCGAAGACATCACCGAAAGCTCGTTCCCCGGCAAGTGGAAGGTGATCTACTTCTACCCGAAAGACTTCACGTTTGTGTGCCCGACCGAAATCGTCGGCTTCAACAAGCTGGCCAAGGATTTCGAAGACCGCGACGCCGTCCTGCTGGGCGGTTCGACCGACAACGAATTCGTCAAGCTGGCCTGGCGCCGTGAGCACCCGGACCTGAACAAGCTGGGTCACTACCAATTCGGCGACACCACCGGCGCCCTGATCGACCAACTGGGCGTGCGTGAAAAGGGTGCTGGCGTTGCGCTGCGCGCCACCTTCATCGTTGACCCGGACAACACGATCCAGCACGTTTCGGTGAACAACCTGAACGTCGGCCGTAACCCGGAAGAAGTTCTGCGTCTGCTCGACGGTCTGCAAACCGACGAACTGTGCCCGTGCAACCGTACGGTTGGCGGCGCCACGCTGTAATTTCCAGCCCGGTCCGGACCCTGCCCTGCAGGGGCCCGCGCCGGGCTTTAACTGCGCTAGATTATAGGTAAAAACTATGGAATTTCTTACGACCATTAAGGAACAGCTGCCGGATTGGGCCAAGGACATCCGCCTGAATCTGGACGCCGTGATCGCCCGCTCGACGCTGGCTCCCGAAGACGCCGTGGGCGCCGCCCTGTCCGCCGCCTATGCCGCGCGCAGCCCGGTGCTGGTTGAAGCCTTCAAGAGCGGCCTGTCCGAAGGCGACGCGAATGCCGCCCTGACCGCTTCCGCCCTCATGGGCATGAACAACACCTGGTATCCCTACGTGGAGATGACCGGCGACGCCCAGCTCAAAAGCCTGCCGGCCCAGCTGCGCATGAATGCCTACGCCACCCATGGCGGCGTGGACAAGAAGCGCTTCGAGCTGTTCGCCCTGGTGGCCTCCATCATCGGCAAGTGCCACTTCTGCGTGGCCTCGCATTATGAAAACCTGAAGAACGACGGCCTGTCGACCGAACAGCTGCGCGATGCCGGCCGTATCGCCGCCGTCGTCAACGCCGCCGCGCTGGCGCTGGCCGCGCAAGGCAAGTAAGCGATTCGCCGACCGCAAAAAAGCCCGCCTGCATCATGCAGGCGGGCTTTTCTTTTGTGGGCGACGTTGCGTCGTTTCCGATGACGCGGTTCTGGCCGGCGCCGGGCCCGTTGCCGCAGCCCGGCGAGTCACCGCCGGATTACTTGCCCGCGGCGGGTTTCACCGGCGCAGTGGGCAGGCCGTTGGCGGTCCACGCCTCCATGCCGCCGCGATACCAGTAGGCGCGCCAGCCGAGCGATCCCGCGCGCAACGCGCCGTTGTAGGCCGAGCGGTCATTCATGCCCGCGCCCATGAACACGATGGGCGCGTTGCGCTGCCCGCCGGTCTTCTTCTTCAGCCAGTCGTCCAGCGCGCCTTGCAGATGGTCCGCGACGCTGCCGTCCGACCCGGCATCGGGCAGCGGATAGGCGATGGGCAGCGTGTCCCGCCCCGCGCTGGTGTCGATGATCAGGATGTTCTTCTCGTTATTGATCAGCTTGACCAGGTCGGCCGTGGTGATGACATCGGCGCGTGTGTGCTTGACAGGCGTCGGCCCCCGGTAGGGGGACGAGAACAGCAGGCTGGTCGGCGGCACGCCGAAGTCCTTCAGCTCGTCGAAAGCGCCGGCGGGCAGCGCGGGCATGCCCTGCCCCGCCGCAGGTGCTTGCCGCGGCGCCGTCTGCGACCCGCCACCCTTGTTGGCGACGACCTCGCCACCGACCGTGCCCATTTCGATGTCGGAAATCATCACCGCGATGTTCTCGATCAGCTCGTAGCACATCGTGATCGAGCCCTCGCGCGGGTTGTACCAGGCGTTCAACTGGCCGCAGTCCTTGAACGTCACATTGATCGGCCGCGGCAGGACGTAGGTGTTGCCCAGATCCTTGACGCTGTTGGTGACGGCGTTGGACATGGCCGTCGCGAACAGGTTGCCGATCTTACGCTTGGAGGGTTCCAGCACTACGTTGACCGGCGCGCCGGGCGCGTTGGCCGGTTGCTGGCCGTCCGGCGTCCAGGTGCCCACGCGCGTATGGGGCGCCAACAGGTGGCGCCAGGCCCGGTTCTGCTTGTTGAATTCGTCGGTGCAACGCGCCTTGGTCCGGTCCTCGAACCCGACGTGCTTGACCACGTTCTCGAAGACGGCGGGATTGCCGCCATACATGATGCAGAGCATGTTGCGGAAGCGCTTCAGGTCGCCGGTGTGCTCGTCCTGCCAGGCCGAGTTCGCCGACGCGCCCCGCTTTTCCGCCAGCATGCCGCTGTAGTACCACTGCAGGGCCGCATACGTGGCAGCCTCGCGGGCCATGAAGTTCACGTCCTCGTTGTCGGACGGGTAGATGGTGGGCTCGACGATCCGCAAGGCCGAATACATGTCGACCGCGTCTTCTTCCGCGCCCGTCGACGGCAGTTCCAGCTCGCCGATCAGGGCGTGCCCGAACTCGTGCAGGAAGATGCTGCGCATGATGCCGATGTAGACCGCGACGATGCGCAAGGTGTCCCCGCCGAAACGGGGATATGGGCCGGCGCCGGCCAGCGCCGGACTGTTGTCGGCGGGGGCTTGGGCGGGGGGCGACGCCGCCGACGGCACGCGCGGCGCGCCGGCACTACCCTGTCCGGCATTACCCTGTCCGGCACTACCCCGTCCGGCGCTGCCCTGTCCGGCGGTCCCTTGCGCTCCTACCCCGACCGGCTTGCCGGCCACGTCCGAGACGATCATGAAATCCGCAATGCCAAACGTGCCTTCGTCATAGGCCATGATGCCGATCTCGCTGCCCAGCGCGGCCTCGTCCTCGATATCGCCGATCTTCTGGCCATTGACCAGGAAACGCGCGGCGCCCGGCACCTCCACCACCCGGATGCGGTCGGTGCCGTCCAGCTTGGCGACGTTGGGCACGGACGCGATATCGCGGCGCTTCTGGCCTTCCAGACAGAACAGCAGAATGTTGCGGTCCGCCCGGATCTCCAGCAGGCACAGGCCCTTGCGCGCGTTGTTGTTCAGCGCAATGCCGATGGACGCCTTGGGACTCTTCGAGTTGACCATCACGTTGACGTCGGTGATGCGTCCGCTTTCCGGGGCGGGTCCCGGGTTGATGTAGAACGTCTGCTCGCCGCCCGGGACATCGCTGTTGCGCAGGGTGAACCAGCCGTCCTGCTCGCCGACATGCCAGCCTTGCAAAAGCTGCTGCTTGACCGTGCCGGCCAGTGGACCGAGCTGCTTCTCGTAGGCCGCGTGGGCGGAGGTAGCAAAAGCGGCCAGCACAAAAAGTAGCCCCGCGCCACGTAATCGCATCTGAGTGTCCCTGATTAGTCAGATTTCAAGTCGCGCAGCGTAAGTCAGAACAATGCGGTCCGCTTATTCATTTGTTAAAGATGTATGCCAACGTAAAAGCCGCCCGGCCTGGCGGCTCGGGCGGCTTCGGAATATTGGATAAGCGTGGCGCGAACGCCACGCAGCGCGGCCCGTGCGTCAGGGGTCCGCGCGCGCCAGCAAGGCGACCACGGTGGCCGCGATGCCTTCCTTGCGGCCCAGATAACCCAGGCCCTCGTTGGTCTTGGCCTTGATGTTGACCTCGGATTCGGCCAGGCCGGTGTCGTCGGCGATGTTCTTCACCATGGCAGGCGCGTGCGGGCCAATCTTGGGCGCTTGCGCGTGCAGCGTGGCGTCGATATTGACCGGTGTCCACCCCGCTTTGCGCACGCGCGCCATGGCCTCGCGCAGCAGCACACGGCTGTCGGCGCCCTTGAACGCCGGATCGGTATCCGGAAAGTGCCGGCCGATGTCGCCCAGGCCCGCCGCGCCCAGCAGCGCGTCGGTGATCGCGTGCAGCAGCACGTCCGCATCGGAATGGCCCAAGAGGCCGTGGGTATGGGGAATCGTGACCCCGCCGATGATCAGCGGCCGGCCTTCGACCAGCGCGTGCACGTCAAAGCCCTGCCCGACGCGAAAAGGAATGCTCATAGCCATTTTTCCATCAGTTCAAAATCGTCCGGCCACGTCACCTTGAAGTTGCGCATTGAACCGGTGACCAGCAGCGGCGCATAGCCGGCGGCCTCGATGGCCGAGGCCTCGTCGGTGACGGTGACGCCGTTCACGGACGCGGCGGTCAGCGCATCGCGCAGCACGCCCGCGCGAAACATCTGCGGCGTCTGCGCCAGCCAAAGGCCATTGCGGTCCAGCGTGCGTTCCACGCGATCGTGGCCGCCCTTGACCGTGTCGGCCACCGGCAGTGCAAGCAGCCCGCCGACCGGGTCGGCCAGGCACGCGTCGATCAGCCGCCCCAGCGCCGCGGCGGGCAAGCCCGGGCGGGCCGCGTCATGCACCAGCACCCAGGCATCGTCCGTGACCTCGCTGTCGGCCAGCGCGCCCGCGACCGTATCGGCGCGCGTGGCGCCGCCGCAGGCACGCCAGACGGTGCGCGGCAAGCCCGCCAGCGCGGCGTCGACCCAGCCGTCGCCCGGCGTGACCGCCACGCGCACCTGCGACACGCGTTCATCGGCCAGCAGCGCGCTTACCGCGTGGCGCAGCATGGGCTGTCCGGCCAATGGACGGTATTGCTTCGGAACGGCCTCGTGCCCGGGCCGGCTGGCGCGGGCGCCGACGCCCGCGGCGGGCACGATTGCGATGATTGAGTCAGACATGGTGCGGAGATTTTATAATCGTTCGCTTGATGTCCGCTTCCAGCCTGATGCCCGCCCCTTCCTCCTCCGCCACGGCCGCACCGCCCGTCCCCGCCACGGTCCCCACCCTGTCCGCGCTGAAGCCCGGCACGCGCTATGCGCAGCCCCGGCCGCCGGGCTCCGGCGACGCCTGGCTGCTGGCCGATCTGGCGCGCCAGGCCAGCGCGCCGCTGGTCATCCTGACCGCCGAGCCCCTTGAAGCGCAGCGGCTGGCCGAGGAAATCCAGCTGTTTGCGCCCAGCCTGCGCGTGCGGCAGCTGCCCGACTGGGAAACGCTGCCCTACGACGCATTCTCGCCGCACCAGGACCTGATCTCCGAGCGCCTGAACACGCTGCACTCGCTGATGATGAAGACGGTGGACGTGCTGACGGTGCCCATCACCACGGCGCTGTACCGCGTCGCACCGCCCTCGTTCCTGGCCGCCTACACGTTCTCGTTCAAGCAGAAGGACAGGCTGAACGAAGCGGCGCTGCGCGCCCAACTGACGCTGGCCAATTACAACCATGTCACCCAGGTGACCTCGCCGGGCGAATTCTGCCTGCGTGGTGGCCTGATCGATCTGTTCCCGATGGGCTCGGTGGTGCCGTACCGGCTGGACCTGTTCGACGACGAGATCGAAACCATCCGCAGTTTCGACGTCGACACCCAGCGCAGCCTGTACCCCGTGCGCGAGGTGCAGCTTCTGCCAGGCCGCGAATTCCCGATGGACGAAGACTCGCGCAACCGCTTCCGGGCGCGCTTTCGCGAAGTCTTCGAAGGCGATCCTTCCCGCGCCCTGCCCTATAAAGACATCGGCAACGGCATCCCGTTTGCCGGCGTCGAGTACTACCTGCCGCTCTTCTTTGAAGAAACCGCCACGCTGTTCGACTACGTGGCCGACGGCACGGTCATGGTCACCGTCGGCGACATCGACGACGCGATCCAGCGCTTCAACCGGGACACGACCAGCCGCTACGGCTTCCTGAAAAGCGACCGCGAACGCCCCGTGCTGCCGCCGTCCGCCCTGTTCCTGGACAGCGAATCGCTCTATGGCCGCCTCAAGGCATTCCGCCGCCTGTCGCTGACTGCGGGCCAGCCGCATCCTGACTTCCGGGCCGCGCCCGACGTCAGCGTGGCGCGGCGCGCCGAAGATCCCATCGCCAAGCTGCGCACGCTGGTAGAAAAGCGGCACACCCGCGTGCTGCTGTGCGCCGATTCGGCCGGCCGGCGCGAGACCCTGGTGCAGATGCTGAACGAATTCGGTGTCACGCCGGATGCGCAGCCTGACACCATCGAGAGCTTCCTGGCGTCGGACGCGCATTTCGGCATCGTCGCCTCGCCGCTGGGCATTGGGTTCGAACTGCCCGGCGCCAACCTTGCCTTCCTGACCGAAAACGATCTCTACCCCGGATTGGCGACCACCGGCCGCCGCGGCAAGCGCGACCAGGAACGCGCCAGCAACGTCGAAGCCATGGTGCGCGACCTGTCCGAGCTGCGCGAGGGCGACCCCGTCGTCCACGCCCAGCACGGCATCGGCCGCTATCACGGCCTGGTCAACATGGACATGGGCGAAGGCGAGATGGAGTTCCTCCATCTTGAATACGCCAACGGCAGCACGCTGTACGTGCCCGTGTCGCAACTGCACGTGATCGCGCGCTACAGCGGCGCCGACCCGGAAGCCGCACCGTTGCACCAGCTGGGTTCAGGCCAATGGGACAAGGCGCGCCGCAAGGCCGCCAAGCAGGTCCGCGACACCGCCGCCGAATTGCTGGCGCTGTATGCGCAGCGCGCCGCGCGCGAAGGCTTTGCGTTCAACCTGCCGCTGAACGATTACGAGGCGTTTGCCGAGGGCTTCGGCTTCGAAGAGACGGCCGACCAGGCCGCCGCCATCCAGGCCGTGATCAGCGACATGACCTCCGGCCGCCCCATGGACCGGCTCGTCTGCGGCGACGTCGGTTTCGGCAAGACCGAAGTCGCGCTGCGCGCCGCCTTCCTGGCCGTCGCCAACGGCAAACAGGTGGCGTTGCTGTGCCCCACCACCCTGCTCGCCGAACAGCACGCGCAGACCTTTACCGACCGCTTTGCCGACTGGCCCGTGCGCGTCGTGGAACTGTCGCGCTTCCGCTCGGCCAAGGAAGTCTCCAGCGCCATCGAAGGCATCAACGACGGCCGGGTCGACATCGTCATCGGCACGCACAAGATCCTGTCTAAGGACGTGAAATTCAAGCGCCTGGGCCTGGTCATCATCGACGAGGAACACCGTTTCGGCGTGCGCCAGAAAGAAGCGCTCAAATCGCTGCGCGCCGAAGTCGACGTGCTGACACTGACCGCGACGCCCATCCCGCGCACGCTCGGCATGTCGCTCGAAGGCATCCGCGACTTCTCCGTCATTGCCACGGCGCCGCAAAAGCGCCTGGCCATCAAGACCTTCGTGCGGCGCGAGGACGGCAGCACGTTGCGCGAAGCCCTGCTGCGCGAGCTCAAGCGTGGCGGCCAGTGCTACTTCCTGCACAACGAGGTCGAGACCATCCATAACCGCCGCGCGCGCCTGGAAGAGCTGGTGCCCGAGGCCCGGATCGCCGTCGCGCACGGCCAGATGCCCGAGCGCGAACTCGAACAGGTGATGAAGGGCTTTTACCAGCAGCGCTACAACGTGCTGCTGTGCACCACCATCATCGAAACCGGCATCGACGTGCCCAGCGCCAACACCATCGTGATCCACCGCGCCGACCGCTTCGGTCTGGCGCAGCTGCACCAGCTGCGCGGGCGCGTCGGGCGATCGCACCACCAGGCCTACGCCTACCTGCTGACCCCGGGCGAGGACGCGATCACCAGCAACGCCAAGAAGCGGCTGGAAGCCATCCAGGCCATGGAAGAGCTGGGCTCGGGCTTTTACCTGGCCATGCACGACCTCGAAATACGCGGCACCGGCGAAGTCCTGGGCGATTCGCAGTCGGGCAACATCCAGGAAGTCGGGTTCTCGATGTACAACGAGATGCTCAACGAGGCCGTGCGTGCGCTGCGCGCCGGCGAGGAACCCGACCTGGACGCGCCTTTCAACCTGGCGTGCGAAGTCAATCTGCACGCGCCGGCGCTGCTGCCGTCCGACTATTGCGCCGACGTGCACGCGCGCCTGGCCATCTACAAGCGGCTGGCGCACGCGGCCGACGAAGACGACCTGATCCACATCCAGGAAGAACTGATCGACCGTTTCGGCAAACTGCCCGAAGCGGCGCAGACGCTGCTGGCCACGCACCGCCTGCGCCTCGCCGCCCAACCGCTGGGCATCGTCAAGATCGATGCCAGCGAAGCGCAGGCGCTGATCCAGTTCGGCCCCAAGACCTCGGTCGATCCGGCCCGCATCATCGAGCTTGTCCAGCGGCAGCGGCACATCAAGCTGGCCGGGCAGGACAAGTTGCGCGTCGAGATCAAGGCGCCTCAGCTCCCGGCCCGTGCCGACGCCGTGCGCGCCGTTCTGCGCGCCCTGAAGTAATTCCCGACACCCTTACCCATCCGCCATGACTACCCACAATCTCGTCGTCCAATCCCCCGGCCTCGCCATCGAACATGCGGAGCAGCTTGCCGCGCTGGCCCAGGCCCAGGGCGTGGCGCGCATCAGCAACACCGCCGCCCGCCTGCTCGACGTGCAACACGACGACGAGACGCGCGCCGTGGTGGGCGCCTGGGCCGAAGCGCGCGGCGTCGACGCTGCCTTCGTGCCCGCCGGCCTGAAGCTGGCCCACTGCAAGATCCTGGCCATGGACATGGACTCGACCCTGATCAACATCGAGTGCATCGACGAGATCGCGGGCGTGGTGGGCGTGAAGGACAAGGTGTCGGAGATCACCGAAGCCGCCATGCGCGGCGAGATCAAGGATTTCGCGGAAAGCCTGCGCCGCCGGGTTGCGCTGCTCAAGGGCGCGCCCGCTGGCGCGCTGGACGAGGTCTACGAGGAAAAGCTGCGCCTGAATCCGGGCGCCGAGCGTCTGATCACCACGGCCCAGGCCGCCGGCATCAAGGTGCTGCTGGTGTCGGGCGGCTTCACCTTCTTCACCGAGCGCCTGCGCGCCCGCCTGAACCTGGACAGCGCTCATGCCAACACGCTCGAGATCGAAAATGGCGTGCTGACCGGCCGCGTGCTGGGCGACATCCTGGACGCCGACGCCAAGGCCACGCACCTGCGCGAATTCGCGCGCACGCACGGCGCCTCGACGGACCAGATCATCGCCATGGGCGACGGCGCCAACGACCTGAAGATGCTGGCCAACGCCGGCTTCCCTGTGGCCTACCACGCCAAGCCGCTGGTGCGTCAGCAGACGCGCTATGCGCTCAATGTCTCGGGATTGGACGGCGTGCTGAACTGGTTCGAAAGCTGATCCTGCGACAGGGTGTCAGACACCGGCCCCCTTCCCCAAAGCAAAAGCCACCTCAATAAATGAGGTGGCTTTTTTTATGCAAGTCGGCGCCGCGGACGCGGCGCCCCTTGATCAGTACCGCACGCGCAGCGACAGCAGCGCCGCCCGGCCCGTGCCCAGCGCCGCATAGTGCGCGGCATAGGCCTTGGTGTAGTACGTCTCATCGAAGATGTTCAGCACGTTCAACTGCGCCGAGAAGTGCTCGTTGAATTCGTAGCCGGCCATCGCGTCGAAGCGCCAGTACGAAGGCACCCAGCGCGCCTTGGGCGTACCGTCGGCGTTCTTCGTGGCGTCCGAGTTGCCGTACACCTTGTCGACGTAATACGCGCCGCCGCCCACCGTCAGCTTGGGCAGGACCTTGTAGGTCGTCCACAGGCTGAAGGCGTTGCGCGGCGTGTTGGGCAGGTCCTGGCCGACGGCGCCGCTGTTGTACGCGCCCTTGGTCATTTCGCTGTCCATGAACGTATAGCCGCCGAACACGTTCCACTTGGGCGTGATGGCGCCCGAGAATCCCAGTTCGATGCCGCGCACCTTGGCTTCGCCAACCTGCGCCACTTCGGTCGCGGACACGGCCACGCTGGTGTTCTTGCGGATGTCCTGGAACGCCGCGGCCGACAGCGTCAGCTTGTCGTCGAACACCTGCCACTTCGTGCCCAGCTCCACGGTGCGGCTCTTTTCAGGTTCCAGCGAAGACGTCGACAGTGACGTCGCATCGCTGATCGCGCCGCCGGCAATGGCGGACGGCGTGGACGAGGTGCCGTACGTGGCATAAATGGTGCCGTTGGGCACCGGTTTGTACGCCAGGCCGACCTGGTAGTTGAAGAGGTTGTCCTCGCGGCTCGTGCTGTAGAACGCGGGCGTGCTGGCCGGATCGCTGCGGCCGCGCGCGATGTTGCTGCCGCTGGTGCGGTAGTTGTCCCAGCGCGCGCCCAGGCTCGCCTGCCATTGCTCGTTGAACTTGATGGTGTCAAAGCCGTAGAGCGCCAGCGTGTCCGTGTTATAGACGGCGGGATTGTTGTTGCGCGTCAGCTTGCCGGTGTAGTCGTCGTGGGGATTCGGATCCCACAGCGACGTGCACAGCGCCGGGTTCGACAGGTCGGTTGCGCTGACCTTGCAGTCCATCGGGCCGCGGGCGATCGTCTGGGTGTAGCTGTCCTTGTCCTGCTTGATGTTGCTGTACTCAAATCCCAGGTCGAACGAGTGCTTCAGGCTGCCGGTCTCGAATTCACCCGTCAGGTCCGTCTGGTTGGCGAAGGTCTTGGTGACGTAGTAGCCGGACTTGAGCGCACGGTACACCAGGCCGTTCGGGATGTTGCCCTTGCTGTCGTCGGGATTGGTCGCTGCAAAGTCGGTCGTGCCGCGGCCATAGCGCGTCACGTTGCGCAGTTGCAGCTTGTCGGAAAAGTCGTGCTGGAAGTCCACCGTGGCGACGTCATCGCGCGTCTTCATGAAGTCGCGCCCGGTCAGGCCGTAGAACGACTTGCGGCTCACGCCCATCGTCTCCGTCACCGGCTGGCCCGACTTCGGGTCATACGGAATGGAGTAGTCGGGCATGCTGTCGTCTTGGTAGTGGTAGTAGCTCAGCGTGATGCGGGTCGGCGTGCCCACGCCCAGCATCAGCGACGGCGCAACGCCCCAGCGCTCGAAGTCCACGGCGTCATCGCGGCCCGGCGTGTCGCCCTTGTTGCCCATTACGTTCAGGCGGAATGCCGCCTTGTCCCCCAGGCGCCAGTTGCTGTCGATGGTCGCGCGGTAGTTGTTGTCCGTACCGATCTGCGCCGTGGCTTCGGTGAAGTCCGTGGTCTTGGGCGCTTTGCTGACCATGTTGATGCTGCCGCCCGCGCCGCCCCGGCCCGAATACACCGAGTCCGGCCCCTTGATGATTTCGACCTGCTCCAGATTGAACGTATCGCGCACCTGGGTGCTGCTGTCGCGGATGCCGTCCAGGAAAATGCTGCCGGCGGAATTCTGGCCGCGGATGATCGGCAGGTCGCCGCCCGGACGGCCGCCTTCGCCGGCGCCGAACGTGATGCCCGGCGAGTTGCGCAGCACGTCCTGCAAGGTCGACGCGGCCTGATCCTGGATCACCTGCTGCGGCACAACCTGCACCGTCCGCGGCGTGTCCAGCAAAGGCGCGGTCATCTTCGGCGACTGCGCGGTCGAGGTCTGATAGGACGAGCTTTCGCCCTCGACGCGGACAGGCGACAACTGCGTCACGCCGGTGTCGGCGGACTGGGCTGCGGCATAGGGGCTGACGAACAACGCGGGCGCGGCAATGGCGGCGGCCAGCGAGGTGGCGAGCGTATTCAGCGAATACGAATCTTGGGGCTTCAAGCGGACTTCTCCAGAACGTAAATAACAACGATTCTTGTTTTTTTGTTGTTTGCGATTCTGAACGGAGGCGCTGAATGAAACCTGAATGAAAGCCCCTTCCAAATCAAAAGGATAAAAAAACAACAGCTTTGATCTTGCTCAAAATTCTGAACGGATCGGGGATCAAAAAAGGGGCGGATTGCGGCCGGATTTTGCGCGAGGCAGAGTCGACGCGGAGGTTGCTGCACACATAAAAAAACGCCCCGATCGGGGCGTCTTGGTGCGTCCATGTGCAGGCAGGCTGCTGCGTCGTCAGGTCCGCAGACGCGGATGCCGCTTGAAGAGATACCGGTACACAAACCCGGGATACGCCAGCACCAGAAACAGGCTGAGCGTGATCGCGTAGAACTCCCAGGTCTGGGCGAAACGGTTGCCCAGCGTGGACTCGAAGGCAAATCCCAGCGCGCCGACGATGGCGTAGAACACCAGCACTTCGATCAGGCGCATCCAGAACGGCTTGACCGCCGCCGCCCCGCCCTGCTTCCAGGGCAGCACGGCAAAGACGCGCTCGGTCAGGAAGGGAAGATTCGCGCTGACAAGCGCCAGCGCGATCAACAGCCATACCGCCAGCGTCTGGTTCATGGCTGCACTCCGTCCGTTAGAGGGTCAGCGACGAGCGGATGGCTTGCACGCACAGCGCCATCAAGCCGCCGGGCAACAGGCCCAGCACCAGGATCAGGGCGCCGTTGATCGACAGCACGCCGCGTTGGCCGGCCGTGGCCACCATCGGGGCAGCGTCGGCCGCCGGCTCGTCAAAGTAGACGACCTTGACCACGCGCAAGTAGTAGAACGCGCCGATCAGCGAGAACAGCACCGCCACCACCGCCAGCGTGACGTGGCCCGCGGCAACCAGCGACTGCAGCACGGCCAGCTTGGCGTAGAAGCCCACCAGCGGCGGGATGCCGGCCAGCGAGAACATCAGCAGCAGCACGATGGCGGCATGCCACGGGCTGCGGCGGTTCAGGCCCTTCAGGTCGTCGATGTGCTCGCACTCGAAGCCCTGACGCGACAGCAGCAGCACGATGCCGAAGCTGGCAAGCGTGGTCAGCACGTAGGTCAGCATGTAGAACAGCGAGGCGCCGTAGGCGGCCGACGACAGTTCCGGCTTGCCGGCCACCGAACCCGACATCAGGCCCAGGAGCACGAAGCCCATGTGCGAGATGGTCGAGTAAGCCAGCATGCGCTTGAAGTTCGTCTGTGCGATGGCGGTCAGGTTGCCGATGGCCAGCGACAGCACTGCCAGAATCATCAGCATCGGCTGCCAGTCCGTGGCCAGGCCGTGCAGACCATCAACCAGCAGACGCAGCGTGATCGCAAAGGCGGCCAGCTTGGGCGCGCCGCCCAGGATCAGCGTGACGGCGGTCGGCGAGCCCTGGTAGACGTCCGGCACCCACATGTGGAACGGCACGGCGCCCAGCTTGAACGCCAGACCCGACACCAGGAACACGATGCCGAACACCAGCGCCATCTTCTCGGCCTTGCCGGCGGCGATGACGTTGGATACTTCGGTCAGGTCGAGGTGACCCGTGGCGCCGTAGATCATGGACATGCCGTACAGCAGGAAACCCGAGGCCAGCGCGCCCAGCACGAAGTACTTCATGGCGGCTTCGGTGGCCACGACGTTGTCACGGCGCAGGGCGATCAGCGCGTACAGCGCCAGCGACATCAGTTCCAGGCCCAGGTAGATCGAGATCAGATTCCCGGAGGAAATCATCACCATCTGACCCAGCAGCGCGAACAGCGTCAGCACGTAGAGTTCGCCGCCGCGCATCATGTCGCGGACCTGCGCATACACGCGGCCATAGATCAGCGTTACGCCGACGGCAAGATACGAGGCGATCTTGAGCAGGTGCGACAGCTCGTCCGTGACGTACAGGCCGTTGAACGTCGAGCCAGCCACGCCGTTCTTCCACTGCACGGCCGACACGACGGTCAGCACGCCCAGGGCAAGCATGGTCAGCAGGAACGTCGGCTTGCGCTCGGGGTGATTGCTGACCGCGTCGATGAGCAAAATAGCCAGGCCGAAAATCAGCAGAAGGATTTCCGGTGTCGCCAGGGCGAAATCGATTTGGGATTGCATCATTGTCTTGTCTTACAGTTTCGAGACGGCAACGTGTTGCAGCAGGGCCTCGACCGACACGTGCATCACGTCGGTGAAGGGCTTGGGATAGATCCCCATGTACAACACGGCGATCGCCATCACGCCAAGAATCACGAATTCGCGGCGATTGATATCGGTCAGCTCGCGCACGTGGTCGTTGGCGACGTCGCCCAGGACGACGCGCTTGACCATCCACAGCGAGTACGCCGCGCCCAGGATCAGGGCAGTGGCTGCAAGCAGGCCGATCCAGAAGTTGTGCTCGACCGCGCCCATGATCACCATGAATTCGCCGACGAAGCCGCTGGTGGCCGGCAGGCCGCTGTTGGCCATCGAGAACAGGATGAAGAACGTGGCAAAACGCGGCATCACGTTCACCACGCCGCCGTAGTCGGCGATGCGGCGCGAGTGCATGCGGTCATAGAGCACGCCAATACACATGAACATGGCGCCCGACACGAAGCCGTGCGAGATCATCTGCACGATGGCGCCTTCGACGCCGGCCGTGTTGAAGATGAAGAAGCCCAGCGTGACGAAGCCCATGTGGGCGACCGACGAATAGGCCACCAGCTTCTTCATGTCTTCCTGGACGATCGCGACCAGGCCGATGTAGATCACGGCGATCAGCGACAGCGTGATCATCAGGCCGGCCAGGCTGTGCGAGGCGTCAGGGGTAATCGGCAGCGAGAAGCGCAGGAAACCGTACGCGCCCAGCTTCAGCATGATCGCGGCCAGCACGATGGAGCCGCCCGTGGGTGCTTCCACGTGGGCGTCCGGCAACCAGGTGTGGACCGGCCACATCGGCACCTTGACCGCAAACGCAGCCAGCAGCGCCACGAAGATCAGGATCTGCGGCGTGTAGCCCAGCTTGGTCTGCTGCCACGTCAGGATGTCGAACGAACCGCCCGAGACGTTCCAGAGGTAGACGAACGCGATCAGCGTCAGCAGCGAACCCATCAGGGTGTACAGGAAGAACTTGAACGCCGCATACACGCGATTTCCGCCGCCCCAGACGCCGATGATGATGTACATCGGGATCAGCGTGGCTTCGAAGAACACGTAGAACAGCATGCCGTCCAGCGCGCAGAACACGCCAACCATCAGACCCGACAGGATCAGGAAGGCGGCCATGTATTGCGCGACGCGGCTCGTGATGACTTCCCAGCCGGCCAGCACCACGATGATGGTGATGAACGCGGTCAGGAGCACGAACCACATCGAGATGCCGTCGATGCCCAGGTGGTAATTGACGTTGAAGGCTTCGATCCAGGAGGCCTTCTCCACGAACTGCATGGCGGCCGTGGAGGAATCAAAACCGGTGTAGAGCGGAATCGTGACCAGGAAGCCGGCGATCGAGCCGACGAGCGACAGGCCGCGCGTCAGGCCGGGACGGTCGTCACGGCCCACCGCCAGCACCAGCAGGCCGAATACGATCGGGACAAAGATCGCAAGCGTGAGCCAGGGAAAAGTGTTGGATGCCATCTCGCTTGCCATCATTGGGGAATCAGCACAAAGAAAGTCACCAGCGCCATGACGCCGATGATCATTGCGAACGCGTAGTGATAGATGAAGCCGGACTGCAGGTGGCGGCTGATGGCTGCCACCCAGCCCACGACGCGGGCACTGCCGTTGATCAGGATGCCGTCGATGATGCCGCGGTCACCGGTCTGCCACAGGCCGCGGCCCAGGCAGCGCAGACCACGCGCAATGATCTGCTCGTTCACCCAATCCACGTAGTACTTGTTCTCGAGGATCTTGTTCACGCCCGACAGGTTGGCCTTGATGGCGGCCGGCACCTTCGGGTTGATCAGGTAGCAGTACCAGGAGATCACGAAACCAGCCACGACCAGCCAGAACGGCAGGGTCTGGAAGGCATGCAGGCCATAGGCGACCCAGCCGTGCCATTCCTCGCTCAGCACGTGCATCGCGGGATGCTGCTGCGGCAGGACCTTGATGACGCCGTCGAAGAACTTGCCGAACAGCATGGGATCGACCGCCCAGGCGCCGATGAACACCGACGGAATCGCCAGCAGGATCAGCGGCAGCGTAACCACCCAGGGCGACTCGTGCGGCTTGCCACCGTGATGGCCGTGACCGTGGTCGTCGTGACCATGGTCGTCATGGCCATGCGCGTCGTGACCGTGACCGTGATCGCTGGTGTCGAAGCGTTCTTTGCCGTGGAAGACCAGGAAGTACACGCGGAACGAGTACAGCGAGGTGACGAACACGCCGATCAGGACGGCATAGTAGGCAAAGCTCGCGCCCCAGACGTTGGCCTGGCCGGCGGCTTCGATGATGTTTTCCTTCGAGTAGAAACCCGAGAAGAACGGCGTGCCGACAAGCGCCAGCGTACCCAGCAGGAAGGTGATCCAGGTGATGGGCATGTACTTGCGCAGGCCGCCCATGTTGCGGATGTCCTGGTCGTGGTGCATGCCGATGATGACCGAACCCGCGCCCAGGAACAGCAGCGCCTTGAAGAACGCGTGGGTCATCAGGTGGAAGATCGCGACCGAGTAGGCCGACGCACCCAGTGCCACAGTCATGTAACCCAGCTGCGACAGCGTGGAGTACGCGACGACGCGCTTGATGTCGTTCTGGATGATGCCCAGGATGCCCAGGAACAGCGCGCCGATGGCGCCGATCACGATGATGAACGACAGCGCGGTGTCCGACAGTTCGAACAGCGGCGAGAAACGCGCGACCATGAAGATGCCGGCCGTCACCATGGTGGCGGCGTGGATCAGCGCGGAGATCGGGGTCGGGCCTTCCATCGAGTCGGGCAGCCAGGCGTGCAGCGGAACCTGGGCCGATTTACCCATGGCGCCGATGAACAGGCAGATACACGCGACGGTCAGCAGCATCCAGTCGGAACCGGGCAGCGTCATGGCGGCCAGCTTGTCGGCCTGCGCGAAGACTTCACCGTAGTGCATGGTGCCGGCGTAGGCGAACAGCAGGCCGATGCCGAGCACGAAGCCGAAGTCGCCGACGCGGTTGATCAGGAACGCCTTCATGTTGGCGAAGATCGCCGTCGGACGGGTGTACCAGAAACCGATCAGGAGGTAGGACACCAGACCCACCGCTTCCCAGCCGAAGAACAGCTGCACCATGTTGTTCGACATCACCAGCATCAGCATGGAGAACGTGAACAGCGAGATGTACGAGAAGAAGCGCTGGTAGCCGGGATCGTCAGCCATGTAGCCGATGGTGTAGATGTGCACCATCAGCGACACGGAAGTCACCACGACCATCATCATGGCCGACAGCGGATCGATCAGGAAGCCGATTTCCAGCTTGGTCTGGCCGATGAGGCTCCAGGTGTAGACGGCGCCGTCGAAACGCAGACCGTTCAGCACGTCGCCCAGCACCACCACCGAACCGATGGCGGAGATGAGCACGCCGAGGATGGTGATGACGTGCGAGGCGCGGCGGCCGATGGGCCGGCCGAGGAACCCGGTGCCGAAGAGGCCCGCGAGAATTGCTCCGGCCAGCGGCGCCAGCGCGATGAGCAGGTAGAGATTGGGTGAGCTAGACATTTTCTTCCAATACCCCGTCAGCCCTTCAGGCGATCGAGTTCGTCAACGTTGATCGTGTTCAGGTTGCGGAACAGCAGCACCAAAATGGCCAGGCCGATCGCCGCTTCAGCGGCGGCCACGGTCAGGATGAAGAACACGAACACCTGGCCGGCGGTGTCGCCGAACCAGCTGGAGAACGCCACGAAGTTCATGTTGACGGCCAGGAGCACCAGCTCGATGGACATCAGGAGAATGATCAGGTTGCGGCGGTTCAGGAAGATGCCGAAGATCCCGATCGCGAACAGGATCGCGCCAAGGATCAGATAGTGGGCCAGCGTCAGCGTCATTGTTTTTCTCCTTGGGGCGCGGCAGCGTTCGAGGCGTCACGCTTGGCCTGGGCGCGCTCGCTCTGGGCGGGCATGCTCACCATGCGGAAGCGGTCCTTCGAACGCACGCGGACAGCGGCGACCGGGTCGTTGTACTTGACGTCGCGGCGGCGGCGCAGGGTCAGCGCAATCGCGGCAACCATGCCGACCAGCAGCAACGCAGCGCCGACTTCAATGGCGTAGATGTATTGCGTGTACATCGCTTCGCCGAGCGCGCGGGCGTTGTTGTAGTCAGCGGGCAGTTGCGCCTGGGGACCGGAACCGTACCAGATGGTGCCCAGCACGAAGGACACTTCCAGCACGAGCACGACGCCGATGACCAGGCCGAGCGGCAGGTAGGTCTTCATGCCCTGGCGCAAGGTGTCCATGCGGATGTCGAGCATCATCACGACAAAGAGGAAGAGCACCATCACGGCGCCCACGTACACCAGCACCAGCAGCAGCGCCAGGAACTCGGCGCCCAGCAGCATCCACAGCATGGCCGCGTTGGCGAACGCCAGGATCAGATGCAGAACGGCGGTGACCGCGCTGCGCGCGGTGATCACGCGGAACGCCGCGATCACCAGCACGGCGGCCAGTATGTAGAAAAGGACAGTGGTAAAAGTCATGGATCAGACCCTGGGCTTCAGCGGTAAGGCGCGTCTTCGGCCCGGCGGCGGGCGATGTCGGCTTCGTAGCGGTCGCCCACGGCGAGCAGCATGTCTTTGGTGAAATACAGGTCGCCGCGCTTTTCGCCGTGGTATTCGTGGATGTGCGTTTCCACGATGGAGTCCACGGGGCAGCTTTCCTCACAGAAGCCGCAGAAAATGCATTTGGTCAGATCGATGTCGTAGCGCGTCGTGCGGCGGGTGCCGTCGTCGCGCTGGTCGGACTCGATCGTGATCGCCAGCGCCGGGCACACGGCTTCGCACAGCTTGCACGCGATGCAGCGCTCTTCCCCGTTGGGGTAACGGCGCAGCGCGTGCAGGCCGCGGAAACGCGGCGACGCAGGGGTCTTTTCCTGGGGGTAGCGCAAGGTGACCTTGCGCTTGAAAAAATACTTGCCCGTGAGGCGCATGCCCTTGAGCAACTCGGTCAGCATCAGGCTGCCGAAGAAATCCTTGATCGCTTCCATATCCTGCCTCTGCTTGGCGCTTAGCGCCAAATGTTCCAGGGCGTCTGCATCCAGATCGCCACCACGACCAGCCAGACGCCGGTCAGCGGGATGAAGATTTTCCAACCCAAGCGCATGATCTGGTCATAGCGGTAGCGCGGGAACGAGGCCCGGAACCACACGAACAACGAGACCACGAAGAACGTCTTGAGACCCAGCCAGATCCAACCCGGAATCCAGGTCAGCGGCGCGATATCGATCGGGGAAGCCCAGCCGCCCAGGAACATGATCGATGCCATGCACGACAGCAGGATCATGTTGGCGTATTCGCCCAGGAAGAACAGCGCGAATGCCATGCCTGAGTATTCGACCATGTGGCCGGCCACGATTTCGGATTCGCCTTCCACGACGTCGAACGGGTGACGGTTGGTTTCGGCAACGGCCGAGATCACGTAGATGACGAACAGCGGCAGCAGCGGCAGCCAGTTCCAGGACATGAACGTCAGGCCCTTTTCGGCAAACCAGCCGCGGTTCTGCACGTGCACGATCTCGGACATGTTCAGGCTGCCCGACACCAGCAGCACCGTCACCAGCACGAAGCCGATGGCCAGTTCATACGACAGCATCTGGGCCGAGGCGCGCAGCGCGCCCAGGAACGCGTACTTGGAGTTGGATGCCCAGCCGGCGACGATCACGCCGTACACGCCGATGGACGTGATGGCCATGATGTACAGCAGGCCGGCGTTGACGTTGGCCAGCACGACGTCGGGGCCGAAGGGCACGACAGC
Organism: Achromobacter sp. ACRQX; assembly: GCF_022346505.1. Classification (NCBI taxonomy): domain Bacteria; kingdom Pseudomonadati; phylum Pseudomonadota; class Betaproteobacteria; order Burkholderiales; family Alcaligenaceae; genus Achromobacter; species Achromobacter sp. ACRQX. Next base: position 147,708 of record NZ_JAKRML010000005.1, read on the forward strand.
CCAGGCCGCCAGCGCCGGCATCAGCGTGACCACGGGGGCCACGATGAACAGCACCTTGTTGGCCTGGCTGGGGACCACGACTTCCTTGGTCAGCAGCTTGAAGACGTCGGCAAACGGCTGCAGCAGCCCCTTGAAACCGACGCGGTTCGGGCCCATGCGCACGTGCATGGCGCCGATCATCTTGCGTTCCCAGTACGTCAGGTAGGCCACGCACAGGATGATGGGCACCGCAATGATGACGATCTTGACGATGGTCCAGAGGACCATCCAGACCGTCGGACCCAGCAATGCCTGACCGTGGCTTTCAAGAACATTGAGCCATTCCATCAGGCACGCTCCACGCTGATTTGACCAAATGCGCCACCCAGGGCAGCGGTAGTTTCGAAGGCGGCGGAAATGCGCACGGCGCGATCGGCCACGGCATCATCCTGCACGGTTTCCAGTTCGACGGCGCCCTGCCCGGCCGACACGCGCACCTTGACCCCGGCCGTCAGGCCCAGGCTGGTGAGAGTGCGGCCGTTCATGGCGGCGGCGGGCTTCTTCGAAGCCGGCGCGGCCTGCAGCGGTTCCGAACGGCGCACCATGGCGTCCGTGCGGTAGATCGGCACATCGGCGACGCGTTCCAGGCCGGTGAGCGCCTGGCCCAGACCCAGCGGGGCCTTGACGTCGTTGGACAGACGGCCTTCGACGCCGCTGGCCAGCACGGCGTCGCGCACGGACTCGGAGGTCTCGTCATCGAAGCCGGCCAGGTGCAGGACGTTGCCCAGCACGCGCAGGACCTTCCAGCCCGGACGGGTCTGGCCGAACGGCGTGACCGTGCCCTTGAAGCTCTGGGCCAGGCCTTGGGCGTTGACGAACGTGCCCGAGGTTTCCGTGAACGGCGACACCGGCAGCATCACGTCGGCCCATTCAGCGGCGGCCGAACGGTAAGGCGTGAGCGCGACGGCGAACTGCGCGCCACGCAGCGCGGCGATGGCTTGCTGGCCATTGTCGGCGTCGAGCAGCGGTTCGGCGTGCAGGACGATGTAGGCCTTGAGCGGTTCGGCGAGCATGGCCGCGGCGGTCTTGCCTCCCTTGCCCGGGATGGCGCCGGCGAGGTAACCGCCGACCGTGTTGCCGCCCGAGGTCAGGAAGCCGAACTTGCCGCCGGACAGGTCAGCCACGGCACGGCCATTGGCGGCCAGCGTGGTGGCCTGGGCGCTGGCGACAGCCAGGTTGCCCATCAGCACGGCGGTGTTGGCGCCGGACGCAAGGCTGGCGGCGATGAGCTTGGCGTTTTCGCCCGGCGTGACCGAGGCGAACTCGGCCGGCACGGCCTGTTCCTTGGCCTGGGCCAGCGCGACGGCCACTTCGGCCAGCGCGCGCGCCAGTTCCGACGGGGCCACGGTGATGCGCGCGGTGACGGGCATCAGGGGATCGTCGGCGGCGCTGTCGACCATCAGGATCTGCGTGCCACGCTTGGCGGCTTGGCGCAGACGCTGGGCCATCAGGGGATGATCCTTGCGCAGGAACGAGCCGACGACCAGGACGCGGTCCAGGTTGTCGAGTTCGGCGATGGGCATGCCCAGCCACGGCGCGCCGGTCAGCGCGGCGTCGAAGGCCGGGTCGGTCTGGCGCAGACGGAAGTCGATGTTCTCGGAACCCAGCGAGCGGACCAGGCGGCCCAGCAGCGCGTATTCCTCGGTGGTGGCGTATTCGGACGCCAGCGCGCCGATCTGGCCGGCGCCGAAGCTGTCACGTACGCGCGACAGGCCTTGGGCCACGGCTTGCAGGGCGTCGGCCCACGAGGCTTCCTGCCACTTGCCGTCGGTGCCCTTGATCATCGGGGCGGACAGGCGGTCGTCGCTGTTCAGGCCTTCGTACGAGAAACGGTCGCGGTCGCTGATCCAGCATTCGTTGACGGCTTCGTCTTCGAACGGGACCACGCGCATCACGCGGTCGCCCTTGACCTGGACGACCAGGTTGGCGCCGAGGCTGTCGTGCGGGCTGACCGAACGGCGGCGAGCCAGTTCCCAGGTACGGGCGCTGTAGCGGAAGGGCTTGGAGGTCAGCGCGCCCACCGGACAGATGTCGATCATGTTGCCCGACAGTTCGGACTCGATCGAACGGCCCACGAAGGTGGTGATTTCGGAGTGCTCGCCACGGCCCAGCATGCCCAGCTCCATGACGCCGGCGATTTCCTGGCCGAAGCGCACGCAACGGGTGCAGTGGATGCAGCGCGACATTTCCTCGGCGGAAACCAGCGGGCCCAGGTCCTTGTGGAACACGACGCGCTTTTCTTCCTGGTAACGCGAGGAAGAGCCGCCGTAGCCCACGGCCAGATCCTGCAGCTGGCATTCGCCGCCCTGATCGCAGATCGGGCAGTCGAGGGGGTGATTGATGAGCAAGAATTCCATCACCGACTTCTGAGCGGCGCGAGCCTTCTCAGAGCAGGTGTGGACGACCATGCCGTTGGTCACGGGCGTGGCGCAGGCGGGCAGCGCCTTGGGCGCTTTTTCCACTTCAACCAGGCACATCCGGCAGTTGGCCGCGATGGACAGTTTCTTGTGGTAGCAGAAATGCGGCACGTAAAGCCCGACTTTCTGGGCGGCATGCATGACCATGCTGCCTTCGGGCACTTCGACCTTGTTGCCGTCGACGGTTAGTTCAACCATTGCTGTTCCTGAGACCTACAGATATTGCGGGACCACACAAGACTTGTGCTCGATGTGGTGCGCGAATTCGTCGCGAAAATGCTTGAGGAAGCCACGGACGGGCATGGCGGCGGCGTCACCGAGAGCGCAGATGGTGCGGCCCATGATGTTGAGCGCCACGTTGTCCAGCAGCTCCAGATCTTCCGGACGGCCTTGACCGTTTTCGATGCGGTGCACCATGCGGTAGAGCCAGCCGGTGCCTTCGCGGCACGGCGTGCACTGGCCGCAGCTTTCCTCGAAATAGAAGTACGACAGACGCAGCAGCGACTTCACCATGCAGCGCGTCTCGTCCATGACGATCACAGCGCCAGAGCCGAGCATCGAGCCGGCCTTGGCGATGGAGTCATAGTCCATCGTGCATTCCATCATGATGTCGGCGGGCAGGACCGGGGCGCTCGAGCCGCCGGGGATGACCGCCTTCAGCTTCTTGCCGCCGCGCATGCCGCCAGCCAGTTCAAGTAGCGTCGAGAACGGGGTGCCCAGCGGGATCTCGTAGTTGCCGGGACGCTCGACGTCGCCGGTGATCGAGAACAGCTTGGTGCCGCCGTTGTTCGGCTTGCCGACTTCCAGGTAGGCCTGGCCGCCGTTGCGGATGATCCACGGCACCGCCGCGAACGTTTCCGTGTTGTTGATGGTGGTGGGCTTGCCGTACAGGCCGAAGCTGGCCGGGAACGGCGGCTTGAAGCGCGGCTGGCCCTTCTTGCCTTCCAGCGATTCCAGCAGCGCGGTTTCTTCGCCGCAGATGTAGGCGCCGTAACCGTGGAAAGCGTGGAGCTGGAAGCTGAAGTCGGAACCGAACAGGCGGTCACCCAGGAAGCCGGCGGCACGCGCCTCTTCCAGCGCTTCTTCGAAGCGCTCGTAGACTTCGAAGATTTCGCCGTGGATGTAGTTGTAGCCGACGCTGATGCCCATGGCGTAGGCCGCGATCGCCATGCCTTCAATCACGATGTGCGGATTGAAGCGCAGGATGTCGCGGTCCTTGAACGTGCCGGGCTCGCCTTCGTCGGAGTTGCAGACGAGGTACTTCTGGCCCGGGAAGGCGCGCGGCATGAAGCTCCACTTCAGGCCGGTCGGGAAGCCCGCGCCGCCACGGCCGCGCAGACCCGACGCCTTGACTTCGGCGATCACGTCTTCCGGCTTCATGCCGGTGGTCAGGATCTTTTTCAGGGCTTCGTAGCCGCCGCGCTTGACGTAGTCGGCCAGGCGCCAGTTGGCGCCGTCGACGTCGGCCATGATCTGCGGCTGCAGGTGGCGGCCGTGCAGGGCCATCGAGTTGGACAGGTCGTTCAGGGGGTTGGGATCCAGCCCCTGCGCGAACTGCTTGTACAGGTCAGGCGCGTTCATGCCGACTCTCCTTGCTGCTTGAGGGCCGCGACCAGCGCGTCCAGCTTCTCGTCGGTCATGCGCACGCACATATGCTTGTTGTTCACGATCAGCACGGGGGAGTCGCCGCAGGCGCCCATGCACTCGCCTTCGACCAGCGTGAACTGGCCGTCTTCGGTGGTCTGGCGATAGTCGACGCCCAGCTTGCGCTTGAGGTATTCGCCGGCGCGGTCGCCGTCGCGCAAGGCACAGGGCAGGTTCGTGCAGACGGCGATCTTGTTCTTGCCGACGGGCTTGACGTCGAACATGTTGTAGAACGTGGCGACTTCCTGGACCGCGATGGGCGGAACGCCAATGTAGTTGGCCACGTCTTCGATGACTTCGGTAGCCAACCAGCCCTTCTCTTCTTGCGCGATGGCAAGCGAGGCCATGATGGCGGACTGCCGCTGGTCGGCCGGGAACTTGGCCAGTTCACGGTCGATTTTCTGGTAGGCCTGTTCGGAAAGCAGCATAGTTTGAATCCGGGTTATGCGGGCGTGCTCGTGACTGTCTGGGCGGATCAGCGATCGATCTCGCCGAAAACGATGTCCTGCGTGCCAATGATGGTGACGGCGTCGGCGATCATGTGGCCACGCGACATTTCATCCAGCGCTTGCAGGTGGACAAAGCCAGGCGCCCGAATCTTCAGGCGGTAAGGCTTGTTGGCGCCGTCGGACACCAGATAGATGCCGAATTCGCCCTTCGGGTGCTCCACCGAGGCGAACGCCTCGCCCGGGGGCACGTGGAAACCTTCAGTGAAGAGCTTGAAGTGATGGATCAGCTCTTCCATGTTGGTCTTCATGGCGGTACGCGACGGCGGGGCGATCTTGTGGTTCTCGATCATGACCGGGCCGGGATTGTTGCGCAGCCATTCCACGCACTGGCGGATGATGCGATTGCTTTGGCGCATCTCGGCGATGCGGACCAGGTAGCGGTCGTAGCAGTCGCCGTTGACACCCACGGGGATGTCGAAATCAAGCAGGTCGTAGACTTCGTAGGGCTGCGTCTTGCGCAGGTCCCAGGCGACGCCCGAACCACGCAGCATCGGGCCGGTGAACCCCAGCGCCTTGGCGCGCTCGGGATCGACCACGCCGATGCCGACCAGACGCTGCTTCCAGATGCGGTTGTCGGTGAGCAGGGTTTCGTACTCGTCGACGCAGCCGGGGAAGCGGTTGGTGAAGTCTTCGATGAAGTCCAGCAACGAGCCCGAACGCGCTTCGTTCATGACGCGCATTTCCTTGTCGCCACGGAACTTGCTGGAGTCGCCGTACTGCGGCATCGAATCCGGCAGGTCGCGATAGACGCCACCCGGCCGGTAGTAGGCCGCGTGCATGCGCGCGCCCGAGACCGCTTCGTAGCAGTCCATCAGGTCTTCGCGTTCACGGAACGCGTACAGGAATACCGCCATCGCGCCCACGTCCAGGGCGTGCGAGCCCAGCGACATCAGGTGGTTCAGCAGACGCGTGATTTCATCGAACATCACGCGGATGTACTGCGCGCGCAGCGGGGCTTCGACGCCCAGCAGCTTTTCGATGGCCATGACGTAGGCGTGCTCGTTGCACATCATGGACACGTAGTCCAGGCGGTCCATGTAGGGCAGCGCCTGGATGTAGGTTTTGTGTTCGGCCAGCTTTTCGGTGGCGCGGTGCAGCAGGCCGATGTGCGGATCGGCGCGCTGGATGACTTCGCCGTCAAGCTCGAGCACCAGGCGCAGCACGCCGTGCGCGGCCGGGTGTTGAGGACCGAAGTTCAGGGTGTAGTTCTTGATGTCTGCCATGATTCAACGCCCCATGCCGTAGGTGTCTTCGCGGACCACGCGCGGGGTGATCTCGCGCGGATCGATCGTGACCGGCTGGTAAATGACGCGCCGCTGCTCGGGGTCGTAGCGCATTTCGACGGTGCCCGACAGCGGGAAGTCCTTGCGGAACGGATGGCCGATGAAGCCGTAGTCCGTGAGGATGCGGCGCAGGTCCGGATGGCCTTCGAAGACGATGCCGTACAGATCGAAGGCTTCGCGCTCGAACCAGCCGACCGTGGGCCAGCATTCCATCAGCGAGGCGACCATCGGGAACTCGTCGTCAGGCGCCCACGTGCGCACGCGCAGCCGCCAGTTGTTCTCGAGGGAGAGCAGGTGCGCCACCACGGCATAACGCGAGCGGTGGATGCGGACGTTGGTTTCCTCGGGCATCTGGCGCGTGCCGTTGCCCCAGGTCAGGTAGTCGACGCCGCAGAGGTCGATACAGGTTTCAAAGCGCAGGCCGGCTTCGGTGCGCAGCTTGTTGCAGACGGAGAACCACTGCTCCGCGGGCACTTCGAGCGTCAGCTCGCCCAGCGCCTCGGTCAGCGCAATGTCCGCGCCGAGGGTGGTCTGCAAATTGTTTTTCAGGGATTCGAGCCTGGTCATCATCTTGTACGCTTAGGTGAACCGATACGCTGGTTTCGCAGGTTCGAGGCGGCTGAGGCCTGCCGTCGAACCTGACGAAGCATCAGCGCGCAATCGTGTTGGTCAGGCGGATCTTGTTCTGCATTTGCAGCAAGCCGTAGACCAGCGCCTCGGCCGTGGGCGGGCAGCCCGGCACGTAGACGTCTACCGGTACGATGCGATCACAGCCACGCACCACCGAATACGAGTAGTGGTAGTAGCCGCCGCCATTGGCACAGGAGCCCATGGAAACCACCCAGCGCGGCTCGGGCATCTGGTCGTAGACCTTGCGCAGCGCGGGCGCCATCTTGTTGCACAGCGTGCCGGCAACGATCATAAGATCGGACTGGCGCGGGCTGGGCCGGAAGATGATGCCGAATTGGTCCAGGTCATAGCGGGCTGCGCCCGCGTGCATCATCTCAACCGCGCAACAGGCCAGACCGAAGGTCATGGGCCACATCGAACCGGTCTTCGCCCAGTTCAGGAACTTGTCGGCGCTGGTGGTGATGAACCCTTGCTTGAGAATGCCGTCTATAGCCATATTCGTCTCTGATAACGTGCTGTGAAATGAACCCGAAGGTCACTCCCAATCCAGCGCGCCCTTTTTCCATTCGTAGATGAAGCCGACGGTCAACACGGCGAGGAAAACCATGACCGTCCAGAAACCGACGAGTCCGACGGTGCCCTGGGCAATGGCCCACGGGAACAGGAACGCGATTTCCAGGTCGAAAAGAATGAACAGAATCGCCACGAGGTAGTAGCGCACGTCAAACTTCATGCGTGCATCTTCAAACGCTTCGAAGCCGCACTCGTAAGGCGAGAGCTTCTCAGCGTAAGGACGCCGCGGGCCAAGGAGGGAGCCGGCCGTTAGAAGCGCGAACCCGATAAGGGTGGCCACTACGATAAACAGCAGGACGGGAAAATACTGTTGCAGGTTCATTCAGGCGTCCGTCAAATGCGCAAACCTTAGGATTGTAGCATTCGCGCGGTTACTTCCGGCTGAACTCTGTAGCTTGAATAGCAGGCGAAAGACTGCATTCCTCAAATGGAACAATTGCAGCTTTCGTCGGTGCATGTCGAGCATGTGCGGCTCGAACGACACGAAGCCGTAGTATGCCTGAATTCAGTCCGCAGACGAAAAAAAACCACCCCCAAAAGGGTGGTTCATGCGAACGGGCCGAGGCCCGTTCGCTTTTGCTTTAAATCCACACAGGGCTTGCGCCCTGCATTGGATTAGAAGCGGTGACGCACACCGATGCCGACGGCGGTCGACTTGACGTCGTCCAGGAAGGCGTAGTTGGTGGCGTACGAACCGTAGGCGTACAGGTTGGTACGCTTGGACAGGTCGTAGGTGTAGCCCAGCGAGTAGATGTTCATGTTGGCATCGTCGCCCGTCAACTTGTCGTTCGACGGGTCAACACGCTGCCACGAACCGAAGACGTTCGAAGCGCCACCGATGGGGGCCGACAGGCCGACCAGGTAGGAGTTGGCCTTGAAGCCGTCAGCAAACACGTTGCTGATGCCGCTGGCGGTTGCCGACAGGATCGAGTTGCCGTTCACGCCGGGGCCAGCGAACCAGCCGTCGGTGGTGCGGCCGTAGACCAGGGCCAGCTTGACCACTTCGAAGTCATACGAACCACCGATCATGTACGAACGCGGGGTAGCGTCGGTAGCTTCGGTCGTCAGACGGTTCGAGGCGTTCAGTTGGTCGTACGACAGAGCGACGTTCAACGGGCCGTTGACGTAGCGCAGACCAGCGGTGATGGCGCGGGTGTTGTCGGCGGTCTTGAAGCCGGTTTCGGTCGTCTTCGTGTCGTCGGCGCTGAACGAGTAGCCGGCGCCGAATTGGAAGCCGCTGAACGACGGGGTTTGGTACATGACCATGTTGTCGTAGCGCTGCGTGTTAGCGGCGCTCAGACCGGTACCGATGTTAGCTTGACCGAAGCCAGCGCCGAACGGATCGATCGAACCGAAGTACTTCGAAGCGATGTTGGTTTGACGACCGAAGTCCAGTTGGCCCCAGCTGTCGCTGGCCAGACCGACGGTGGCTTGACGACCGAACAGACGGCCACCTTGAGCCGAACGGCCGTTGCCCGAATCAAAGCCCGATTCCAGTTGGAAAACAGCGCGCAGGCCGTCACCCAGATCTTCCGAACCACGCAGACCCCAGCGCGAACCGTTTTGGACGCCGTTGATCATGCCGAAGCGGCTGCCGTTGACGGCGTCGCTAACACCGCTGATACGGTTGTAGCCGAGGCCCGTGTCGATGATACCGTACAGGGTGACAGACGTTTCTGCCTGGGCGACACCGGCGAAACCGGCGAGCAGGGCGGCAGCGAGCAGAGTCTTTTTCATTTAAGAAATCTCCGTTGATTTGAGTGACAAGAGCAGCAATCCAGCAAACCAGCCTGCCGCCCCCCTAACTCCGCGAAGGGAAGTTGACGCTATTGCATCAAAAATCGGGGGGACTGGCTATGGTCGGCATCAGAAAAGTGCAGGTTTGCGACAGGCTTGTTGGGAAGTTGCAACATCCCGCTGATGCTTGCCGCGCAACGCTAGGGCTTTCCCTTACCGAACTGCCCGAGCGCGCAACCATGCGACTTTCGGCCCTGCCCCCAATTTTCCGGGCAATTCCAAAACCCATTCGTCACGCTACTTTCTTCGCGGCTCCGGCTGCCATGCAGCGCTAAACCGGAGCGGCCGGGATGATGCCGGCACTGAAGATCATCGTAATCACGTGCGGCGCTAATAACGTTGTTATTAATAAAAATCGTCGATATGATCGATGGCACCGTATAGCCGCTGAGCGCCATGTCCACCCCTTCCCCTCGAGCCGACCGCAACGAACGCCTGAGCGCCCTGCGCAGGCAGATCATCCTGGACGCCGCGCAGCGCGTGTTTGAACGGGATGGTCTGGAAAAGACGACGATCCGGGCCATCGCCAAAGAAGCTGGTTGCACGACGGGCGCCATTTATCCCTGGTTCGCGGGCAAGGAGGCGCTTTACGGGGAACTGCTGGACGGATCGCTGCAACGGCTGCACGCGCATCTGGCGCAGGCGGGCGATGCCGAGACGCCGCAGTCGGCCGCGCGCGGCGTGATAGGGGCGTTTTTTGCCTACTACGCGCAGCGGCGCACGGATTTTTCGCTGGGGATGTATCTGTTCCAGGGACTGGGCCCGCGGGGGCTCGGCCGGGACATGGACGAAAAGCTCAATGGCCGGTTGCGGCAATGCATCGATCTGATCGGCCAGGCGCTGTCGCGCACAAAAGGCTGGCGGGACGAGACCGTTCAGGCCGAGCAGATGAACGTGTTCACCTATTTGATGGGACTGTTGCTGCTGGTGCACACCCGCCGCCTCAAGTCGCTGGGCCAGCAGGCCGATGCGCTGCTGGACAACTATTGCCACGCCCTGGAACAACGATGACCGCAACCGCCCTCGCCGCCGATGCGCGCGCGCCGCAGATCAGCCTTGCCGACTTTCACGTGTTGCTTGCCGACCAGCATCCGTTCTCGATGCTGCTGGGGATCGATGTGCTGCACATCGGCCACGGCACGGCGCACGCCGTGTTGCCCGCCCGCGACGCGCACCAGCGGCTGGGCGGCATTGTTGCCGGACCGATGCTGATGGGACTGGCCGACCTGGCCATGTATGCGGCAGTCGTGGGCGCCACCGGGCAGGCCCACGCGGTCACGGCCAGCCTGACCATCAATTTCCTGCGCAAAAGTCCGGCAGGCGCCATCCATGCGCATGCCCGGCTGCTCAAGGTGGGCCGGCTTTCCGCGGGCGAAGTCGTGCTGACCGGCGAAGGCTCGGACGAGCCGGTCGCGCATATCGTGAGCACGTGGTCGGTGCCCAAGCCATGAGTCCGCGCGTCAGCATCGTCGGCATGGGCAGGATCGGCACGATGGCCGCGCGGCGGCTGCTGGCCGCCGAGCCGGACATTGCGCTGACCCTCTATGACATCGAGGCGGAGCGGTGCGAAGATTTCCGTGGCAACGCGACGCTGGCAACCTCGGCGCGCGAAGCCCTGGCGGAGTCAGACACCATCGTGCTGGCCCTGCCCCGGGAGCGCGAGATCGATCGCACGCTCGAACGCTTCAGCGACGGACAGGTCACTGCGCCCATTGCCGGCAAGCTGATCATCGATCTGGACCCGCCACCCGCCGACCGGATGCGGCAGCTTAACCGCGCCATCGCCTGCGCGGGCGGGCGCTACACCTGCGCGCCCATGCAGGCGCCCGCCGCGGACGGCATCGAGGCGCGCCTACTGGACGCGCTGAACCGTCCTGCCTGACACGTGCAGCCGTTCGACGGCCGCCACGCACAGGACCAGCCATCCCAGGCTGACCGCGAACCCGGCTACGACATCGCTCGCAAAATGAACCTGCAGCAGGATGCGGCTGAGACCGATGGCCATGATGAGCGCGGCCATGAACGCCACGCAGGGCAGACGCCACGCGGGTGGTGCGAATCGCCACATCAGGTAGCAGGCCGTGCCGTACACAGCCATTGCCGCCGACGAGTGGCCGCTGGGAAAGCTCCAGCCGGTCGCCATGGCGTAGCCGTGATCGTGGTCGGGCCGCACGCGCTCGAACGTGTGCTTGAACAGCCAGTTCAGCGCGCCGTTCAGGCCGGTCGCGACCGCGCAGAAGAGCGCGAGCTGCCACGACCCGCGCCATAGCAGCGCAATCGTCATCAACACGGCGACGACCGTGAGCAAGTTGCGGTCACCTAGATACGTGATCCAGGACAGCAACCAAAGCATGGACGTCGACATGGACATGCTGAGCGCATTGGCGAGCGCGCTGTCGAACGCCACGATCGTCCCGCGGCTCTCGACTGCCAAGGCCAGCGCCAGAAACAACGCAAAGGAAATGCCCACCGTCGCGCCGAAGAGCGCGGCACGGCCGTTGCCGGACAGGCGGCCATGGCAGCGCATGAAGAGCAGCGCCACGCCGCCCGCGACCAGCGGCAGCGCGACAAACAAAGAGAGGGCATGGGCTGCGGCCCATGCCGCGTAGACATCGGTCATGTATGCGCCATCAAAAGAAAGGTGCGTGGGGGCCGCGCCCCCTGCTACAACGAGACCAGCGTCTTGTCGACCGGCGCGAAGGCATGCGCGCCCGCCGCGTAATCCCACCGCTCGACGTGGCAGACCTGCTGGCCGTCTTCTTCAGAGCGGGTGATCACGCCCAGCGAGTTGGGCACGGTGCCCCGCACCCGGTGCGAGCAGGTCGTCCCGGCCTGGACGATCCAGCCGGCCGGTCCGGTGGGCGCGGTCAGCGGCAGCACGTAGGGCAAGTGTATGTGACCGCCCAGCACCAGGTCGACACCCGCCTGGGCCCAGGCCGACAGCGCACGCTCCCGGCCGATCAGCAGATTGGACAGGTCCGATTCGACCTTGGCGCGCACCGGGTGGTGCGCCACGACGAGGCGCAACTGGCCCGGCCGGGCCTGCCGCAGCCGCTGGGCGACGCGAGCGATCTGGGCATCGGAGATCTCGCCATCCTTGTGGCGTTTTGGCCGCGTGGTGTTCACCCCGATGGCGAGCACGCCGTCGTTTTCGAACACGGGCTCGAGGATCGGCCCCAGCGCGCGCTTGTAGTTGCCATAGGGATTGAGGGCGCGTGCGAATACGTTGTACAGCGGGATGTCGTGATTGCCGGGCACCGCCAGCACGGGCAGGGCCAGACGCTCGATGAACCGGCGCGCGGCGGCGAACTGGCTGCGGCGCGCGCGCTGGGTGATGTCGCCGCTGAGCACCACCAGATCGGGCGACAACTGCCGCGCCAGGTCCAGCACGGCTTCGACGACCGCCTTGCGCTCCGTGCCGAAATGGGTGTCCGACAAATGCAGGATCCGCGTCATGAGCGGTCCAGGAGCTCGGGGTCCGCCGGCACCACCAGGGGCAGGCGATCGCTCGCCACCTTGAATTCAAGCGGCGTGTCCATCCAGGATATCTCGCCGTCCATCGCCACCTTGACCCGGCGGCGCCCGCGTACACCGACCGTCAGCTTGTCGAAGGCGAAGCTGATGACGTTCTCGGCGTCGCCCATCCGGCTGAGCAAACCGCGCACCAGCAGGCCGTACAGGGCCAGCGTGCCCACCGGCCGCGCCGCCATGGCGATCAGCCGGTTGCGGTCGAGCTCGTCGTGCTCGATGCCGATGTGTTCCAGTTGCAGCTTGTTGTTGCCCACGACGAGCGTCGGCGACCGCAGACTGCGCGACTTGCCCTCGAATTCGAGCTGCAACCCGAGCTGGCGCGGTTGGCGCCAGAGCGTGACCAGGCCTGACCACAGCGCAACCCAGCGCCTGCGCCCGTAGCGTTGCTTGTAGGCCTCGCGGTCTTCGAGCAGTTGCGGATACAGGCCGAGGCTGGCGTTGACGAGAAACAGTCGGCCGTTTAGCAGGCCGACCTGAACGGGCCGGATGGTGCCTTGCAGGAAGCCGCGCAGCGCCACCTCGGTTTCCTGCGAAATGCCGTAGGTGCGGCCGAAGTAGTTGAAGGTGCCTTGCGGCAGGATGCCGAACGGCACGCCCTGTCCCAGCACCGTGGACGCAACGGCATTGAGCGTGCCGTCGCCGCCCGCGGCGATGACGACGCCCTGCTCGTCCTGGGCGCGCTTGACCGCCTGACGCGCCACGTCCGTCAGCCGCGACGGATCGCCGACCGGCATGAGTTCGTAGCGCCGCCCGGCCTCGTCGAGGATTGTCCGGATGGTGTCCTGCAAGACCTGCGCGTCGCCGCGCCCCGATCCTTTATTGAGGACGATGAATAAGGGTTCTTTTCCCGTGAGGGGTCGAGCCGCTGTTGCCGGGCTCTGCTCGGATGGCGTCATGCGACAAACATACCCTAAGCGGGTAAACCGCCGCAAGACGCCGCACGGCGCACGCTTTGTAAGAAAGCGTGCGCCGTCCGTTCAACGGCCGACGGCGTACGCTTGCATCAGGCGCGGCGTGGCGGCCGCATGCAGCAGTCCGTCCGCGTCACGCGAAGCGGCGGTCAGCCGGCCGACCGACCACTCGGGCAGTTCTTCGATCTGGTGGCCGCGCTGGCGCAGCGCCGCAATGACCTCGGCGCCGAAGCTGGCCTCCAGCGCCAGATGACCGGGTTTGCGGTCGCGCGGGTAGAAGGACGTGGGAAAGTGCATGGTGTGCGACATGGGCAGGTCGATGGCTTCCTGCAGATTCAGGCCGTGGTGCACGTGTCGCAGGAAGAACAGCAGTTGCCATTGTTCCTGCTGGTCGCCGCCCGGCGTGCCGAAGGCCAGGTACGGCTTGCCATCGCGCAGCGCGAGCGACGGGGTCAGCGTGGTGCGCGGGCGCTTGCCCGGCGCCAGCGTGCCGGGCAGGCCTTCTTCCAGCCAGAACATCTGGGCGCGGGTGTTCAGGCCGAAGCCCAATTCCGGAATGACCGGCGAGGACTGGAACCAGCCGCCGGACGGCGTGGCCGAGATCATGTTGCCCCAGCGGTCGATCACGTCCACGTGCGTGGTGTCGCCGCGCTTGGCCGACGCGCGCATATCGGCAAGGGTCGGTTCGTTCGTGGCGCTGCCGGGAGCGGTGACGGGCGACAGGCGCTCGAGCGTGTCCATGACGCGCGCGACCTGCGCCTCGAAGCCGGGCACCTGGCCGGGCAGCAGGTCGTGCGACGCGCCCTCCCCGATCAGTTGGCGGCGTTCGGCGTTGTACGCGTCGGAAAGCAGATGGGCGAGCGGCACGTCGATGAAGGCCGGGTCGCCGTAATAGGCTTCGCGGTCGGCAAAGGCGAGCTTCATGGCCTCGGTCACCCGGTGGATGAATTCGGCGCTGGTGGGACTGACGCCCGCCAGGTCCATGTCTTTCAGGATGGCGAGCGTCTGCAGGAAGACCGGCCCCTGGCTCCAGGCGCCGGCCTTGGCGACCGTGTAGCCGTGATAGTCGTAGGTCAGCGGTTCGTCGTAGCTGGCGGACCAGCCGGCCAGGTCGTCGGCCGTGATGACGCCGCGGTGGGTGGCGCCGCTTTCGTCCATGACGTCGGTGTTGCGGGCGAAGCGGTCGATTTCGTCGGCGATGAAACCTCGGTAGAACGCGTCGCGCGCGGCCTCGATCTGGCGCTCGCGGTCGGCGCCGGCGCCCTCGGCGGCTTGCAGCACGCGGGTCCAGGTGCGGGCCAGTGCCGGATTGCGGAACAGCTTGCGGGCCTGCGGCACCTGCCCGCCCGGCACGTAGACCTGAGCGGTCGTCGGCCAGTGGGTTTCGAAGAAGTCCTTCAGGCCGGCAATGGTGTTGGAGATGCGCGGCATCAGCGCATGGCCGTGTTCCGCGTAATAGATGGCGGGTTCGAGCACGTCCCGCACGCGCATCGTGCCGTGGTCGCGCAGCAGCAGCATCCAGGCATCGAACGCGCCGGGGATCACGGTAGCGAGCAGGCCGTTGCCGGGAATGAGCTTCAGGCCTTCGGCGCGGTAGCGTTCCAGCGTGGCCGCGGCGGGCGTGGTGCCCTGCCCGCACAAGACCTCGACCTTGCCGGTGCGGGCCGAATAGAACACGGCCGGCACTTCGCCGGCCGGGCCGACCAGATGGGGTTCGACCACCTGCAACACGAACGCCGAGGCGACGCAGGCATCGAACGCATTGCCGCCGCGCTCCAGCAGCGACATGCCGGCCGAACTGGCCAGCCAATGGGTAGACGTCACGACACCGAAGGTGCCGAGGATTTCCGGGCGAGTCGTAAACATGGTGGGTCCTGATGTTGGGATGTAAGACCGATTCGGGTGTCTGGCACCTAGACACCCCACAGCAGCAAGTGTCGCCATCCGGAACACCGCGGATCCGGCTCCGCCGGTCCGCTGGTGTTGCCCCCTTGAGGGGGCCCGCGTCAGCGGGTACGGGGTGGGCTTATTTCTTTACGCCCTTTAGACGGATCAGACCGTCGGGGTACGGGACGAAGCCGTCCACCTTGGCCTGCACCCCGAACGTCCACGGCAGGTAGAACAGGTAGATGATCGGACGCTGATCCTGCATCGCGGCCAGCACCTGGTCGTACATGGCGCGACGCTTGGTCGTGTCGGACTCGGCGCGGGCGTCGTTGAGCAGTTTGTCGACGGCGGGGTCGCAGAATTTGCCGTCGTTCAGGTTGCCCTTGCAGCTCAGGTACTGGTGGATATTGCCGCTGGGATCGACCCGGCCCGACCAGCCGCTCTGCCCGATCTGGAAGTCGCCGCGGGCCAGCGAGGATTGCAGCGAGGCGAATTCGACCGGACGCAGGGAAATGTCGAAGCCCGCTTCCGCACCCATGGCCTGCACCAGTTCGAAGACCTGCTGCATGGTGGTGTTGTTGCCGAAGGTGATTTCGACCTTCACGCGGTCGTAGCCGGCTTCCTTCAGCAAGGCCTGCGCCTTCTTGGGGTCGCGGCCCGGGCGGTCGAAGGACTTGTTGTACGCAAAGCTGGCGGGCGGGAACGGCTGGTGGGCGGGCTGGAACATGCCTTCGCCGATCACCTGGTTCAGGACGTCGCGATCGATGGCCAGATCCAGCGCCTGCCGCACGCGCTTGTCCTTGGCGAGCGGATGATCGGCGCGCGCGCCGTTGGCGAGGTTCACGGAGATGGACTGGAAGCCCAGGCCCGTGACCGGCGCCAGACGCAGGCTGGCGTCATCCTTGACGGCCTTGGCGTCGCTGGGCGCCACGCGTTCGATGATGTCCAGGTCGCCGGCGCGCAGGTTGTTCAGGCGCACGGTGTTGTCCGGAATCGGCGTGTAGACGAGGCGGTCGAAGTGGTAATTGGCCGCATCCCAGTACTTGGGGAATTTCTCGAGCACGATGCGATCGTTCTGCACGCGCTCCTTGAATTGGTACGGGCCCGAGCACACGGGCTTGCCGCCGGGGTCCTTGTCGAAGCTGGCGGGCGAAATCATCATGCCGGCGCGGTCGGACAGCTGCGACAGCAGCGAGGCATCCGGTTCCGACAGGTTCAGCACCACGGTGTGCTCGTCGGGCGCGTCCACGCTGGCAACGGTGGCCAGCTCGCTCTTGCGGTTGCTGTCGGGCAGCGTGCGGGCGCGGTCGAGGTTGGCCTTGACGGCGGCGGCGTTGATGGGGGTGCCATCGTGGAACACGGCATCCGTGCGCAGCTTGAAGGTCAGCGTCTTGTTGTCCGGGCCGACGGTCCAGGATTGCGCAAGCTGCGGCACGATCTTCAGATCGGGGGTGATGTCGACCAGCCTGTCGCACAACGAGGCGAACACGATGCGGCCGACAAAGGTGCGGGCGCGCGCCGGGTCCAGCACGTCCGGGTCGTCCTGCAGCCCGATACGCAGCGTGGACTGGGCGTTCGCCAATCCGGTGGCCAGCATTCCCGCCATGGCCATGGCGAGGCAAAATTTACGCATGAATGATCTCCGTCGATTCCGTCAGGATCTGTCGTCTCGTGCGCGGAGGCACCGCCTGGCTGGGAGCAACAGACCCCGGGACGCGCCGCATCGCCGGGCCCATCCCCCTCGTGCGCACGCCGTTTGTTGTTGGATTCTGCGCCAGGCGCGCGGCGATTGTATAGACCGGCGGGTGACGCGCCGCCCACTATACGCCCGTGGCGGCCGCCTTGCGGACGAATGGCTCAGGGCAGGCGGCAAGGGGCCGAGAAATCGGCCGACGCGGCGACCGTGTCGCGCAGCATGGCGACCAGCGGCCGGGCGTCGTCGCGCCGGTACTGGAAGGCATAGGGCAAGGCGGCCAGTTCGGGCTCGCCGTGCAGGACGCGCAGGCTGCCTTCGGCCTGGAGCTTTTCGGCCCAATGGCTGGGCAGCAACCCCACGCCCGTGCCCTCGATCAGCAGCCCGACGATGGCGCCCCAGTTGTTGCAGCACAGGCGCTCGCCCGCGGATTCGCGTCCGCCGAGCCAGTCGTCGATGATGCGCGTGGTGCCCGCGCCTTCGGGCAGCGTGACGAGCGGCAGCCGGGCCAGCAAGGCCATCGTCATGCCGGTGTCGGCCGGTTGCAGCACCGAGGGCGCGGCGACCCAGGAGAAGTGCGCCTCGCCGATGGGCGATGACGCAATGCCGGCGCGGGAAGACCGGCCAGCGATCACGGCAAAATCCAGCTCGCCGTCCGCGACGCGCTGTTCCAGCACCTGGCCGATGTCCACGTACGGCTCCAGCACCAGCTCCGGGTAGGCTGCGCGCACGGCGCGTATCAACCCCGGCAGCCAGGTCAGCGCCGTCAGCTCGCCGACGCCGAAGCGGCAACGGCCGCGCAGACCCGGCATTTCGGTCATGGAGGCGCGGATCTGGTCGGCCGTGGCAAGCAGCCCGCGCGCTTGCGGCAGCAGGCGCTGGCCCGCGTCGGTCAGCACGGCCTTGTGGCCGCTGCGGTCAAAGAGCGGCTGGCCCAGCCCCTCTTCCAGTTCCGTGATGCGCTTGGACAGCGAAGACACCGACAGATGCAGCCGCTCGGCCGCCACGGCAAAACTGGCGCAGGTGGCGGCCCAGTAGAAGGCCTCGAGCTGCTTGAGCGTCATGGCCGCTGGCTGACGCGGTAGGCGCAGCGCCGCGCCCCGGCCAGGATGTGTTCTTCGCGGTCGACCTGCACGCCCTCGCCCAGCACCTTGCGGAAGAGTTCCAGCTCGCTGCGGCAGAAGCCCATACAGGCCTTGGCCGCGAAGCAGATGGGGCAATGGTTCTCGATGAAGACGAAATCCGCGCCGTCTTCACGCAGTTCCGCCATGTAGCCCTCGGCGCTGCGCACGTCGACCAGGCGCGCGAGCCGCGTCTTCAAGTCCGCCGCGTCCTGCATGGCCTGCTGGTAGACATTGAGCATGGCGCCTTCGCGCACCTGCACCAGCTTGTCGATGCCGTCATCGCCGAACACCTGGCGCACGGCCGCGATCATCTGCACCGTCATCTCGGCGTGCGTGTCCGGGAAGCGCCCATGACCGGCCTGGGTCAGGAACCAGATCTGGGTGGGCCGGCCGCGGCCCGCGCTTTGGCTTTCGAAGTCGACCAGCCCGTCGGCATGCAGGCGCGTCATCTGCTGGCGCACCGCCTCGGCCGTCACGTCCATGGCGCGCGCGATGACCGCGATGGATTGCGGTCCGCGCGTCTTCAGGGTCATGAGCACGCGGTCCGCAGGCTGGTGCGGTGTCGCGGCGGCCGGGTGGGACAAGCTGTCAGACATGAGAGGTATCGATGCTCCGGGAGAAGGTTCCTATGGTGCCACGGACGGCTCGCGGTGGTCAGCCGGCGCCGGGCTGGCTTGCCGCCACGGCGTCGGCGGGCTGGGCCTGCCATCCGCCCCCCAGCGCCTTATACAGCGCAATGAGGCGCGTGTAGGACTCGGCTTCGGCGACGGCCACGGCGTCCTGGGCGCGCAAAAGCGTACGCTGCGCGTCCAGCACGGTCAAATAAGGCGTGCTGCCTTCGCGGTAGCGCAGCCGGGCCAGTTCCGCGGCCCGTCCGCTGTGCGCGGCGGCCTGCGCCAGGCTGCCCAGGCGCTGCTGCGTCTGCCCGTATTCGGCCAGGGCCTCCTCCACCTCCTGCACCGCCCGCAGCACCGCCTGCTCGTAGCGCGCCGCCTCGCCGTCCAGGCGCGCCTGGGCGCCGCGCTTGCGGGCCAGCGCCGTAGGCAGATGGAAGGCGGGCCAGCCCGCGTCGGCCGCCACGCTGAACCCGCGGCTGGCCGCCGAGCCGAAGTCCGCGCCGCGTAGCGCGACGAATCCCAGGAATCCGCCCAGGTCGATGCGCGGGTAGAGCTCGGCCGTGGCCACGCCCACGTCGGCATTGGCGGCGGCCAGGTTGCGTTCGGCGGCCAGCACGTCCGGACGCCGCGACAGCAAGGCGCCCACATCGCCGATGGGCAGCCGCGCCGTCAACGGCGCAAGCGGCGTCGCGGCATCCAGCGCACCCAGTTCCACCGGGCGCAGGGCCGCCAGCACCGCGATCCGGTACAGCGCCAGCCGGCGCGCGGTCTCCTGCACAGGGATGCTGGCCTGCACGGTCTCCAGCTCCGCCCGCGCGCTGGCCAGGTCGCCCTCGTCGCCGCGGCCAGCCGTCACCATCGCCTGCGTCACGCGCAGGCTGTCCTGCTGGCTAGCGAGGTTGGCGCGCGCCACGGCCAGCCGCTGCTCGGCGCCGCGCAGCTCGAAATAGTTGCGCGCGACCTCGGCCGCCACCACGATGCGCGCCTGCGCCAGGTCGGCCGCCTGCGCCTCGCTGCGGGCAGCCGCGCCCTCGGCCGCGCGGCGCAGCCGGCCAAACAGATCCAGCTCCCAGGTCGCGTCGAAGCCCGCGCGATAGCTTTCGGCCAGATTGCGCTGGCCGGCGACGCCGGGGTTCGCCTGCGACAGGCTGCGCGCGTAACCGCCGCCCAGGGTCACGGCGGGCAATTTGTCCAGTTCCTTTTCGTCCAGTACCGCGCGCGATTCGGCAAGGCGCGCCTGGGCGATGCGGATATCCAGGTTGCGGGCGAGCGCCATGTCGATCAGCCGATCGAGCTGCGGGTCCTGCAATTGCTTCCACCAGTCGCGCTGGACCTGGTCGGTGGAAAAGAGCGCCTGCTCGGGGCTGGCCAGGACGACGGGCGCCGGGTTCGGCTGTTGGTAATCCGGCCCAACGGCGCAGCCGGCCAAGGCCAGGGCAGCCAGCAGCACGACGGCACTGCGGCTCAGCCGGGGATAGCGGTGCAGCTTATTCATGTTCGATTCCTCAATGCGAGGCCGCGGCGCGCGCGTCCTCAGCGTCAGCCTGCGCCAGTTCACGGGCACGCGGCGTGTCGTTGGCGGCCCGGTGATCGCGGGCAAACACGGTGTAGACGGTGGGCAGCACGAACAGCGTGAACAGCGTGCCGACCAGCAGGCCCACCACGATGACCAGCCCCAGGCTGTAGCGGCTGTGCGCGCCGGCGCCGGTGGCGAACAGCAGCGGGATCAGCCCCATGACCATGGCGGCCGTGGTCATCAGGATGGGACGCAGGCGAATGCGGGCGGCCTGCTCCATCGCGGCCCGCCGGTCCAGCCCGTGGCTGACCTGCATTTCGTTGGCAAACTCCACCATCAGGATGCCGTGTTTGCTGATCAGCCCGATCAGCGTCACCAGCCCGATCTGCGTGTAGATGTTGACGGTGGCCATGCCCAGCGCCAGCGGAATCAGCGCGCCGCAGATCGACATGGGCACGCTCACCAGGATGATGAACGGATCGCGCAGGCTTTCGTACTGCGCGGCCAGCACCAGGTAGATGACGATGATGGCAAAGATGAAGGTGATCATCAGCGCCGAGCCTTCCTGCGTGAACTGGCGCGCGTCGGACTGCCAGTCGTAGCTGAAGCCTGCCGGCAGCGATTGCGCCTCACGCGTCAGGAACCGCACCGCATCGCCCATGGTGACGCCGGGCATGGGAATGGCCTGGAACGTGGCGGCGTTCAACTGGTTGAACTGCGTGAGCTTATTGGGCTCCACGCCCATCGACACCGACACCAGATTGGACAGCGGCACCTGCGCGCCCGAGGCGCTCTTCACGTGGTATTGCGCCAGCGCCTGCGGCGAGATGCGCTGTTCGCGCAAGCTTTGCGGAATGACGTCATACGAACGCCCGTCCATGCCGAAGCGGTTGACGTAGTTTTCGCCCACCAGCACCGCCAGCGTGTCGCCGATGGCCTTCATGGTGACGCCCAGGCTGTTCGCCTTGCTGCGGTCCACCTTCAACTGCACAACCGGATTGTTGTAGTCCAGGTCGCTGTCCACCACCATGAAAAGGCCGCTTTCGCGCGCGGCCTTCTTCAGGCTCTCCATGGCGTCATAGACCACGGCATAGTCCGACGCGCTCATCAGCACCATCTGCACGGGCAGCCCGCCGGTGGAGCCGGGCAAGGACGGCAGCTGGAACGCGAAGATGTTGCTGCCTTCCACGCCATTCGCCATCGCCTGCATGTCGGCCTGGATCTCGTCGGCCGAGCGCTTGCGGTCCTGCCAGTCAACAAAGTTCACGCCGCCGATGCTGTTGGACACGCCGTCGGAACCATTGATCAGCCAGCGTCCGTTCTGCTCGGGCAGCGTCTTCATGACGTCGTCCCACTTCTTGCCGAACTTCTCGACGTAGTCGATGTTGGCCTGCTGCGGCGACTTGATGGCGGTGAGCACCGTGGACTGGTCCTCGACCGGCGCCAGTTCCTGCTGCGCGGCGTTGTACAGGAACGGCAGGCTGGCCAATACGGCCACGGCCAGCACGCCGGTGACCCAGCGATGACGCAGCGACACGTCCAGCACGCGGCCGTAGGCATTGCCCAAGCGGCCGAAGAAGTGTTCCGCCTTGCGGGCCATCCAGCCGTCGGCCACCCGGCCGTTCAAGAGAAACGAGCTCATCACCGGCGACAGCGTCAGCGCGATCACGCCCGACACCACCACCGCCCCCGCCAGCGTGAACGCAAACTCCTTGAAGAGCGAGCCGGTCAGTCCGCCCATCAGCCCGATCGGCGCATAGACCGCCGCCAGCGTGATGGTCATGGCGATCACCGGCCCCGCGACCTCGCGCGCGCCGATCAGCGCCGCGCGCACGGGCGACTTGCCCTCTTCAATATGGCGGTGCACGTTCTCGACCACGACGATGGCGTCGTCCACCACCAGGCCGATGGCCAGCACCATCGCCAGCAGCGTCAAGAGGTTCACGCTGAACCCGAACAGGGCCATGATGGCCGCTCCGCCCAGCATCGACAGCGGTATGGTCACCACCGGAATCAGCACCGCGCGCAGCGAGCCCAGGCACAGGAAGATCACCGCCACCACAATGACGATGGCCTCCAGCAGCGTCTGCGTCACGCCGTCGATGGACGCGCTGATGAAGCGGGCCAGCTCGAACGGCACCTGCACGCTGGTGCCGGGCGGCAGATTCTGCTTGATGTTGGGCAACAGCTCGTTCAGGCGCTTCACGATGACCAGCGGATTGCCGACGGGCGTGGCGTTCAGGCCGAAGTACACGGCCGGTTCGCCGTCCATCAGACCGCTTGAATCCGTGGACGCCGCGCCCAGTTCCACCGTGGCCACGTCGCCCAGCCGGACAATGGCGCCGCCCTCCTGCTTGATGACGAGATCGCGGAATTCGGCCACATTGACGAGATCGGTGTTGACCTGGATGTTGGACACCACGTACAGGCCCTTTGCCTGTCCGGGCGCCGCCTGCACGTTGTTCTGGCGCAGCGCGTCAGCCAGCTCGCCGGCGGAAATGCCGCGCGCCGCCATGCGGTCCGGGTCCAGCCACACGCGCATCGCCAGCTTCTGCCCGCCGTACAGCTCGACACTTGCGACGCCGTCGATGGACGAGAGCTGCGGCTGCACCACGCGCGACAGGTAGTCGGTCAGCGCGGCCAGCGACAGATTCGTGCTGGAAAAGCCCACGTAGGCCACGGCCGTCGCCTCACCCGCGGACTTGACCAGCACCGGATCGTAGACGTCCTGCGGCAGGCGGTACTTGACCTCGTTGACCTTGGCCATCACTTCGGTCATGGCCTTGTTGGAGTCGGCGTTCAGCTTCATCCGCACGGTAATCACGCTGCGGCCCTGCGTGGACGACGACGACAGGTAATCGATGCCTTCGACCGTGGCGACGGACTGCGCGATCGGCTGCGTCACGAAGCCCTGCATCAGGTCGGGCGAGGCGCCCGGGTACTGCGTGGTGATGGTGATGGTGGTGCTTTCGGTCAGCGGGTACTGCCGGACGGGCAGCCCGCTCAGCGCCTTGATGCCCAGCAGCAGGATAAGCGTGCTGACCACCAGCGCCAGCACGGGGCGGCGCACGAAAAGATCGGTGAACTTCATGGGAGCCTCCGTGCCTTACCGGGCTTGCGCCACGGTCTGCCCTGGCGCGGTCAGCGCGACGGTGTCGTTCGGCAGGATTTCGACGGCGGCGCCGTTATGCAGGCGCAATTGGCCCGACGTGACGACCTGGTCGCCGGCCTTGAGCCCTTCGGTCACCACCACGCGGCCCCGCAGGCGTTCGCCGGTCTTCACATAGGCCTGGCGGACGGTGGGCGCCGCGCCGGCCGTGCCGGATTCCGGCGCGGCCACGACATAGACCGAATCGCCATAGGCGCTGTAGCTCACGGCCGTCTCCGGCACGGTGATGACATTCGGGCGGTCGGGCAGGCTGATCCTGCCCTGCGCATACATGCCGGCGGACAGCGCGCCGTCCGGATTGGCCAGCAACGCCTGCACACGGACCGTGCGCGTGCCTGGGTCGACCTGCGGTTCCACGGTGGTGACCTTGCCCTGGAAGGCACGGCCGGCGTGGGCATCCACCGTCACGGCCACCGGCTGGCCCACACGCAGCGCGCCCAGCGCCTGTTCGGGCAGCGTGAGGTTGGCGTACACGGAGGACGCATCCGTCAGCGACACCAGCGGATCGCCGGCGCGGGCAAACTGGCCCAGGTTCACGCGGCGCACGCCCAGCACCCCATCGAATGGCGCCTTGATGCGTTTCTGGTCGATCAGGGCCTGCACGCGCCGCACGTCGGCAGCGGCCTGCTCATGGTCGGCCTGCGCCTGATCAAGCTGTTCGCGCGTCGCGGCCTGCAGCGGCACCAGCCGGCGCGTGCGGTCCAGCAAGGCCCGCGCGTTGCGCGCCTGCGCTTGCAGCCGCGCCAGCTCGCCCTGCTCGGGCGCGTCATTCAACTGCACGAGCAACTGCCCGGCCTTCACGGACTCGCCCGGCGTGAACAGGATCTGCGCGACACGACCGTCCACCTCTGCGGGCACCAGCACCTGGCGCGTGGCCTCCAGCGAGCCGATGCCGGCCAGGACGACCGGAAAATCCGCCTGCACTGCCGCGGCCACGGCGACCTTGGCGGGCGGCATCGACCATCCGCCGCCCTGCGTTGCTGCTTTGGATTTCCAGTACATCACCCCGCCGGCCACCGCCGCCACGGCCAGGACGACAACCGCCCAAGCTCCTGCCTTCGCCTTCATTTTTCGCTCACTTTTTATTTAAACAAGAATTTGCTTGGATAATCCACGAATCGCGGGGATTCGTCAAAGCAGCGAAAGCAATGAAGGGGATAGCGGCGGCCTATGGGCGAAAAAAAGGCCACGCGATGCGCGTGGCCTAAGGAGAAAAATGGAACGGGCGGATCAGCGCAATCGGCTCACCCGCGCACCATGTGCAGGTAATGACGATGCCGCTCGTATTGATCCAGGATGTCACCGATCACCGCGTCCCGGCTCCAGCCCATGATGTCGTAGTCCTGGCCGCCTTCGCGCAGATGGACCTCGGCGCGGAAATACTTGCGCTCGTCTTCGTCGGCCGCCTCGTCTGGCGTCAGGCTGGGCCGCACGAAGGCCTGCGGCTGGACGGCGTAGGAAAAGTCCAGATGTTCGCCGTGCGAGACTTCCAGGATCGCGCCGCCGTCGTCTTCGTCTTCGCGCACCTCTACGGCATAGCCCTGCTTGCGCAATTCATCGGCCACGTCTTCCAAGGCCGGCCGCACCACGTCCGAGATGAAGCGCAGCACGTGGGCGCGGCGCGGCATCATGACCATGTTGCGCAGGCGCCGTTCCCAGGACTGGCCGCCGCGCGCAGGGCGCGACAGCGTCAGCGACTGGTAGAGGATGCCCCGCTTGGTCGCGTCAAGCTTGAGCGCCTTGAACAGCCCCCATAGCGACAGCAGCAGGATGATCGAGAACGGCAGCGCGCTGGCGATGGTGGCGGTCTGCAGCGCGGTCAGGCCGTCGGCCAGCAGCAGCGCAATGGCCACCGCGCCCATGGACAGCGACCAGAAGATCCGCTGCCACACTGGCGTGCGGTCCGCGCCGCCCGAGGCCAGCAGGTCCACGACCAGCGCTCCGGAGTCGGCGGACGTGACGAAGAACACGGCCACCATTGCAATCGCAAAGACCGATATCACGCTGCTCCAGGGCAATAACTCAAGAAACGCGAAGAGCGCCAGCGAACTGTCCTTATCCACCGCCTGTGCCAGGCCCTGGTCGCCGCCAACGAGGATGTAGTAGATGGCCGTGTCGCCAAACACCGTCATCCAGAACAGCGTGAAGCCGGCGGGCACCAGCAGCACGCCGCAGACGAACTCGCGGATGGTGCGGCCGCGCGAGATGCGGGCGATGAACAGCCCCACGAACGGCGACCACGCGATCCACCACCCCCAATAGAACAGCGTCCAGCCGCCCAGCCAATCGGTCGGCTCGTAAGCGTACAGGTTGAAGGTCTTGTTGACGATGTCGGACAGGTAGGCGCCGGTGTTCTGCACAAAGGTCTGGAACAGGAACACCGTGGGGCCGGCGATCAGCACGAACAGCAGCAGGATCACGGCCAGCACCATGTTGGCTTCCGACAGGATGCGGATGCCCTTGTCCAGCCCGCTGGCCACCGACATCGTCGCCAGGCTGCAGGTGATGACGATCAGGATGATCTGCGGCACCACGCCGACCGGAATGCCGAACAGGTGATTCAGCCCGCTGTTCATCTGCGCCACGCCCAGGCCCAGCGACGTCGCCACGCCCAGCACGGTGCCGATGATGGCGAAGATGTCGACCGCATGGCCGATCGGGCCATGGATGCGGTTGCCGATCAGCGGATACAGCGCGGACCGCAGGGTCAGCGGCAATCCGTGACGGAAACTGAAGAATGCGAGCGTCAACGCCACCGCCGCGTAGATCGCCCAGGCGTGCAGGCCCCAATGGAAGAAGGTGATCTTCATGGACTCGCGCGCCGCCTCGACCGTGCCGCCCTCGCCCACCGGCGGCGACACGAAGTGCATGACGGGCTCGGCCACGCCGAAGAACATCAGCCCGATGCCCATGCCGGCGGAGAACAGCATGGCGAACCAGGTGAAATTACGGTAATCGGGCTCGCTGTGGTCCGGGCCCAGCTTGATGTCGCCGTACCGGCTGATCGCCAGGAATGCGACCGAGAGCAGAATGATCGCGACGACCAGGATGTAGAACCAGCTGGCGTTGCTGATGATCCAGGCCTGCATCGCGCCGAAGAGGTCCTGCGCCGCCTTGGGCGCAATGATGGCAAAGGCGACGAGCAGCACGGTGAATAGGGCTGCGGAAAAGAAGACGGGCCGATGGATCGTCGTGCCGGATCGGGATTCCGAAGTCATGGATGCACTCCTTGTGCCCGAGGGTCGCGGAACATGGCGCTGGCCCCCTCAGCACGACCGGTGCACCGCCGGTATTACTATCACGGGCGCACCCAAGCTGACAATCACCTGAGTCAGGAATCGGAAGTTATCAGATCGGCGCCACGGTCTTATTCGGGCGTTGCGTCGCCGAAGACCACGCGGCGGAAAAACCCGGCAAGCACGGCCTCGGTCATCTCGGGCGTGACGGCCTGGGGATCGAAGGCATAGCTGAACTGCATGCCGTCGGACAGGGCCAGGAGGCCCAGCGCAAGCTGCTCGGCCGGCAGCGGCAGCGGTGTGCCGACGAGAGCCGAAAACTGGCGGATGTATTCGGTGGTGGCGGCGCGCAGTTCGCGCAGACAGGCGATGAACCCCACGCGGAAGTCCGGATCGCGCGCGGCCTGCAGCTTGCCTTCCATCCACAGCAGGAAACAGTCGTTTTCGCGATAGTGCGTGCTGTAGTAATCGAGCACGCGCGCTTCCATCTGTTGCCGGGTCTCGCCGGCTTCGAAGATGGCGCGCATGTCGGCCATGACGTTTTCATGGTCGCGCTTGAGCAGCTGCAGAAACAGTTCGGACTTGCTGCCGAAGTTGCTGTAGAACGCCCCGCGCGTGTAGCCCGCCTGCTCGGCGATGTCTTCGACGCTGGCCGCCACGAAACCCTTGGACAGAAAAATCGACTGGGCAGCGTCGAGCAGGCGCTGACGCGTCTGGTCACGGCTCTGCTCTCGGGTTAGGCGCACTTTTGACATGGCCGGAGTTTAGCACCGGCGACGGTTTCAGATTCAACATTGAATCCGGATACATGACTGTATTAGAATCCAGTCCGTATCGAGTCCGACTCGCCCTTTTCCTGCCCTCTTCCGCGCCGCGAGGTGTTTCGTGAATTGTCTTGGCCCGGCCGCGCGTTCCACCGCGCGCCACGCCGCTGCAGATGCAGCGCCGCTACCTCCCGTTTCCCTGCCCCACCGCCGGACACGCCTGATGGCATTGTCTGCCGTGCTTGCCCTAGCTGCCGCCGTGGCCGGCTGCGGCCGCGAGGAGGCGCCCGCCCCGGCGCCGCGTCCCGTGGTCGCCATGCCCGCGCAGGCGGACGAAGCCCTGCCCGCCTGGACGTTGCCCGGCGAAGTCCAGGCCCGCTACAGCACGCCGCTGTCGTTCCGCGTGGGCGGCAAGATCATCGAACGCAAGGTGCGGCTGGGCGACACCGTCGCGCCCGGCCAGGTCCTCGCCAAGCTGGATCCGGCCGACGCGGCCAAGAACGCCGCGGCGGCGCGCGCCTCGCTGTCCGCGGCGCAGCACCAGCTGGACTACGCGCGGCAGCAGTTGGACCGCGACCGCGCCCAGGCACGTGAAAACCTGATTGCCGCGACGCAGCTTGAACAAACCCGCAACGCCTATGCCTCCGCGCTTGCGCAGCGGGACCAAGCCGCGCAGCAGGCGGCGCTGGCGGCCGACCAGCTCAACTACACCACCCTCACGGCCGACCACGCTGGCGTGATCACGGCAGAACAGGCCGACACCGGACAGAACGTGGCGGCGGGCACCCCGGTCTACCAACTGGCCTGGTCGGGCGACATCGACGCACTGTGCGACGTGCCAGAAAGCGTGCTGGCGGGATTGGCGATCGGCCAACGCGCCAGCGTCACGCTGGGTCCGTTGCCCGGTCAGACCTTCACGGCAGTGCTGCGAGAGATTGCGCCGGCCGCCGATCCGCAAAGCCGCACCTACCGCGCCAAGCTCACGCTGGAATCGCCCTCGCCCGACGTCCGGCTGGGCATGACGGCCAACATCAGCTTCGACAACCGCTCGGCCAACGGGCAGACCACCTTTACCGTGCCGGCCACCGCGCTGTTCCATGAAGGCCGGGAGCCCGCGGTGTGGATCGTCAAGCCCGATGCCGACACGCTGGAACTGCGCCGCGTGCAGGTGCTTCGATACGACGCGCGCACCGTCACGCTGTCGCAAGGCCTGCAGGCCGGCGAGCGCGTGGTGTGGCAAGGCGTGCACACGGTGTCGGCCGGCGAGAAGGTGCGCCCGGTGCCGCCGCTGCATCCCGAGGACTTCGCGTCATGAGCGCCCCCGGCCAGGAAGGGGGCAAGCAAGCCAGCCAGGACGCCCATCGCCACGAGGAAGGCCGGTTCAACCTGTCGGCCTGGGCGTTGCGGCATCAACCGCTGGTGATCTTCATCATCACGCTCGTCACGCTGTTCGGCGTGCTGTCGTATTCGCGGCTGGCGCAGTCCGAAGACCCGCCCTTCACCTTCCGCGTCATGGTCATCCAGACCCTGTGGCCGGGCGCCACCGCGCAGCAGGTGCAGGAGCAGGTCACCGACCGCATCGCCAAGAAACTCCAGGAAACCGCCAATACGGACTTCCTGCGCAGCTACTCGCGGCCCGGCGAATCGCTGATCTTCTACACGATGAAGGACTCGGCCCCCGCCAACACGGTGGCCGACCAGTGGTACCAGGTGCGCAAGAAGGTGGGCGACATGCGGGCCACGCTGCCGCAAGGCGTGCAGGGGCCGTTCTTCAATGACGAGTTCGGCGACGTCTACACCAACATCTACACCTTGCAGGGCGACGGCTTTTCGCCGGCGCAGCTGCACGACTACGCGGACAAGCTGCGCACGGTGCTGCTGCGCGTGCCCGGCGTGGCCAAGGTGGATTACTTCGGGGACCAGCCCGAACACATCTATATCGAGATCACGAACACGCAGCTCACCCGGCTGGGCGTCTCGCCGCAACAGATCGCGCAGGCCATCAACAGCCAGAACGCCGTGCAGGGCGCGGGCACGCTGACCACGGCCGACGACCGCATCTTCGTGCGGCCTTCGGGGCAGTTTCCCAACAGCCGGGCGCTGGCGGACACGCTGATCCGCGTGAACGACAAGTCGATCCGGCTGGGCGACATCGCCACCATTCATCGGGGCTATGACGATCCGCCCGCGCAGCAGATGCGGTTCAGCGGGGAAACCGTGCTGGGCATCGGCATCACCATGCAGCCGAACCAGGACGTGGTGCGCCTGGGCAAGTCGCTGGACGCGAAGTTCAAGGAATTGCAGGCGCAACTGCCCGCGGGCCTCACGCTGAAGGAAGTCTCCAGCATGCCCACGGCGGTGTCGCATTCGGTTGACGAATTCCTGCGCTCCGTCGCGGAAGCCGTGGCGATCGTGCTGGCCGTGAGCCTGGTGTCGCTGGGCTTGCGCACGGGCATGGTGGTGGTGATTTCCATCCCCGTGGTGCTGGCCATCACGGCGCTGTTCATGGAGATGTTCGGCATCGGCCTGCACAAGGTGTCGCTGGGCACGCTGGTGCTGGCGCTGGGCCTGCTGGTGGACGACGCCATCATTGCGGTGGAGATGATGTCGGTGAAGCTGGAACAAGGCTGGAACCGCACACGCGCCGCCGCGTTCGCCTACACCAGCACGGCGTTTCCGATGCTGACCGGCACGCTGGTCACCGTGGCGGGCTTTCTGCCGATTGCGCTGGCCAAGTCCGCCACGGGCGAATACACGCGCTCGATCTTCCAGGTGTCCGCCATTGCGCTGATCACCTCGTGGTTCGCGGCCGTGGTGCTGATTCCGTTGCTGGGCTACCGCCTCTTGCCCGAGCGCAAGCGCGAGGCGCATCTGCCGCACGACCACGAACACGACATCTACAACACCCGCTTCTACCAGCGCCTGCGCGGCTGGGTGGCGTGGTGCGTGGACCGCCGCTTTCTGGTGCTGACCGGCACGGTAATTGTTTTTGCCGTGGCCATGGCGGGCTTCAAGTTCGTGCCGCAGCAGTTCTTTCCGAGCTCGGACCGCAGCGAGCTGCTGGTCGACGTGCGGCTGCAGGAAGGCGCGTCGTTTGCGGCGACGCTGCGCCAGGTCGAGCGTCTGGAAAAGGCGATCGAGGGCCGGCCCGAAATCGCGCATTCGGTCAGCTTCGTAGGCACGGGCGCCCCGCGCTTCTACCTGCCGCTGGACCAGCAGTTGGCCACGCCCAACTTCGCCCAGCTCGTCATCACGACACACTCGGTGGAAGATCGCGAAAAGCTTGCGCAGTGGATGGAGCCGATGTTGCGCAGCGACTTCCCCGCCATCCGCAGCCGCCTGTCGCGGCTGGAGAACGGGCCGCCGGTCGGCTATCAGGTGCAGTTCCGCGTCAGCGGCGACAAGATCCCGGACGTGCGAGCGGTGGCCGAGAAGGTGGCCGCCGAAGTCCGCGCCGACACACGTTCGGCCAACGTG
Organism: Achromobacter sp. ACRQX; assembly: GCF_022346505.1. Taxonomy (NCBI): domain Bacteria; kingdom Pseudomonadati; phylum Pseudomonadota; class Betaproteobacteria; order Burkholderiales; family Alcaligenaceae; genus Achromobacter; species Achromobacter sp. ACRQX. Next base: position 178,525 of record NZ_JAKRML010000005.1, read on the forward strand.
CAGTTCGACTGGGACGAGCCTTCCGAGCGCTCGGTTCGCTTCGAAGTCGACCAGCAGAAGGCGCGCGAACTGGGCATCAGCTCCAGCGACATTTCCGACTTCCTGGCGATGACGCTGTCCGGCTACACCGTGACGCAGTACCGCGAACGCGACAAGCTCATCAACGTCAGCCTGCGCGCCCCGCGCGAAGAGCGCGTCGACCCCGCCCGCCTTGCCACGCTGGCAATGCCCACGGCGAACGGTCCCGTGCCGCTGGGCAGCATCGGTCAGGTGAAGTACGACCTGGAGTACGGCGTCATCTGGGAACGCGACCGCCAACCCACGATCACCGTCCAGGCCGACGTGATCGGCGGCGCGCAAGGCATCGACGTCACGCGCGCCATCGACAAGAAGCTGGACACGCTGCGCGCCGAGCTGCCGGTCGGTTTCCGCATCGAAGTCGGCGGCCCGGTGGAGGAAAGCGCCAAGGGCCAGACCTCCATCAATGCGCAGATGCCGCTGATGGCGGTGGCCGTGCTGACGCTGCTGATGGTGCAGCTGCAAAGCTTCGCCCGCGTGCTGATGGTGGTGCTGACCGCGCCGCTGGGGCTGATCGGCGTGGTGGCCGCCCTGCTGCTGTTCGGCAAGCCCTTCGGCTTTGTCGCGATGCTGGGCGTGATCGCCATGTTCGGCATCATCATGCGCAACTCGGTCATTCTGGTGGACCAGATCGATCAGGACATCAGCGCGGGCCACAAACGCGTGGACGCCATCGTGGGCGCCACGGTCCGGCGCTTCCGGCCGATCACGCTGACGGCGGCCGCCGCCGTGCTGGCGCTGATTCCGCTGTTGCGCAGCAACTTCTTCGGCCCCATGGCGACGGCCCTGATGGGCGGCATCACCAGCGCCACGGTGCTGACGCTGTTCTTCCTGCCGGCCCTGTATGCCGCGTGGTTCCGCGTGAAGCACGACGAGCGCGACGAACCTGAAGGCGTGCCGCCCGGCGCCAACGCGGGCGACACGGTGGAACGAGGAGCCTGACGATGCAACATTCCATCCCTTCCGTGTGCCTGCGATTTGCCGCGCTGCCGCTGGTGCTGGCGCTGGGCGCCTGCGCTTTTGCGCCGGACAGCAGGCCGCCCGCGATGGCCGAACCCGCGCAATACGGGGTCGAGGCCGCCCCTGCCGCCGGCGCCGCCGCGCAGGGCGTGGCGCAGCGCTTCGAACGCGGCGCGCACCCGGTCCCGCAATGGTGGACGCGTTACCAGTCCGACGCGCTGAATGCGCTGGTCGAAGAAGGCCTGGCCAACAGCCCGGACCTGGCCGCCGCCGAACGCAATCTGGCCGGTGCGCGCGAGCAATTGCGCGGACAGGTCAATTCGTCGCTGCTGCCCACGGTGGACGCGGGCGTCAGCGCCACGCGCAACCGCGCGCTGACGATGCCCAACCTGCCGCAGCCCACTGCGCTCTTCAATGTCTTCACAGGTCAGGTGCAGGCCAGCTACAACCTGGACCTCTTTGGCGCGGCGCGCTTCGCCAACACGTCGCTCGCCGCGCAGGTGGAACAGCAGGCCTATCAGCTGGAAGCCGCGCGGCGTTCGCTGGCGGCCAACATCGTCACGGGTGCGATCACCTCGGCCTCGCTGGCCGAACAGGTGGCGCTGACGGAAAAGCAGGTGGTGTTGTTGCGGCAGGTCGCGCGCGATACGCAGCGCCGGTACGAACTGGGCGCGGCGTCGCAGAACGACGCGCTGGACGCGGATCAGGATGCCGCCACGCTGGAGGCATCGCTGCCCGGCCTCCGCGCGCGGTGGCATGCGACGCGTCACGCGCTGGCCGTGCTGCTGGGCCGCAGCCCCGATCAGGCGCCGCCGGATCTGGCCTTCAGCACGATCGCCGTGCCCGATACGGTGCCGGTGGTGGTGCCGTCGGAACTCCTGGCTTCCCGCCCGGACGTGCTGGTTGCCGAGGCGGCGCTGGTGGCAGCCGCGGCGGACGTGGGCCTGGCGACCGCGCAGCTCTTTCCGAGCCTGTCGCTGACGGCTTCCATGGGCAAGGGCGGGTTTGCGTGGGCGGATGCCTTGTCGGGCGCCGGTTCCATCTGGGCCATCGGCGCGTCGCTGACGCAGCCGATCTTCCACGGCGGGCAGTTGCTTGCCGAGCGCAGCGCCGCCAAGGCGCGTTACGAGGCTGCCGTGTTGCAGTACAAGCAAACCGTGCTGACCGCGTTCCGCGACGTGGCCGACACGCTGTCACGGCTGGATGCCGGCGGACAGGCGCTGGCATCAGCCGAAGCCTCACGGCGCTCGGCGGAGCTGTCCTATCAGAACACGGCCAAGCGCGTTCGGCTGGGTGCGCTGGCGCCTTACACCCAGTACGCGTCTGAGCAGCATTACGTGGCGGCGCGCCTGCGTGAACTGGAATACGCCAACGCCCGCATGACGGAAACGGCGGCGTTGTTCCAGGCGATGGGCTCGCCGGCGAGCGCCGCGCCACAGCAGTAGCGGTCGCGGTAGCCGTAGCGGTACGCCACGGCTGTTTCGGCGTGGCGGTCTTCCGGGCGCCCCCCGCCGTTGCGCGGTCACGCCCGCCTGCCCGGCGCGCCGGACCCCGCTGCCTGTCAGCCCTTTTTGAACAGGCGCTTGACGAGGCTGACCACGCCCAGCACCACCGCGCCGGCGACGATGCCGAACAAGGCATTGAGCAGCGTGGACACGAGCGCGTGAACGACGCCGCCCCCGCCAACCGCCGCAGCGGCGTGTTCGACGGCCGCATGCACCGGCGGGATGCCGTGGGTCAGGATGGCGCCGCCGACCATGAACATCGCGGCCGTGCCCACGACCGACAACGTCTTCATCAGATAAGGCGCCGCGGCCACGATGCGCTCGCCCATCCAGGCCAGCGCGCGCGACGATTTCTGGCTGAGGTACAGGCCCAGGTCATCCAGCTTGACGATGCCAGCCACCAGGCCGTAGACGCCCACCGTCATCCCGATGGCAATGATGGACAGCACCGCGACCTGCCGCGTGAAGTCGGCGCCGGCCACGGCACCCAGGCTGATGACGATGATTTCCGCCGACAGGATGAAGTCGGTGCGCACCGCGCCTTTGATCTTGGTCTTTTCGAACGCCACCATGTCGACGGACTGGTTCTGCAGCGCCTCGGCGCGCGCAGCGTGGTGGCCTTCGGGGGATTCGCCGTGAGACAGGTACTTGTGCGCCAGTTTCTCGACGCCCTCGTAGCAGAGGAACGCGCCGCCCAGCATCAGGAGCGGCGTGACGGCCCAAGGCGCGAACGCGCTGATGAGCAGCGCCGCGGGCACCAGGATCAGCTTGTTGATGAAGGAGCCCTTGGCCACCGCCCAGACCACGGGAAGCTCGCGGTTGACCGGCACGCCGCTGACCTGCTGGGCATTGAGCGCCAGGTCGTCGCCCAGCACGCCCGCCGTCTTCTTGGCGGCCACCTTCGTCATGACGGAAACGTCATCCAGGATGGTGGCGATATCGTCGAACAACGCGAAGAAACTGCTTCCGGCCATCAAGAACCCCTGTCGCCCTGTAAGGTGTTCCGAGTGTACAGGCGGCGGTCGCCGGTTTCATGCAACGGAGATGGCGCTTTTCATTCCTTTTGTGTCCGGCCCGGGCCGGTTTGCTACATCGCCTCGATGCGCGGGTAAAGATCGCGGTTTTCGCGCTGCATGCGCTCGTGGACGCGGCGCAGCACGGTGTTGGCGTCGTCCCGGAAACCGCGCTCGTCCAGTTCCAGGTTGCGCGCGTTGTTCCAGCGCTTGGCAAAGCCTTCATAGGCGGCGGCGATGGCGTCCATCTCTTCCTGGAATTCCCGCCCCTTGCGCGCCAGTTCGGCGTCGGCGCTGCGCGCCACGGCCGGGTACAGCGCCCGGTCCTCGACCGCCAGATGCAGCTTGATGGTGGCGCTCATGGCCACGATGCCCTGGGCGATTTCGGCCGCGTTGCGCGCCACGCCCGCCAGGGCCAGCCTGCGCAGCGTCGCGATGCCTTCCAGGATATCCACGTGCTGCTGCTTGAATTTGTCGATGTTCATACAAACCTTTCCTGCTGATGCCGCGGGGCCGGCGGGCCCCGCCCTTCCTTGCCACGCCCGTCAGGCCGGCGCGCGCGCGCCTGCGTTTTCAAAGAGGATGTTGTTCTCCAGGTGGATGTGCGCCATCAGGTCTTCCTTGAACTGGCGGATGCCCAGGTACAGCGCGCGCCACGTATTGCAGGCGGCGCGCGGCAGCGTCACGTTGTTGGTCAGCGCCATCAGGCGTTCGAGCGCCACGCCGTGGTCGTCGTGTTCCATGCGCATCACCATGATCGGCATGGTCGCCATGGCGCCGTGACCGCGGGCCAGCATGGGGAACAGCACCTGTTCCTCTTTCTGCATGTGGCTTTCGAGTTCCTGCTGCATGGTGCGCAGGTGGTCGGCCAGGCCGGTCGGGCAGTCCGGGCTGTCGGCATGCACCTGTTCCACCTTCAGCGCCAGGCGGATGAGTTCCGGAAACTGCTGGCGATGCACCTCGTGGTAGCGCGCCAGGATGTGGTCGACCAGTTCTGCCGGCGAAGCCAGCCCCCAGTCGGTTTCCTGTTGCGGATTCTGCGCCAGGGCCTCCAGACGGGCCTCGATCTGCGCAGGGTCCAGCGAACGCTGGGCCGCCGCCTCGGCCAGGCTCTTCTTGCCGCCACAGCAGAAGTCCAGATCGAACTCGTGAAACACCTGCGTGGCGCCGGGAATGCTGCGGGCCAACTGGCCCAGGGATTGCTCAACCATGCTCATCGCGTCTCTCCAAAGATCATTGCGGTGCTTCTCTACTTGCGAAATCCGTGCCAGGAAAAACTTGCGATTTATCAACCACCTGCGATTTAAAGGGTAGATATCACCCTTCAACAGGAGGGTTCTATTCACCTTGCAACGGTAGAATTCACCCCATGCAAAATCTCCTGCTTGCGGACCTGGTCGCCGACCTGCCGCCCGCCATCCGGCTTCAGCGACTGGTATCCAGTCTTCGCACCCATTTCCGTTGCGGCGCCGTCGCACTCTTGCAGCTTGAAGAAGACCATCTGCGCCCCATCGCGGTGGACGGCCTGACCCAGGACGCACTGGGCCGCCGCTTCGCCGTGCAGCAGCATCCGCGGCTGGCGGCCATCCTGGGCCGGCGCGGCGTCACCTGCTTTCATCACGACAGCACGCTACCGGATCCCTACGATGGACTCATCAATGGCATGGCGGGCGAACCGCTGCCGGTGCACGACTGCATGGGCACCAGCCTGCACATCGAGGGCAAGACCTGGGGCGTGCTGACGCTGGACGCGCTGGAGGTCGGCACGTTCGACATGGAGGCGCAGGCCGACCTGCGCGATTACATCGTGCTGCTCGAAGCGGCGCTCCGCACCACGCGCCTCGAAGCCGAGATCCGTGCCCTGCGCGTGGCGCGCGGGCAGGCGCCGGCGGACAGCGCCGCTCCGGCCAGCAGCGACATCCTGGGCCACAGCGAATCCATCGGCCGGCTGCTGCACGAGATCGAAGTCGTGGCCGATTCAGAGCTGCCCATCCTGCTGCTGGGCGAGACTGGCGTGGGCAAGGAGCTGTTCGCGCATCGCGTGCACGGGTTGTCGCGCCGCCGCGACCGGCCGCTGGTGCACGTAAACTGCGCCGCGCTGCCCGAATCGCTGGCCGAAAGCGAGTTGTTTGGCCACGCCAAGGGCGCATTCTCCGGCGCCGTCGCTGACCGCCCCGGCCGCTTCGAAGCCGCCAATGGCGGCACCCTGTTCCTGGACGAAGTCGGCGAACTGCCGCTGCTGGTGCAGGCCAAGCTGCTGCGCACCCTGCAGAACGGCGAGATCCAGCGGCTGGGCGACGACCGCCCGCGCACCGTGGACGTGCGCATCGTGGCGGCCACCAACCGCAGCCTGCGCGACCTGGTCCGCGCGGGCGACTTCCGCGCCGACCTCTATCATCGGCTGTCGGTCTATCCCATCCCCATCCCGCCCCTGCGCGACCGCGGCAACGACATCCTGCTGCTGGCCGGACGCTATCTGGAACTGAACCGTGCGCGGCTCGGTCTGCGCAGCCTGCGGCTGTCGCCCGAGGCCGAGGAAATGATGCGCCGCTACCGCTGGCCGGGCAACGTGCGCGAACTGGAACACGTCATCAGCCGCGCGGCCATCAAGGCCGTCAGCCACGGCGCCAGCCGCAACGAGATCGTCACGCTGGGGGCCAAGCTGCTGGATTTGTCCGATGGCGACATGCCGGCGTCGCTGGAGGATGATGCGGCCGAGACGCCCGATGCAAGCGCACCCTTGCAATCGCTGCGGGACGCGGTGGACGCCTGCCAGCGTCAGGTCATCCGGCGGGCGCTGGATGCAAACCAAGGCAACTGGGCGGTGGCGGCGCGGGCGCTGGATGTGGATCCGAGCAACCTGCACAAGCTGGCAAGGCGGCTGGGCCTGAAGGCGTGAGGCGCATTACCGTAAAGTTGTGCGGCAACCGGCGTGCTGATCAGAAAGCCCCTTCAGACGCCATTTCCCGCCATCGCCACACTTAACCAGCGCTGCCCGACATGAAACGGGGCCGCCCCACATCACGAGGGCGGCCCCAACTGGTTATTGCACCGTTCACGGGCAGCGATCCGCGCTACCTCGCGGCTCGCATCGCGCCGTCAATCTGCCCGGGAATGCGAATCCACCATCAAGCGGCCATGCGTGATCGCCGCATCGACCGCCATACCGGGCGTGGCGACGAACCCGCCGGCGTCGAAAAGCGGTACGGCATGCGGCTCGCTGAGCCGGTCCTGATTGCCCGCCAATTCCACAGCCACGGTTGCAGTAAAAGCCGGCCGGCGCGCGTTCCCGATTGCCACCCGGGAGACGCTCGCGGTGAGCCGGTAGCCCTTGTAGACCATATTGTTCTGAAACATGGGACCTCCAATGTCTGACCGAAAGGCCTTGCGGCCGCCGGTCACAATGCGCGGATCTGCGTCGCGTGAGGGCCCTTGGCGCCTTGCGCGGTCACATAGCTGACACGCTGATTTTCAACAAGCACTTTGTGGCCGTCGCTGACGATCTCGGAGAAGTGCGCAAATATGTCCTTGCCGCCGTCCTCGGGCATGATGAAGCCAAACCCCTTGGCATCGTTGAACCACTTCACGATTCCGGTTTCCATTGATGCTTTCCTTTGAATGCGGGTAATCCCGCGACATGAGGCCAGTCAAGGAAAGGATCGCGAACAATGAGGCGCCCCAGGAAGGGTGCAAGACCGGACGAAAATCACGATGCTCGAAAAGACTCCAGGCCACTATGGGCGGCGCGCGGGGCGAAGTCAACGCGCTTTGTGCTTAATGAGTAACCAATTAAACCGCGATCGGAATTCCGGCCTGCGTCACCGGGCCGCGGCAAGCGACGTCATCGGATATCCTCCCCGCTCGATCAATTCTGGACCGGCCGATGAAAACCGCCACCGAGATTCTTGACGCCTATGAGCGCCTGGGCTGGAAGAACAACGACCCCATGGCGCAGATGCTGCAATTGCGGCGGGATGCGCCCGCCGCGTTGGCCGATCTGGTCCTGCAGGCGCTGGACCGGCCGATCAAGCACGCCACCTTCATTGACGCCGCGCTCGATCTGATGGACGACGCGGCCTACGTGGCCACGGTTGGCGAAGTCTGGCGGCGCGGCGCGGATTCCGAACTGGCGCGCGCGGTCCTGGATTCCGCAGCGGTCCAGCACCCTGAAGCCTTTGCCCAAGACTGGGAGCGGCTGCTGACCGCCGTGCAGGACGGCGACGGCGGGCCGGAATACGCGGCCGATCTCGCATGGCGCGCTCTTGACGACGCCACGCTGCTCGACTGGCTGCACCGGCTGGACGACGACCTCGCCGAAGGCAGTCCAGGACGCGCGCGCGCCGTCGCGTTGCTGCGGTCGCGCCGGCCGCAGACGGTATACGCGGCCTGGCGTCGCCTGTTTCCCGAGGCCGACGCCCCAGATGGCGCATCGTGGTTGCAGCAAACGGGCTATGCGGAACACGGAGGGGGCTTGCGCGCGTTGCACGGCGAACAGCCGCTGCACATCGGCTTTAGCGCTGCGCAAAGAAAATCCATGCTGGCGCAACAGCCGGCATGGCGGCGCGAGGTGCAGCGCGCGCATCCCACCTGGAACCCCGAATCAACGGATTGTGTGCAAGCGCGCATGGGCGGCACGTCGGCAAGCCGCTGCGGCTTGTGCCACAGCCCTTTGCACCGGCTGCTGGCGATTCAGGATGCCGCCGCAGCAGGTATCGATAGTCACAGCGCCATCGAATTCTCGACCTGCCTGTCGTGCCAGGGTTGGGAAACCGACGGCGCCCTTTTCTTTCGCCACGCCGAGGACGGCGCGCCGCTTATGCACCCCAGCCAGCAGCGCGACGCCCCCTTGAAGCCGGACTTCGTCGCAAGTCCGCTGCTGGAAGCCGACGTGACGCTGTTCAAGGCGCCGGCGCGCTGGCATTGGCAAGACTGGGGCGAGTCCAATGGCCGCCAGAACCTCAGCCGGGTCGGCGGCGCACCGAGCTGGGTGCAATCCGCCGACTACCCGGCGTGTCCCGACTGCGGCGAGGACATGCCCCTGGCCATGCAGTTGGACTCCGGCCTGCCGCAAGAGGACGGCGGTGAATGGCTGTGGGGCAGCGGCGGCTGCAACTACACCTTCTGGTGCGCCGCCTGCCGCGTCAGCGGGCACCTTTGGCAGTGCACCTGACGCGCGCTCGGCAACTGCATTCGGTGATAGGGCCGTCAGCCCCTGGGCATTTCGGGCCGTCAGCCCTTGGGCATTTCGCGCTTCAAGCAGGCATTGACCACATCGGTCACGCCCTTGCTCAGCCTTTCGCTGTCCGGCGTGGCGCTCTTGGTCGCCAGCAACTGGTCCAGCTGCTTGAATTCCTCGTAGGGCACGGACTTCTGCAAGCCGTCGACCATGCAATTGCAATAACTGGCAGCCTTCGCATCGACTTCCGGCGACGCCTGGACCCGGGATTTAAAACCGGCGACGCACGAGCTGTAGGTCTCGCGCTGGACCTCGGGCGGATAGGCGTCTTTCTTGCCGCACGCGGCAAGCGCCGCCAGCGACAGCAGCCCCACGCCCGCCGCAACCCGCAATGACGTTCCAGCCATGAACCCCGCTCCTGATGAATTGAAAGCGGACCATTGTGGCACAGCCGAAAACCGCCGTTGCGCCAGTCGCCGTGCTCAGGCCATGCCCGCTGCGCAATCCAGAATGGCGCGCCGGAATTCATGCATCAGCGGCGACCAGGCGGTCCCCTGCCGGGAGATCAGCGCAATGGCGCGGGGCAGCGGCCGGCCAAGCGCCACCGGTAGCGCGACGACGTCCGCCTCAGTCTCAAGCGCGCTTTGCGGCAGCAGCGCCAGCAGATCCGTCTGCGCCAGCAGCTCGAGCGTGCCCTTGGAAAAGTGCTCGACCTCCAGCGCCGCGGCGGGCAACGGCAGATTGCTTTCCGCGTACCGCGAATCCAGGGCCTTGCGGGCAATCGAGGAAGGCTTGGGCAGAATCCACCGCAGGTCCGCCAGATCGCGCAACGCCAGTTTGCGGCGCGTGGCCAGCGGATGGTGGCGGCTGGCCGCCACGCAAAGGCGGTCTTCCATGATCGGTTCATGGTGCAGGGTCGAAGGCACGTCCGCATAGATGGGCGTCACGGCCAGGTCCAGCTTGCCGCTGGCGACCTGCTCGTTCAGGTCATCCGATAACCCCTGCGTCAATTGCACCCGCAGCGCCGGTCGGCGCGGCAGCAGGTGCCGCATCGCGGGCATCGCCACGCTGTCGACGGTCGCGCCCGTTACCCCCACGCGCAGCAATCCCGCCTGGCCCACACGCAATTCCGCGGCGTGGCGCATGGCGTCCCGGTACTCGGCCCAAAGCCGTTTGGCATGCTCCAGGAACACCAGCCCGGCGGACGTCAGGCGCAGCCCACGGCCGCTGCGGTCCAGCAACGCCAGCCCCGTATCGGCCTCCAGCCGCTGCAGCGATTTCGACAATGCCGGCTGGCTCACGCCGAACGACGCCGCGGCGCGTTCCAGGTTGCCGTACTCGACGGCGGCGAGGAAATATTCAATATCCCGCAGCGACAGATTCATAACCGAAGTTCATTCATTTACGTCCTTTCGGGAATATAACGGCGGCCTCGCCCTCCTAGAATCCTGGGATCAACCCGAAGCATTCACCGAGTCGAGAGCACAATGGAACACAAGCCGAACATCGTCTTGATCGTGGCCGACAATCTGGGATGGGGAGAACTTGGCTGTTACGGCGGCGGCGCCCTGCGCGGTGCACCCACCCCGAACATCGACCGCCTGGCCACCGAGGGCCTGCTGCTGCAGAACTTCAACGTGGAAAGCGACTGCGTGCCCACGCGCTCGGCGCTGATGAGCGGGCGTCACCCCATCCGGACGGGCTGCCTGCAATCCGTGCCGCCCGGCCTGCCGCAAGGGCTTGCGCGCGACGAGATCACGCTGGCGCAACAACTGTCGGGCCAGGGCTACGCCACCGCGCATTTCGGCAAATGGCATCTGGGCGACATCCCCGGCCGCTATCCCAGCGACCGGGGTTTTGACGAGTGGTACGGCATCCCGCGCACCACCGACGAAAGCCAGTTCACGTCGTCGATCGGCTTCGATCCCACGGTGGCGGACATTCCGCACATCATGCAAGGCGAAGCCGGCGGGCCGTCGGAGAACGTCAAGGTCTACGATCTGGATACGCGGCGCGGCATCGACGCCGAACTGGTGGACCGGTCCATCGGATTCATGCGCAAGCATGCCGAGGCGGCGCGCCCGTTCTTCCTGTATCTGCCGCTGGTGCATCTGCACTTTCCCACCCTGCCGCACCCCGACTTTGCCGGACGCACGGGCGCGGGCGACTTCGCGGACTCCATGGTCGAAATGGACCATCGCGTCGGCCAGATCGTGCAGGCCGTAGACGAGCTGAACCTGCGCGAGGACACCGTGTTCATCTTCTGCAGCGACAACGGCCCCGAATACCGCAAGCCGTACCGCGGCACGGCGGGCCCCTGGAGCGGCACCTACCATACCGCCATGGAAGGCAGCCTGCGCGTGCCCTTCATCATCCGCTGGCCCGGCCGCGTACAGCCGGGTCAGGTGTCCAACGAGATGGTCCACGTGACCGATCTGTACACGACGCTGTCCCGCATCGGCGGCGCCGACGTTCCGCGGGACCGGCCCATCGACGGCATCGACCAGACCGACTTCTTTACCGGAGCCAGCCCGAAATCCCTGCGCGAGGGATTCCTGTTCTACATCAAGGGCGACCTGCGCGCCGTGAAATGGCGCGACTGGAAGCTGCATTTCTACTGGGAGCCCGAGGTCAACGAGGGCAAGGGCAAACTGGAATCCCCGTACCTGTTCAATCTGCTACAGGACCCCAAGGAGGAGAGCGACATTCTCATCTTCAATACGTGGGTGCTCGGCCCCATCCTGAAAATGGTGCAGGCGTTCAACCAGTCGTGCGCCGAACATCCGAACACGCCGCCCGGCAAGCGGGATCCCGGCTGAGCGAAAGACGAATCACCGATAGCAGAAATCAAGGGGAAAACATGAAATTCGCTATCCAATGCTGCGCGATGCTTCTAAGCATCGCCATGCCCGCCGCGGCCGCCACGGCGGCCGACAGCAATTCTCAATGGCCGGCCAAACAGATCACGTGGGTGGTGGGCTTCGTGCCCGGCGGCACGGCGGACGTGCTGACCCGCATCGCGGCGCAGGAGCTGGCGCGCCAGACCGGCCTGAACGTCATCGTGGAGAACCGTCCCGGGGCCTCGGGTGCGATCGCGCTTCAACTGGTCGCGCGCAGCAAGGCCGCCGACGGCTATCTGCTCACCGTGCCGGGACCGCTCATCTACCCGACGCCGCAACCCGACATCGGCCGCGAGCTGGCCCCCGTGATGCTGATGGCCCAGGGCCCCATGGTCATCGTGGGCCCTGCCCGCAACGCCAAGAACAGCCTGCAGGACGTGCTGGCCGATGCCCGCCGCCAACCCGAAGCCTGGAGCTATGGCAGCTCGGGCAACGGCACCTCGCAGAATCTGGCGGGCGAGTTGCTGAACCAATACGCCGGCACCCGCATCGTGCACGTGCCCTACAAGGGCGGCGGCCAGGCGGTGGCCGACGTTGCCGGCGGACAGATTCCGCTCGCCATCCTGGGATCCGCGCCGGTCATGCCGCAGATCAAGTCCGGCGCACTGAAGGCTTACGCCGTGACCACGCCCTATCGCCTGGACAGCCTGCCCGACGTGCCCACAGTGGAGGAATCAGGGTTCAAAGGCTACGCCGCGACGCAATGGTTTTCGGTGGCGGCCAGCAATGCCATCACGAGCGACCAGCTTGAACCCATCAACGCCGCGCTGCGCGCCGCCGTCGCCACGCCCGCGTTCAAGGCGGCGGTCGACAACGCCGGCATGCTGGCCGGCGGCGGGTCGCGGGAAGACCTGCTGAAATTCATCCAGGCGGACAACGCCAAATGGAAGGCCCTGATCGACAGCGGCGCGGTGAAGCTGGCGAACTGAGGTGGTGACGAACTGAAGTGCGGACGACCTGCGCGGCAATGACGTAAACAATGCCGGGCGCGAGCGGCCGCTGGCGGCCTCCCGCTGTCCCGGAAATCAGCTCATGTACACGCCGCCATTGATGGCGTAATTGGCGCCGGTGACAAACGCAGCTTCGTCCGAGGCCAGCCACACGCACAACCCGGCCAGGTCCTGCGCGGTGCCCAGCCTGCCCACGGGCACGCTTTCCACGATGCGGTCCAGCAGCGCCGGCGGGAACGCGCGGACCGTGTCGTCGGCGATGAAGCCCGGCGACACCAGGTTCACCGTCACGCCGCGCGCCGCCACTTCCTGCGCGAGCGAGCGCGTGAAACCAATGACTGCACCCTTGGCGGTCGCAAAGTTGATCTGGCCGATCTGGCCTTTCTCGGCTGCCACCGATCCGATGTTGATGATGCGCCCCCAGCCGCGGTCCGCCATGCTGTCGACGACCTGCTTGGTGCTGTTGAAGAGCGTATCCAGATTGCTGCGCAGGACGGCCGACCAGTCGGCGTGGCTCATCTGCCGAAAACGCATGTCCAGCATCGAACCGGCGTTGTTGACCAGCACGTCGATCTGGCCGACCTCGCGCCGGACCTTGGCAAAGGCCGCCTCGGTCGACGCCCAGTCGGTGGCGTCGCCTTCCGAGGCGATGAAGTCGTAACCCAGCGACTTCTGTTCCTTCAACCAGTGGTCCTTGCGGGACGAGCGCGGACCGCAGCCGGCGACCACGCGATGGCCGGCGCGATGCAGCGCCTGGCAGATCGCGGTGCCGGTGTGTCCCATGCCGCTGGTGACGTAAGCGATGCGCAAAGCCATGGTGCTTCCTTTCAAAGTCATGCGGCTGGCGCCGCGGGGAATCAGGCGGCCGCGCCCACCAGGGGGAACAGGCCGAACGCCAGGGCGGCCGCCAGCATCACCATGCAGACCATCGTGGCCCACTTCAGCGCATAACGCTGGTGGTCGCCGAACTCCACGCCGGCCAGGCCGACGAGCAAGTAGGTGGACGGCACGAGCGGGCTGAGCAGATGGACCGGCTGGCCGATCAGCGAGGCGCGCGCCATCTCGACGGGCGTGATGCCGTAGCCTTGCGCGGCTTCGCTCAGGATGGGCAGCACGCCGAAGTAGAAGGCGTCGTTCGACATGAAGAATGTGAACGGCAGGCTGACCAGCGCGGTGATGCCCGCCAGATACGGTCCCAGCGCGTCGGGAATGACGGCGAGCAGGCTGCGCGACATGGCTTCGACCATGCCGGTGCCGGACAGGATGCCGGTGAAGATGCCCGCCGCGAAGATCAGCGACACCACCGACAGCACGTTGCCGGCATGCTGCGCCACGCGGCGGCGCTGCTCGGCTAGGTTCGGATAATTGATGATCAGCGCAATCGCGAAGGCGATCATGAACAGCACGGGCAGCGGCAGCACGCCCAGCACCAGGCTCACCATCAGCGCCAGCGTCAGGCCGGCGTTCACCCACAGCAACTTGGGACGGCGCAGGTCGTGGTCGACCTCGATCTCGGGCAGGTTCTTCGGACCATCTTCGTCGTAGCCGGCATGCAGCGACGCGCCCTCCGGCAGCGCCAGCACGCCCAGGCGGCGGCGCTCGCGCAGGCCCAGGAAGAACGCCAGGATCAGGATCGCCACGATGGACACGCCCATCACCGGCACCAGCGGCACGAAGATGTCGCCCGCGTCCACGTGCAGGGCGCTGGCGGCCCGCGCCGTGGGTCCGCCCCACGGCGTCAGATTCATGACGCCGCTGGCCAGCATCGCCAGGCAGGTCATGGACAGCGCGTTCATCTTCAGGCGGCGGTACAGCGGCAGCATCGACGCCACCACGATCATGTAGGTAGTGGAACCGTCGCCGTCCAGCGAGATCACCAGCGCCAGCACGGTCGTGCCCACCACGATCTTCAGCGGATCGCCCTTCACCGCGCGCAGGATGCGGCCGACGATGGGGTCGAACAGGCCCGCATCGATCATCACGCCGAAATACAGGATGGCGAACATCAGCATCACGCCGGTCGGCGCGATCTTGCGGATGCCGTCCAGCATCATCTTGTCGATGCCCGCGCCAAAACCGCCGAGCAGCGCAAAGATAATGGGGACAAGGATGAGGGCGACAAGCGGCGACAGGCGCTTGGTCATGATCAGCGTCATGAACGTGATCACCATGCCGAAGCCAAGCAGGGTCAGAAGCATGAGGGTTATCTCCAGCTAGTCGTTGTTATGTGTGCCTGCCTCCGGCTGGGGAAGCGGGTACGCAAGACTAGGAAGAAAAGCTGTCTGGAACCTGTCGTTTTTGTTGGCCGCGAGGGGGTCAACTTGCTATGCGACAATCGCCGCATGCGCATTTTGGTAATCGAAGACGATGAGGATTTGTCCGACGCACTCGTGCGCCGGTTGCGCCGTCTCGGCCATGCCGTCGACAGCCAGAACGATGGCCTGAACGCCGACGGCGTGCTGCAGTACGAGACCTTCGATCTCGTCATCCTGGACATCGGCCTGCCGCGCATGTCGGGCTTTGACATCCTGCACCGGCTGCGCGATCGCGGCAGCAAGACGCCCGTCCTGGCGCTGACCGCGCGCATCGACATCGAAGACCGCGTGCACGCCCTGGATACCGGCGCGGACGACTACCTGGCCAAGCCCTTCGATTTCCGTGAACTGGAAGCCCGCTGCCGCGCGCTGCTGCGCCGTCCCAGCCCGCAAGCCACCGGCATCCTGCGGTTTGGCGACCTGGTCATCGACAGCGCGGCGCGGCAGGTCACGCTGGCCGGCCGGCGCATCGACCTGCCCAAGCGTGAATTCAGCCTGCTTGAGATTTTGCTGGCCGGCATGAACCGCGCCGTCAGCAAGTCGGAGATCGCAAACAAGCTGTTCGCGTTTGACGACGACGCCGCGCCCAACGCCATCGAGGTCTACATCGCCCGGCTGCGCCGCAAGCTGGAAGGCTCGCCGCTGCGCATCGAGACGCAGCGCGGCACCGGCTACCTGCTGACGGCGGCCGACGGCGCGGACGGCGAGTCCTCGGCCCCGCCGCTTCCGTAGCGGCCCGCCACGCCATGAACCTGCCGCGTTCCGAGCAGCCTCGCCGCATTTCCGTGCGCCGCCGGCTGCTGACCGTGCTCGGCGCGCTGTTCGCGGTGGGACTGGGCGCGATCTACCTGCTGGTGCGCGGCTATGCGCACCAGACCGCCGACACCACGTACGACCAGCTGCTGCGCGCGTCCGTACTGTCCATGGCCGACAGCCTGCAGCTCGTGCAGGGAGAGTGGCAGATGGACATGCCCTACGCGGCGCTTGCGCTGCTGGAACAGGCGCCGCGCGACCGCGTGTTCTACCGGGTGGCCTCGGCGCGCGGGACGCTTATCTCGGGGTACCGTGACCTGCCCGCGCCGCCCGCGCGCGGCAACGCCGACGCCAGCACGCCGCAGCTCTATGCAACCGAATACCAGGGCGAACCGGTGCGCGTCGCCTGGATGGAACGCAAGGTGGCCGGCCCGCAAGAGACCGAGACCGCGATCATCCAGGTCGCCCAGACGCGCGAGGCGCGCAACGCGCTGGCCGACCGCATCCTGTGGCAAGGCACGCTGGCGTTGATCGGTTTTACCGCCGCCGCGCTGGCGCTGGCGTATTGGGGATTGCAGCGGTCGCTGTCGCCCATCCAGCGGGTCGAGCGCGAACTGGCCGGCCGCACCGCATCGGACCTGCATCCCATCGCTGCGCCGGTGCCCGAGGAACTGGACATGCTGGTGCACTCGCTGGATGGCTTCATGGGCCGGCTGTCGGAAAACCTGGACACCCTGCGCCTGTTCATCGCCGAGGCCGCGCACCAGCTGCGCACCCCGCTGGCCGCGCTGCACGCGCAGATGGAGCTTGCACTGGACGAGGACGATCCGGCCGAGCAGCGGCGCAGCCTGCTGGCCGTGCTGCGCAACGCCGAAAAGCTGTCGCGCCTGGTCAACCAGCTGCTCAGCGACGCCAGCGTCATCCATCGCAGCAACGTCCGGCAGTTCCAGCCCGTCGACGTGGCCGAGCTGCTGAGCCAGGCCGTGTACGACACCGTCCCGCAGGCGGACCCGCAGCCTGATGTCCGGCTGCATCTGCCGTCCGCCAACGGCGGCAATCCGCCGCGCGTCATGGGCGACAACCTGATGCTGCGCGAGGCCTTCAAGAACCTCATCGACAACGCCTTGCGGCACGGCGCCAATGACGACGGCCACATCGACGTGCGGCTGGATCCGCACGACGGCGGCTGGCGCGTCACGGTGTCCGATCAGGGGCCGGGGATTCCGCCGGCCCTGGCCAACACGGCCTTCGAACGGTTTGCGCGCGGCCCCAATCCCCGCTCGCCAGGCGCCGGCCTGGGTCTGTCCATCATCAAGCGCGTCGTCGACATCCACGGCGGCACGCTCAGCCTGAGCAACCGCGTGGGCGGCGGGCTGGACGCCGTCATCACGTTGCCCGCAACCGCTTTGCCCGCGAAAGCCGATCATGCGTGACGCCCGCTCCATCCTGCGCGGCCTGGCCGCAATCGCCGCGCTGACGCTGTCCGCGATCAGCCACGCCGCCGAAATGAGCGGCAGCGGCCTCACGCTGGGACCGGCCGACAGCAGCAACGTGCTGGTCGTGCACGCGTCCAACAGCGTGCAGGTGTTTCGCGGCGTGCTGGAAGACTTCAGCAGGTTGAACCCATCTGTCCGGCTGGAATACACCGAGCTGTCGACGCAGGATCTCTACAGCGACACCGTGGCCCGCGCTGCCACGGCGCCCGGCGTCCCGTCAGGGCCGGACATCGTCATCAGCAGCGCCATGGACCTGCAAACCAAGCTGGTCAACGACGGCTACGCGCGCGTGCACATATCGCCGCAGACGCGCGCCCTGCCCGGCTGGGCCAACTGGCGCGATGAGGTCTTCAGCATCGGCACCGACCCCATCGTGATGGTCTACAACACGCGCAAGCTCGATGCCGCGCGCGTGCCGCACACCCGCCGCGAACTGCTGTCGCTGCTGCAGGCACCCGACCAGCCGCTCGCCGGCCGCATCTCCACCTACGACGTGCAGGGCAGCGGCATCGGCTATCTGGCGGCTACGCAGGACACGCGGCTGGACAGCATGGCGGGCGCGCTGCTTGGCGCCTTCGGCCGCAACGGCGTGTCCATCCACGAGTCCACCGAACACGCGCTGGACAAGCTGGAAAGCGGCGACGTCACGCTGGCCTACAACCTGCTGGAGTCCTATACCCGGCACCGCATCGACAACGGCGCGCCGCTCGCCATCATCTACCCGCAGGACTACACGCTGATGCTGTCTCGCTCGGCCATCATTCCGAAGCAGGCGCCGCGCGGCGACCTGGGCGCGCTGTTCCTGGACTATCTGCTGTCGGCGCGCGGGCAGGATGCGCTGGCACGCGAGTCCGGCATGCGGCCGGTGAGCGCATCGGTCGTGCCCGCAGCCGGCGTGCGGCCCGTGGCATTGGGCGTCGGCCTGCTGGTGTATCTGGACCCGCTGAAAAAGCGCCACTTCCTGGACCTGTGGCGCGCGGCGATCTTTCCGCCGCGCTGACCCCGCACACGCATTGCGCCTAGCGCAGCGCCACGCTCATGCCGCCGTCGGCCATCACCACCGCGCCCACGATGTAGCTGGCTTTGTCGGATGCCAGGAACGCAATCACCTCCGCGATCTCGCGCGGCTCGGCCGCCCGCCGGATCGGCGCGTTCTTGCCGTGCTCGGCCAGGAAGCCGGGACCGTCCTCATGGATGTGGTTGGTAATGTTGGTGACCACGTCGCCCGACCCCACGGCGTTCACACGGATACCGTGCTCGATGGCCTCCAGCGACAACGCGCGCGTCAGCTGCGCCAGCGCGCCTTTGGAAGCCGCGTAGGCCGCGATGGTCGGAAAGGCCTGGTAGCAGGCGTACGAGCCGACGTTGACGATCGCGCCACGGCCCGCCGGTACCATCACGCGCATCGCTTCACGGGAAAACAGGAAGGCGCCCGTGGCGTTCACGGCAAGAATGCCTTCCCAGTCGTCCAGCGTCATGTCGATCACCGGCTTGTTGATGATGACGCCCGCGTTGTTCACCAGGATGTCCAGCCTGCCGAAGCAGTCCATCGTGGTCTTGACCGCCTTTTCGGCGCTGTCTTCCCGCGAAATATCGGCCACCAGGGGCTCTACGCCGGGCCGCGCCAGCGCGCGCACGGCCTCGTCCCGGTCCACCGCCACGACGCGGGCGCCCTGCGCATGCAGGAGTTCCAGGGTGGCCAGGCCGATGCCGCTGGCGGCGCCGGTCACGATGGCCGTCTGGCCGGAAAAGGGTTGGTCAGAAATAGTCGTTGCCATCATGGTTCGATTCCTTATGGTTGCAGGTTCAATGCGGGCTGGCCGTCGGGCGCACCACCACTTCGCTGACGTCCACGTCGTCAGGCTGTTCGATGGCGTAGGCAATGGCGCGGGCGATGGCGTCCGGGTGCAGAGCAACGCGGCGGAACGACTGCATCGCCACGCGCGCGGTGTCGTCGGTAATCGTGTCGGCCAGCTCCGATTCAACGACGCCGGGGCAGACCACCGTCACGCGAATCTTGTTGGTCTCCTGGCGCAAGCCGTCCGAGATCGCGCGCACCGCAAACTTGGTCGCGCAGTACACCGCCGCCGTCGGCGACACGGCGAGCCCGCCGATGGAAGACACGTTGATCACCTGTCCGTGTCCCTGGCGCTCCATGCCCGGCAACACGGCGGCGATGCCGTGCAGCACGCCGCGGATGTTCACGTCGATCATCCGGTCCCACTCTTCCACCTTCAGAGAATTCAGCGGCGACAGCGGCATCACGCCCGCGTTGTTGACGATCACGTCCACCTGCCCGTAGGCCGCCTCGGCGCCGCGCACGAAGTCCCGCATGTCCTCGGCCGACGTGACGTCCAGCGCGCGAAACGCTGCCGTACCGCCGTTTGCCCGAATCTCTTGCACCAGTGTTTCCAGCCGGTCCGTGCGGCGCGCCCCGACGTACACGCGGTGGCCCTGCGCGGCCAGCAGCCGCGCCGTGGCCTCGCCGATGCCGCTGCTGGCGCCGGTGATCAGCACCACTTTGGATTGCCGGTTCTGTGCTGCAGTCATGGTCATTTCTCCAAGTCGTTGACGTGACTGAAATGCTAAGGATTGCGGCGCCGCGCGCGAATACCTGCGTCTATCGCACCCTTGCCCATTCCTATTGCGCACCCTGTTCCGCCCCGATGGGCGCCGGTAGAATGTCCCCCACCGGAACCGAACCACGGATGCCCCATGACGCTGCCGTCCAATCCGCTGTCGCGCGAAATGATTGCCCTCATCGATCGCCTGGCGCCCAACGAGGGCTACAGCCTGTCCGCGCTGGACGGCGTACGCTTCATGCGCTCGGACCGGCCGCTGGGCCGAACGCCGGTGCTTTACGAGCCCGGCATCGTCATCGTGTGCCAAGGCCGCAAGCTCGGCTTTCTGGGAGACGAAACCTACGTCTACGACGCGCAGCACTTTCTGGTGCTGTCCGTGCCCCTGCCCTTTTCCACGGAGACTCAGGCCAGCAAGGAAGAGCCCATGCTCGCGGTGTCCATCCGGATGAATCTGGCGACCGTGGCCGATCTGGTGGTGGCGATCGACAACCGATCGGGCGAAGGTTCCGAAGCCGCAGCGGGCGCCCTCAACGGCGACGCGCCGCTCGGCATCGCCTCGACCCCGCTGTCCCATGAGCTGGCCGACGCCACCGTGCGCCTCTTGCGCGCGCTGTGCCATCCGCTCGATGCCGAAATCCTCGGCCCGGCGCTGGTGCGCGAAATCTGCTTTCGCGTCCTGAGCGGCGAGCAAGGCGGCGCCCTGCGCGCCGCCCTCGCGCATCCGGGCCGCTTCGGCCGCGTGGCCCGCGCGCTGCGCCGCATCCATACCGACTATTCCCAGCCGCTGGACGTGACGCACCTGGCGCAGGAGGCCGGCATGAGCGTCCCCGCGTTTCACGTCAATTTCAAGGCGGTGACGCAGACCTCGCCCATTCAGTACATCAAGTCCACGCGGCTGCATCAGGCGCGCCTCATGATGATCCGCGACGGCCTGACCGCCGCGTCGGCCTCGGCCCGCGTCGGCTACGAAAGCGCATCGCAATTCAGCCGCGAGTTCAAGCGATTCTTTGGCCGCACGCCTGTGGAGGAAGTGCGCGATATGAAGGCGTCGTTTGCGCTGTCGCCCGCGGCCGCCATCGGCGATTTCGCGTCCCGGCACTGACGCGGGCGCGGCGCCTCATCGTGTAGCATTCGGCGCACCTGTTGCCACCCTCACGAATCACGATGTCCCACGAGTCCCGCGCCATTGGCCTGCATCACAAGACCGCCCAGCAGATCCAGGATGAAACGCTTGCCGCCATCCATGGCTGGTTCGACAAGCTGGAAGCGCGCGACGACATCGACGCGATCGTGGCCCGCACACCGCTGCAGGCCGGCATCCACAGCGAGATCCTGCTGGAGTACGAGCCCTCGCGCATCATGTTCGACGTCATGCCCAGCTGGGAGCCCGACGACGAAGACGGCCTGCGCGCCGAAGGCCGTAACGGCCCGCTCAGTCCCGCTGAAGTCCACGAATCGCTGGCGCCCGTGCTGCGCGAGGCCGTGCTTGAACGCATCGCCCGGCTTGCCGGCAAACCGCACCTGGACCACCACTTCCGCTTTCGCGCGCAGTTCCCCACCACCGAGGGCCGGCTGCGCCTGACGCTGGTGGACCACACCGACGAGGCCAAGCAGCAAGGCCTGCGCGAACGCGTCGCGCAATACGTAGACCAGGAAGTGCTGAACGGCGCCCAACCCACCGGCCGCCTGCACATCAGCCTGCTGTGCCGCCATCTGCTGGACGAACGCCTGTTTCCCAAGTTCGATTACCCCTGGCTGATTGCCGTCTTCACGCGCGTGCTGGCGCTGAACGCGGGCCAGGATTCGCTGGCCGAGCAGCGGGGCTCCATCATCCACGCGCTGCGCCGCTGGTCCGAGGAACAGTATCTGCCGCGCTATTTCGACGTGTCGCAGAACGCCTTCCGCACGAACACCTACACGCTCAAGCCCGGCGCAACGCTGGATGCCAACGACCGCGGCATCGACCTGCTGCTGTATGCAGCAACGCTGATCCTGCGCTTTGAACCCGGCTATGCGCGGCCGCTCGGCCTGACCTTTCTGGAACTGGCGCGCGATGTCGGCAGCGCGCGCGCCGAAACCCTGCTGGCCAGCGGCAGCGGCGCCATTCCCGCCGATTGCACGCGCCTGGCGACCGACACCGTCACCTGCGCCGCCAACGACGTACTGGCCACCGTGTCCATTGCGATCCGGCAGGAATCGCCGGCGGCCTACTGCCTGGCGCTGGACTTCCTCGCCAGCCTGTTGCGCGCGGGCTTTCCGGCCGGCTACCGCATCGAACTGAAAAGCCGTGCGCGCCACTACCTGCCCATCAAGGGCCTGGCCAAGTCCGACACGCATCGCTTTTTTGCCAACGCCGCGCAGCATCCCGAGGCGCACGATGCGCTGGCGTGCTATGCGCACGCCGCCATCCAGCCCTACGAATGGTATTCGGATGCGGAGGCCGAAAAGGCCTGCCTGTCCGGCACGTATGCGACGTTTGCGCTGGGTCTGGCCGACGCCGGCCACTTTGCGCTGCTGCGCCACTACATGGATCTGGTGGACGACGAACATCAGTCAGTACAGGACCGCTACACCACCGTGTTTCTCGAACAGCATGGGCTGACGCCGCAGACCCTTGCCACCGTCGTGGCATGCCTGTGCGTCTGCACCGACGGCTTCAAACCGCCCGCGGGGTTCACGATTGAAGATGCGCCATTGCTTGCGCTGCTGGCTGACGCACTGGCCGCACTGCCCGAGCACCTGAGGGCGCATGTGCGCGAACGACTGTTCGGATCCGACAAGAAGCTGGCGGCACTGGCGCGCAAGGCGGACGAACTGAAAAAGGCGCTGCTGCTGCAACTGCTGGCGCAATAAGCGCGCCGGTGTCACGCGGCGATATGCAGGGGTTTAGCGCCAGTTGAATTTTCCTGGTATCGCCGCATCAACACGCCATTTTCCTTGCGGGAAAGCACAGCAAAATCATCATCGCCCGCAAATTTGCGACGATAATCTGCGCTGGGCCCGCCGCTATCCCTGTACGCTCTCTGCGACGCGCTCTCCGCTTTGATCCGCAGCAGCGGTGCGCCGCCATGTCTTGCCGGCCGGCGCCACCTACCACCATCTGTGACACGTAGCAGCGATTACGTTTGAACCAGAGTTGGAGGCTCGCCATGCCCGATCATCGAATCGCATTGCGCCGCGCCGTCGAGGCCGTCGACCACCTGACCGACCCCGAACCGCCGTGGCGCGACATCCTGGGCACCGCCCGCGATCTTGTCGGGGCCGACAGCGGCGCGCTTATCGTGTTCGACGCCAGGAACAAGCTGCTGACCCTGACCGCCATCGGCTTTGCCGACGCGTGCATCTCGGATTACCAGGAGCACTACTGCAACTGCGACATCGTTGAGCAGGAGGGGCGCAATGCCCCCGCCGGCACCTGGCTGGACACCACGCGGATGTACGAACCCGCGCAGTTGCAGCGCACCGAGTTCTATGCGGACTTCATGGCCCGGCATCGCATGGCGCAGGTGCTGTCGCTCATCATCGAATCGAACACCGTGCTGCACGCCGCGATCGGCTTTCAGCGGTCGTCCATCGACGCGAAGGCCAGCGACCGGCTGCAATCCGGCGACTACGCCCGCTATTTCCGCGCGCTGCGCCACCACTTGTCGCAACGCGAGCGCAACCGCGCGATCGGATGGAAGTCGCTGGAAAGCGCGTTTTCCGATGTCAACGAAGCCGTGTTGCTGATCAGCGTGGATTGCATCGTCGACAAACTGTCGCCGCTGGCCGTGGGTTTTCTGGACGACGTCAACGGCTGGACGCTGCATGGCCGCCGGCTGCGCCATGCGGACGCCAAGGTGCAGCGGCTGTTGGATGCGCACTGTGCCGCCGTGGCGCGTGACGGCCAGATGCGGTCGATGGCCACGGCCTCGGGTTGGGGCGAGCTGTTCTGGGTCGACATCAGCGCCGCGCCGCCCGCGCTCAGCCTCATCGGCGGCCGGATGCTGCTGATGCGAATGCGCAAGAAGAGCGCGTTCGCGATGCCGGACGTCACCAAGCTCCAATCGGTGTTCTCCATCACGCATGCCGAAGCCGCGGTGCTGGCCGGACTGGCCGCCGGTCACAGCGTCGAGGAAGTGGCCACGCTGCGCCACGCCTCGGTCCTGACGGTGCGCAAGCAGGTGGCGTCTTTGCTGACCAAGATGGAGTGCAGCCGCCAATCCGAACTGGTCCGCCTAGCGTCGTTGTTGTAGGCCTGTGCGCCGCTTGGTGTACTCAGATTTGGGTATGCGACCTGCACCCATGCGGCCCTACGATGAGCACGAAGGCATGAGACCCGGGCCTCCAAGCGCCTGTCGGGTCACCACCCCGTCTGCGCTCGCGATCTGCAGGCCCGCAAACCGGCGCCTGAGCCCGCCGGACCATGACTCCGCCCATCCGGTCCCGCAGCTGCCCTCGGCCGCGTAGCGCTATCGCGCGCGCCCCGAACGGCACCGGTCCCAACGCTGCGCCCCCACGCACCCCAAGGAGCCCTTCATGAACCCTGTCCTGCCATTCCGCGCCCTTATCCCCGCTGCGCTGGCGGCATTTGCCCTGCTGTCCAGCCCCGCGGGTGCGCAATCCGCCTCAACCGCGCCGGCCACCGCGGCGCCTTCCTCGGACTTCACGCCCACCCGGGCCGACGTCGAACGCGACCTGGCCGCATGGCGCGAAGCCGGGCTGGAAGAACAATGGGCTGGCGAGGAAAGCCCGAACGTCAACTCGCCCACGTACATCGAGGACTACAAGAAATACGAATCCACCGTCCGGACCGGCGGCATGGGCCAGTCGGCAGCGCAGCCCACAAGCGGGTCGGAGCGCAGGTGGTGATGTCTGCAACACGATGACCTCGCGCGGCAACGGGGCTGCCAGCCCCGCCGCGCGACGCCATTTGGCAAATAATCGGCGGATCGGCTTGCATCTGGTAACGAGCGGGATACCATCCCCCTTTATCCTCCAGCCTCTTCCCTATCCGGACCCCGCCTTCCGGCATGACCGACACCCGCTACATCGAAGACCTGCGCCGCCGCTACAACGCGGGCGCCAAACTCAAGTTCGTCAATTTCTGGGGCCACCAGCCCGGCAAGCACGGCATCACGGCCTCGTGCTTCAGCCAGTGGTACGGCGCGCCCTTCGAGATCGAAGGCCAGCGCTACCCCACCGCGGAACACTACATGATGGCCGAGAAGGCCCGGCTCTTTGGCGACGAGGCGACACGCGCGCTCGTGTTCAAGGCGCCCAATCCCGGCGCGGCCAAGGCGCTGGGCCGGCAGGTCATGGGCTTTAACGACGAGACCTGGCTGGCAAACCGCTATGCCATCGTCGTGCGCGCCAACGAGGCGAAATTAAAGGCCTGCGTGGAAACGCCGCCGGACACCAGCCGACTGGGCAAGCCGGTGGGCTTGTATGCCGTGTCGGACGTCTTCGACCTGCAGGACAGCGTGGACGGGTTGTTCGGGCGCAGCTGAACCTGCGCCGGCTCACGCCAGGTACGACGCCACTTCCTCCGGCGTCAGATAGCGCTTGAACGTCATCGACGGCTTCTGCGCCTCGTGGATCGCACCGTTGAAACCCGACCAGTTGCGCTTGGTGCCCTCGTCCGTTTCCAACGCGATCAGCACGCGCTTTCCGTGGCGGGACGGATGGTCGCGCAGCGCGGCTTCGCCCCATGCCCACTTCAGCATGTTCTTCAGCTCGCCTCCGGCATACGCGCCGGCCTGCAACCACTGGAAGTCGGCCGTGTCGCCATCCATGTCCGGCGTGCGCGAGGCGATGTCCCGCTGCACGCGCAGCGCCTGCGCGTGTTCGCCGATCAGGATCTGCAGCAGCGTGAGGGCGTGGAAGGTGTTGTTGATGGCGTGGGCCTCGGCGATGAAACCCGTTCCGGACGCCGGCAGCACGACCACCAGTTCGTCTTCGTAGCTGACGCGCGATGCCAGCCACAGGAAATGCAGCTGGTCGAACGGCAGGCTGTCGTTGAGCGAGGTCATGGCATACAGCAAGGCCATCAGCGCGTCGTCGGCGATGAACGCCTGATGATTGCCACGGTGGCGCAAGAGCATGGTCATCATCGGCAGCACCAGCACGTCCACGGCCGCTTGCAGGGCTTCGACCTCCCAGAATGCGTCCTGCGGCACCGCTGCCAACCTGGCCTGCGCGTCCGTCCAAGCCTGGCGGTCGGTCTCCTCGACCTCCTCGTCGTCCTCTTCGACTTCCTGCGCGCAGAACGGTCGCAGGCGTTGCAGCCAATCGCGCAGCAGTGCGTGCAGCGTGGGAAACAGAATGGCGGGATCGGCGCCGCCCTCCACCAGCGATCCGCCCATCAGCGCAAGCGCCGCAGCATGGGAAGGATGCAGTTGCGGCAGAAGATCGGCGCAATCCCGCAGGGCCGCAGCCGTGTTCGCCGGGTTGCGGGCATGGGTCAGGAAGGCGCCAACCTCGGGCCGCCTGAAGAACTGCTCCATCGACTCCAGGTCATCGGCGGCAAGAATGGGGCGGGACAGGCTGCGTGCGAGGTCCGAGATCGGCATGAGGTACGGCTATGGGTGAGGACGGCGAACAGCAAGCGCGCCCGCGATATCCAGGGCGCCCGAGTTTACCGGCCGGAGCGCGATGTCGTGACCAAAAATTTCATGCCTGATCGCGGCTTTAAACGACGTGATGGCAGCCAGGTGCGCTTTCCCATAGTGGTCAGACTTCAACGAAGCGTTACAAGTCCTGCCAGATCTAATCAAATAAAACAGTTCTCCCCACGCTTCTGCTTTAGTTCTAGTCGCTGCATGGTGTTGCGTTCGGCGCGGCTTCCAGCGTTTGACGTACTGCCGGCAGAGAAAAGATCAATAACCGGAGGAGAAGTCTATGCGTACGTTCAAGCGCAGGGCCGCCGCATTCCTGGCAAGCGGCCTGATCGCAGTGCTGGCGGGTTGCGCCTCGCCAGGCGGCAAGAAGGACACGATTGCCATGCCTGGGCTCTCGCAGCCCGTGGAAATCGTCAGGGACAAGCACGGCGTGTCTCACATCTACGCCAAGAACCAGGCGGACCTGTTCTTTGCTCAGGGCTTTTCGGCCGCGCGCGACCGCCTGTGGCAACTGGATCTGTGGCGCCGCCAGGGCGAAGGCAAGATGGCCGAACAGTTCGGCCCGCGCTTCATCGAGCAGGACCGCGCCGCGCGCCTCTTCCTGTACCGCGGCGACATGCAGGCGGAATTCGCCAGCTACCACCCCGAGGGTCAGGCCATCCTCACCGCATTCGCCAACGGCATCAATGCCTACGTGAACTGGGTCAAGGCCAATCCCGACCAGCTTCCGCCGGAGTTCAAGCTGACCGGCACCGAGCCGGGCTACTGGAGTCCGGAGACGTCCCTGATCCGCATCTACGGCCTGACGCGCAACGTCAGCGAGGAAGTGCGGATGTCCGAGCAGATCGCCGCATTGGGCCTGAACAACGTGCAGGGGCTGAGCACCTTCGAGCCGCCGTTGGCGCTGCAGGTGCCTGCCGGCCTGGACGTGCGCCAGATCAACAAATCGGTGCTGACCACCTACCGGCTGGCGCGTGACGGCCAGAAGTTCGAGGCGGGCGACTTCCCGCGCAGCCCGCTTGCCGCGGAGGAGCGCGCCAAGCTGGCGAGCGCGTTGTCCGAGGGGCGGCTTGCGTCGCTGGACCCGGCCTTCGATCCGCTGGCGCCGCGCTACGAAAGCAACAACTGGACGCTGAGCGGCGAACGCACCGCCACCGGCAAGCCCATCCTGGCAGGCGACCCGCACCGGTCCATCACGATGCCGTCGCTGCGCTACATGGTCCACCTGAATGCGCCGGGCTGGAACGTGATCGGCGCGGGCGAACCGGCATTGCCCGGGGTGTCGATGGGCCACAACGACCGCATCGCGTTCGGCCTGACGATCTTCGCGTTTGGCGACGAGGAAGACCTGTACGTCTACGACACCAACCCCGCGAACCCCGGCGAATACCGCTACCAGGGCCGCTGGGAAAAGATGCGCCAGATCGACGAGAGCATTCCGGTGCGCGGCGCGTCGCCTGCCATGCGCAGCCTGAAGTTCACGCGCCACGGTCCCGTCATCCACGAAGACCCGGTGCGCCGCAAGGCCTACGCCCTGCGCGCCGCCTACCTGGAATTCCCGGGTACGGCCGCCTATCTGGCCAGCCTGCGCTTGAACCAGGCGCAGAACTGGAACGAGTTCGTGGCCGGCATGGAAAAGCACTACACGCCCAGCGAGAACATGGTCTACGCGGACGTGGACGGCAACATCGGCTGGTTCGGCGGCAGCATCGCGCCCATCCGTCCGCGCAACGACTGGTCCGGCATGCTGCCCGTCCCGGGCAATGGCGACTTCGAATGGCGCGGCGTGCTGCCCGGCAACGCCCTGCCCCGCGTCTTCAATCCGCCCGAAGGCTATGTCGCCACGGCCAACGAGTACAACCTGCCCGCCAACTATCCGTACAAGGACATGTCGGCGCGCACCTGGGCCGAACCCTTCCGCATCCAGCGAATCCGCGAGGCGGTGGCTGACGGCAAGGGGCTGACCGTGCAGCAGTCGCAGGAACTTCAGTTCGA
The DNA here is from genome assembly GCF_022346505.1 of Achromobacter sp. ACRQX. Lineage (NCBI taxonomy): Bacteria > Pseudomonadati > Pseudomonadota > Betaproteobacteria > Burkholderiales > Alcaligenaceae > Achromobacter > Achromobacter sp. ACRQX. Next base: position 206,847 of record NZ_JAKRML010000005.1, read on the forward strand.
CAATCTGTCGATTCCTGCCCGCACGCTGGGCGGCTACGCCAAGTCGTTGAACTCGGCGGACGCGAAGGTCGGCGAAGCGCTGAGCCTGCTGAAGGACTGGGACTACCGCATGGCCACCGACTCCCGGGCCGCCACCGTCTATGCGTTCTGGCTGCCCGAGGTCGTCAAACGCGTAACCGACCTGTATGTGCCGGCAAACGGGCGCGCGGCATTCGGCGAGCTTTCCACCCGCAAGACACTGGAAAAGCTGGCCACGCCCGATGCCGCCTTTGGTCCTCGCCCGGACCAGGGCCGCGACGCCCTGCTGTTGCAGGCGCTGGCCGACGGCCTCACGAAGCTCACCGCGAAGATGGGGCCGGATTCGAAGCAGTGGCAGTGGGGCAAGCTGCACCACATCCAGTTCGATCACAGCCTGGCCAGCCTGCTGCCGCCCGACACGGCCAAGGCGTGGGGCACGCCGCGCTATCCGGTCGGCGGCGACAACGACACGGTGCATCGCGCGACGTTCCGCAAGAGCGACTACCGCGTGACCAGCGGTGCGTCGTACCGCCAGGTGATCGACGTGTCCGACTGGGACAACTCGCGCGTGCAGAACGTGCCGGGCCAATCGGCGGATCCGCGCAGCCCGCATTACCAGGACCTGATCAAGGGCTGGGCGACGGGCGAGTATTTCCCGATGGCGTTCAGCCGGGCCAAGGTGGATAGCCAGCGGTCGGATACGCTGACGCTGCAGCCGGCGGGCAAGTGACCTGAGTTCCGGGGATGGACAAGCCGGGCTGCGGCTTCCTGCGAGGGAGCGCGGCCCGGCTTTTTTATCGGGCTGCTTGCTTGCGTCGATGATGCGCTGGACTCAACCCGGACCTCGCACCCTTGATGTTTGTCATTTCGCGCCGCGATCCGCGGGCGGAGAATGCCCTCATGACCCTCTACCCCGTGCTGCTCATCCTGCACCTGCTTGCCGCCTTCCTGTTCGTCGGCACTGTCACGTTCGAGGTGCTGTTTCTTGAACCGGTGCACCGGCGCCTGCCGCCCGACGTGCGCAAGGCGCTGGGCAGCCAGCTCGGGCCGCGCGTGCGTTCGGTGGTGCCGTGGTCGGTGGTGGTGTTGTACCTGGCGGGGTTGGGGCTGGCGTGGCAGCACCGCGGCGCGCTGTCCGCGCCGCTGGCCTCATCGTTCGGCCTGCTGCTGTCCATCAAGATCGCGCTGGCCATCAGCGTGCTGATTCATGTGGCGACCGCGCTGGTGCTGGCCAGGCAGCGCAAGCTCACCGGCGCGCTGCAAGGGCGTCTGCACCTGAGCGTGTTCTGCCACATGCTGGCCATCGTCGTGCTGGCCAAGGCGATGTTCTACGTCACCTGGTGACCGGGCCAAGGGCGCTAACCGCGAACACGGCGATAACCGCGCGGATCGCGCTAACGCCCCTCCACGCGCCCCTCCACGCGAACCTCCCCGTTTACTTGCGCTTGCCCGAGGCGTCCTGCTCCACCACCATGTCCAGCACGTAGACCTTGGAGGGCGCATCGGCGGGCGGGTTCTTCCAGTCGTAACGCTTGACGCGCAGCACCGTGCGCACGCCCTCCTGGTGCTCAAACCCTTCGATCGACTGGTAGAGCGGCTGCCACTTGTCCGGCGCCGGCAGCGCGATGCCCGCGTCATTGAACTTGCGTTCGCGCACCATCAGGCACTGGTAGTGCGGAATCATCGGATGGCTGCATTCGGCGCGCTTGGCCGCCACTTCCAGGAACATGATCTGGCCCGCGCTGCCGTACAGCGTTTCCGGCGTGGGTTCGCCGACGAACTTCAGCACGCTGCCGTCCTGCGTCGTGAGGTCCAGCGTCGGCTCGGCCTTGTCGCCCGACATCGTCACGCGCAGATCGCCCTTCAGGCGCTGGGCGATCTCGGCATCGAGTTGCATCAGGCTTTGTTCGCAGGCCTTCATCGTCGACGCGAGATTCGCGATGGTCAGCACGCCGTTCTTGTACGTGTACCCGCCGAATTGCGCATTGCAGCCGCCGCGGATGTTCACGCCGTCGTCCTTGAAGGTCAGGCGCACCTGATGCTCGACGCCCTTTTGCAGCGCCGCGATGGCCTTGCCCGCGGCATCGGTGGCGGCGGTCAGGCGCCAATGGTAGGCGCTCAGGCCGGCCTGAGCTTCGGCGGACGTGGTGGCGGAATCAGGCATGGCGGACGATCCTTCGCGGGGTGAGGTCGTGGGCGCGCAGGCAGACAGCAGCGCCGCGCAGACGGATGCAAGAAGGATGGCTTTTTTCATGATTGGTTCCTGACGGCCGCGTGGCATTGACGAAAAGCGGGATTCTACGTCCGTGCCGTGGACGAAATTACCGCTGCGCGGCGCAGTCCGTTTCCAAATCTTGCGGCCGACCAGCCCGGGGCATCGTGATCGAACCGTCCGCGCGCCGTGTGCCCCGCATGGGAAATGTTCATCCGGCGGGCGCGGTCCGGCCCTCACGGCCAGCGCGGGCGCGATTACAGTCTGACACCTTCCCCGTCAGGCCCACGCACGGCCGCGCAGGCCTGAACGCGCTACTTGGCAGCGGGATACACCGGGCTTGCCAGGCAAGCCTGCGCCCATTCGTAGTCGTCGGTATCGAAGATTTCGCCGTCGATCTTCGGCAGGGGCTTGTCGGCATAACTGAAATCGGGCGCTGCCGGCGACCGGTTCCAGTGGGTCTTGCCATTGCCGTCATCGCACGCCTCGTCGGCGCTGCTGAACGAGCACGACGCGATGACCTTGGGCTTGCCGTTCACCACGTCGGCCACGTACCGCTTTGTGTAGACGCCGCCGGAGGCCCAGTACTCGTCCACCGAGCAGACGCGGTCATTGTGCTGGTAATGGCGGGTCGCGAAGCAGGAGTAGTTGTTGTAGTCGGGCGGCAGCACGTCGCACGACGACGCGAAACCGGCAAACGGACCGCCGGTGAACTGCGCCCGGAACTTGCGCTGATCCAGCGCCCGCGCGACCAGGACCGGCGTGTCAGATCCCTTGGCCTTTTCCTTGAACTGGGCGCTGCGCGCCTGGATCAGGCTGCGCGCGGCCTGCGCGGGGGTCTTGCCGTCGGGCAGGAGGTCGGGCGACTCGATCAATCTTTCAAGTGCGTTGTCGCGCGCCGCCAGCCAACGCTTCTGGCCGTCGATCAGCATGGTGCGGATCTCGGCATCGGGCGCGGCTTTCAACAGTGCGCTGTAGCTGCGATTCAATTCCGCGTCGGCGGACACCGCGCCGCGGTCGGCGCAGATCAGCTTCTCGACGCCGGTGGATGCCTTCTTGCAATCGATGGCAAGCGCGGGCGCGGACAAGGCGAACAAGCCAGCCAGGGACAACAACCGTAGGGCGGGAATTCCAGGTTTCATCGGATTCTTCTCGGGTTCGATGGCGGTTGAACAGCCCGCAATTCTGGCACGAAACCGGGGACGACCCGACAACGGCACGCCGCCGATCGCGCTTCCCGTTCGCGATCGGCGGCGTCGTCAACGCGTGCTACAGCGCCGAGGCCATCGCCAGCCGCTCCGCATAGTGCGGAATCGACAGGCGTTCAATCACCGCCTGCTGCTGCGCCCCGAACACGTCGCGCTCATCCGGAGAAGCAGAAATGTTCGGACGGTCGATGGTCAGCTTGATGGCGTTGCAGCTATCCACGAAGAACGTGCCGACCACGCGCTCGGTCGCCACGCCCAGCACCTGCGCCACATTGGCCGGGCAGAACACGTTCGAGCGCAACGCGGCCTCGTAGTCGGCGGCCGAGTTGAACACGATGTCGAACGTCAGCCGGTTGATGCCCGCGTCCTTGCTGCGGACCACCACGGCCATGTCGAGCAGCGGTTGTTCGCGTTGGGGCGCGCCTTCAGGCGGCACGTCGGCGATCAGGGACAGCGTGCGGTCGTCCAGATTGCCCTGGTAGTCCGTGATGCCGATGTCGTAGTACCGCGGCCGGCCGGATCCGCTTTCCGTCCACGCCTTGCCGTTGGCGCGGAAGTAGGTGATCGGGAACATGCGGTTCTTGATGATGTCTTCGTTCTGCAGCAGGTGGTAAAGCGTCCATTCGTAGGCATCGCCGGCATCCATGTCCATCCGCGAGCCGTCGCGCGCGGCGGCCAGCGACAGCAGGCGTTGCAGCTCGGCGTGATGGCGATCGGCGAGCACACGGGGATCGCGGTCGATGGTGCGCACAAGCGCGACCGGATGGCTCGCGTCGGCCTCATGGATTTTCCAGGTAGCGGCGCGCAGCGCGTCCGGAAATTCCGCCTGAACCAGCGTGATGACTGCGTCCTTGATCATCGGGTAATTGGCCTGGAACACCGGATCGCGCGTGCCGCTGGGAACCACCGCGCCGTACTGCCCGTCCTCGCGCCGGAAGCTCACCAGATTGGGCGACAGCGGATAGGCAATGTTGCCGGCGGTGGCCTTGCGCCCCGCGTAACCGTAATGGATCAGATAGTGGGTCAGCAGGCTGGCGAGCGTTTCGGCCGCCTGCGGCGTCGCCGCGCAGGTTTCCACGATCAGACCCAGCTCCTTTTCGCCCTCGCGCAGCGGCACGGCCTGGACGCCGTTGCGGCCATAGACCAGCACGTCGCCAGGCACACGCGGCAGGTCCGCGGGATCCAGATGAACCAGCGACACCTTGCGTTTGCCCAGCCGCCGCGCGCCTTCCAGCTTGATGCTCCACGGCCATGGCTTGCCCGCATGCACGAACTGGCTGTTGCGGATGCCGGCGGTGCGGGCGTCGCGCGCGAAGAATTCCGTGTGTTCCATCGCCAGGATGCCTTCGGGATAGAACTGCAGTTGGGGATGGCTTTCCTCGTACAGCGAATGCGCCGCAATGGAATACGGCGTGCAGCGCCGTCCCGAGTCCGGCGCCACGAAAAGCGCCGTGCCGTCGTCGTAGATTTCGGCAATCAGGCAATCCGACGGCGAGCCCGGGTCGCAGGCCAGCGCGCCGCATTCCAGCACGTGGCCCACGTGGTACGCCAGACCCGGATCGATACCGCGGCGGATCATGTCGGACGCGAACAGTGCAATGTCGCACGAGCGGCCTGCCAGCACGTACTTCGCGCCGCTTTCCAGCGCAGTGATGAGCGGATGCACGCCCATCTGACCCACGATGGTGCTCTCTTCGAGCGCCGCTGCATCCAGCTCCGGCCCGGCGCCCGTGGGCCGAAGCGCATCCGCGCGGAATTCGCGGATCACGCTGGCCGGGTCCAGTTCAGACCGGATGACAGCCACCGCGCGGTCCTTCACGCCCAGCTCGTCAAACACTTCCTTGGCGACGTCGATCATCCAGTCCAGGTTGCGGTTGCCGCCCGCCATGCCGCAGCTTCCCAGGATGACCGGACCCTCGATGCGTTCGCCCGCCTCGACCATGTGGCGAAAGTCCGCCTTCACGGCCTCGCGTTCGAAGTACTCGGTTCCCGTGCCCAGGTAATAGGGGCCGGCGTCCATCGATCCCGCATCCGAGATCACGGCGTCGATCCGCCCTTCCAGCGCCTTTTGCAGCGATTCACGGGGAAATCCATATCCCAACGCGCCGCACGCGGACACCACGCGATAAACCAGCTTTGCCATCATCACTCTCCAGTTCTGCAGGCCGCAGACATTGCGGTTGCTGCATGAGCGTGAAGATTGCGCCTGCCGGCGAAGCTGGAAAAATACTATGTCGATATGCGGGTATCGGCCGCGGATATGGCCTTTAGCGGCGCGTCAGGAAGGCAGCGGCTCCGCGCCGGCCAGTCCTTTTTCCTGCACCTGCTGCATCACGAACTCGCTGAGCAGCGTGCGCACCGCCTCGGCGGGCGGCGCCAGCGGCACGTCGCTGGACGCGATGACTGCCGCCGTCAGATAGACGGGCGGCTCGATCAGCACGGCGGACACCATCGCGTTTCCCGGCTGCCCCGAGAAATCGCCCAGCGGCAGGATGGTGTGGCCGATGCCCGCCTGCACCGCCGACAGCATGCCGGAAAAGACCTCGGTTTCCGCCACCACCTGCGGCGCGATGCCGGCCTCGGAAAACAGCCGGTCGAGCAGATTGCGTGTCATGTTGGGATGCGCGGGCAGAATGAGCGGCATGTCCGCCAGTTGCTCGAAGCGCATGGCGGACGGCCGGCGCCCGGGCTTGCGCGGGCTGATCACGAAAAGCCGTTGCCGGAACAGCGCTTGGCGCGCAAAACCCGTGGTCGGTTCGTCCTCGAACACCAGCGCCAGATCCAGCGAGCTGTCGCGGATGCGGGCGCCCAGCTGGCCGCTGGCATCGCTGCTGAAACGCAGGCTGATCTTGGGCAGCGCCGCCCGGCATTTTTCCATCAGTTCGCCCGCCAGAAACGACGCCAGCGTCGACGACATGCCGATGCGCACGACGCCCTGGATGTCGCCGCTGAGCGAGCGCACGATCTGCGGAATGCGCTCCATGCGGCTCAGGATGGATGCGGCTTCCGTGTAGAGCGCGGCGCCCGCGGCCGTGGGACGCGCGCCCCGCGCACTGCGATGCAGCAGCGTCACGCCCAGCTCTTCTTCCAATGCCGCGATCTGCTGGCTGAGCGCCGGCTGCGCCACCGGAATGAGCGCCGCCGCGCGGGAAAAACTGCCCGCCTCGACGATCTTGACGAAGTACCGGAGATGGCGCAGTTGCACGGACACGCTCCGGTCAGAACGTCACCTTGACTGACGGCGCGCTGCGCCGGGCTTCGCCATGGAACACGGCTTCGATGTTGTTGCCGTCCGGATCCAGCACGAAGGCGCCGTAGTAGCCGGGATGGTATTCGCGGAATCCCGGCGCGCCGTTGTCCTTGCCGCCATGAGCCAGCGCCGCTTTGTAAAACGCGTCGACCATCGCCTGATCTCGCGCCTGGAACGCCAGATGGTGGCGTCCCGTCAACTGGCCCAGCGCGGCCTGGCTGTCAGCCGACGAGACAAAGAGCTCGTCCGCCCAGAAGTAGTCGTCGGCCGTGCCGCCCATCGGCACCTCCAGGGCATCGAACACCGCCTGGTAGAAGCGCTGACTGGCCGGCAGATCGCGCACGACAAGCTGGATGTGATCGATCAGACGGCCGCGATGGATCTCGTTGGTCTGCATGACATCTCCTTACTGGTGGGGATCGGTCGACTATAGCGCCATCCGCTGCAGGCGATATGGGGGCTCGGTCAAACGGATACCACCGGGACGCATTGCCGGCTTGCCCATTCAGCCCGCCCGCCAATGACAAGGCCCGCATTGCCGTGTGGGGCAATGCGGGCCTGAATACCGCGGTCATGCGGGGCGTGCGCGGCACGGCCCCGGATTCGATCAGCCAAACACGCGGAAGCGCTCGGCGTCGTCCATGAAAGCCTTGTCGCCGAAACCGGCTTCGTTCGAGCCAAACGGCATCTGCGCGCGCAGCTTCCAGTAGGCGGGAACGTTCCATTCGCGCGCGACGGCGGCGTCGATCAGCGGATTGTAGTGCTGCAGGCTGGCGCCGACACCGGCGTTGGCCAGCGCGGTCCACACGGACAACTGGGCCATGCCGCCCGATTGCTCGGACCAGACCGGGAAGTTGTCGGCGTACAGCGCAAACTTTTCCTGCAGGCTGCGCACGACGTCCTGGTCTTCAAAGAACAGGATGGTGCCCACGCCGGCGGCAAAGCTCTTGAGCTTGGCTTCGGTCTTGTCGAAACCTTCGGCGGGCGCAACCTTGCGCACTTCTTCCGTAGCCAGGTTCCAGAGCTTGTCGCTTTCGGCGCCAAACAGGATCACGGCGCGCGAGCTTTGCGAGTTGAAGGAGGACGGGCTGTGCTTGATCGCTTCCTGGATCAGCGTGCTCAGTTCTTCCTTGGAGGCCGACAGGTTGCGGCCCAGCGAATACTGCGTGCGGCGCTGCTTGAGCGCTTCGAGATATGCGTTGCTCATTATTTGACCTTTCGACCAGTAGATAGAGATGACGATGGGAGGCATTCTACCGGCTCGACCATGACGCGAATACCCGTTCAAACGCACTTTGGCTGGAACATACTGTTCCACTGATGGTGCCAAAGGGGCTGCAACGTGCGATCCGCGCGAGCAATCGGGCGCCTCCAGACGGCCGAGTTCAAACGTTTGATTGGGTCAGAGGTCCATGTCCAGGACGCGCGTCACCGTGTTGCAGGACGTGCATTGGCCCGCCACGATGAGATTGCTGAAGAAGTTCTGCACGGTGTCCGGATCTTCGTCCCAGAGTTCGTCCGTGCCGTCGTAGTCGAACTGGGCGAAGACGCTGAACCGCGTGCCCTGGCAGGCGGGGCAGGCAAAGGCCTGCGCCGCCCCCTCGCCGCGGATCTTGGCTGAGCAATCCAGCTCGCCGTGATAGCCGTGGATGTCGCTGTCGAACACCACGACATCCTCCGATGCGCCGTCCCATTTCACGGCCAGCGGCGACACGAATTCGTAGTCCTGGACGTGTTCGTTGTAGTCGCGCAGGTCAAAGCCCAGGATTTCGCCCGTCTGCGCGCCGCCGGCGCCTAGTAGGCGGAATGCGACCGCAACCTCGCCACGGTCTTCCACGATCAAGGGCGCGGGTGTCACGCGCACGCCATCCAGACAGCGTGGCGGGTGGGACAGAACGTGATCGAACGTGGGATCGGACATGCAGCGGGTCTCCAGTGAAGCGCGAAGATTGATGAGCGCGAGACTATAGCAATCGCTGTGGCCGGCGACGTATGGCCGGCCAGATCCCTCCATGCTTCAGTCGGCGCGGAACCCCGTCGCCTTCACGACGTCGGCCCAGCGCTTGGACTCCGCGGTCAGCAAGGCCTGCAGCGCCTGCCGGTCCGAGCCCACGTCGACAAATCCCGCTTCGCCAAGCGTCTTCACGGCGGCAGGCTGGCGCAGCGCAGCGGCGCTGTCAGCCTGCAAGCGAGTCAGCACGGCCTCCGGCGTGCCGGCCGGCGCGAACAACGCGAACCAGGCGCCGAAGTTGACCGCCGGCAGGCCGCCCTCCGCGAACGTCGGCACGTCAGCCAACGCGGACGAGCGCTTCGCGCCGGTGGTGGCCAGCGCGCGCAGCTTGCCGCCCTGCACCTGGGGCGCGGCCAGGGCCGTCGTCACGAAGGCCGCCTGCACGCCGCCGGACACCAGTCCAGACACCGCATCGCCCGTCGACCGGTAATGGATGGCCTCGATCTTCAGGCCCGCCTCGCGCGCGAAAAGCTCCGCGCCGAAATGGCCGGGCGTACCCGCGCCGAAGGTGGCGAAGTTCACGCGGTCCGGCGCCTTCTTCGCGGCGTCGATAAACGCCGGCAGGTCCTTGTACGGCGAGCTGGCCGGCACCACCAGCACGAAGTCGGCACGCACCACCTCGGAGATCGGCGCGAAGTCGCGCGGCGGATCGTAGTTCAGGTTGCGGTACGTGGCAGGCGAAATGCTGATCGAACCGACCTCGCCCAGCAGCAGCGTCTGGCCGTCCGCCGGACTGCGCGCGACGTTCTGGGCGGCAATCTGCCCGCCGGCACCGACCTTGTTCTCCACCACCACGCTTTCGCCCAGCAGCGGTCCCATGTGCTGGGACAACGTGCGGGCCACGATGTCCGGCCCCGTGCCGGGCGGAAAGCCCACGTTCAGGCGCACCGGCCCATTGGGAAACTGGGCGGCTGCCGCAAGCGGCAGGCACAGCATGAAGCCGCCCAGCAGGCGGCGCAGCATCGTTTGCATGGTTGTCTCCTGGTTTTTTTAATGCCGCGGCGGCTGCCGCGGGTTCAGCAAATGCGATAGAAGCGCAATTCGACGCGGTCGGGATAACGCGCGCCGGTGCCGATGAACAGGCTTTCGTTCATCCAGCCGAGCGCGGGCGACGACGTTTCAAAGCGGGGATAGCTGCGAAAGTAGATGCGCGCCGGATCGACGGCTTCGCCGCGCGCCAGCCGCGCGATGTCCTCGGCGCTGCCCGTGCGGATGCCAGTGTTCTCGACATACACGCGCTCGCCTGCGGGCGTCTCGATCACATAGCGTGCGTGGATGTCCGTGAATGTGGCCGAGCGGATGATCTGGAAGTCCGCGCCGCCGGGCAGCACTTTGCCCGACAGACGCGGACCGTCGACCGTGCCGCCTGTGATCGGGATCACGCGGCGCCGGCCCTGCGGCGTATCGCCCACTTCCTGCGGCGCGCCCACGTCGACCACCACGGTGGTCACATGTTCCAGCCGGGGCGCGTGGGGTTCGTTGATGGCATCGGCGCCGCTCATGGCTTTTCTCCGCGAGCAAGTCGCAGCGCGGCGGGGTCAAAACCCGCCAGCTGCTTGTAGCGCAGCGATACCGCCGCCAGCTCCTCGCCCGATATGACGTCGTTGATGTTCGCAAAGCCTTGCGGCGCGCGCTCTTCGGCCAACTGCATCACCTGTTCGGGGCCGTTCAAACGATTGCGCAGCACGATGCCCGCGGTGCGCGGCAGACGTTCGGCCTCGTACTCCAGCAGCGCGATCTCTGCTGAACGCGCCTTGCCCTGCACCGCCTGATCCAGCCAGTCGGCCAGGGAGCGCGCGTCCAGGATCGCCTGGGCCGATCCGTTCGAGCCGATCGGATACATGGGATGCGCCGCGTCGCCCAGCAGCGTATAGCGCCCGCGCGTCCAGCGCGGCAAGGGATCGCGGTCCACCAGCGGAAATTCGTAGATTGCCTCGGCGCCGTCGATGATGGCAGGGATGTCGATCCAGTCCCAGCGCCAATCGGCAAAGCGGTCCGCGAAGACGGACTTGTCGACCTTGCGGTTCCAGTCGGTGGCGGGCAGTTCCGCGCCGGGGATCGACAGCTCGGCGATCCAGTTGATGAGCGAACGGCCTTGTGTGCGCAGCGGTTCGGAGATCGGATAGCAGACGAATTTCTGGTCCTGGTGACCCGCCATGAACATGCTGCGCCCGTCCAGATACGGCGGCGCCTCGGTCACGGCGCGCCACAGCATGCGCCCGGAAAAACGGGGCTCGTCCCCGACGGGATGAAGCTGACGGCGCAGTGCCGAGTGGATGCCATCGGCGCCCACCAGGATGTCGCCGTGCACGGCCTGCAGCGCGTTGTCCGCGCGGCGGCGGAACTGCGCGTGCACGCCCGCCGCATCCTGGCTGGCCGATTCCAGCACCATGCCCGGCACGATGGCATCCGGCCCGAGCCGGTCGCGCACGGCCTGCGCGAGCAGCATCTGGAACTCGCCGCGATGCACCGAAAACTGCGGCAGCGGATAACCGGCCTCGAGGCCGCGCGGCTCGCGCCAGATCGGCTGGCCGAGCTTGTTGTAGTAGTGAAGCTGCGAGGTCTCGATGGCGCGTTCGGCCAACTGGGGCATGAGGCCCAATTGTTCGATCTCGCTGACCGCATGGGGCAGCAGATTGATGCCGACGCCCAATGGCCGCAATTCCTGCGCGCTTTCATAGATGCGGCAGCCGATGCCGCGCCGATGCAGCATCAGCGCAAGGGTCAGCCCGCCGATCCCGGCCCCGGCAATGACGATTTGCATGTCTACTCCTGGTCTTATTTGTTATGCAACATAACAAAATCGCCCAGCGTTTCGCACGAGGGATTTCCCGCAATCCGGTGGCGCGGCGGCGACGCGTGCATTAGTGTTGAGGCCCCGTTTCACGATCTGCCCCCGATGTCCAGAGCCTCCGCCCCACGCCCTCGCCGCCCTGCTGCCCGCGGCGAACACTTCGATCCGCATGTGCCCGGCATTCAGTACGGCGCGCTGGACGACCTGGTCGGCTACGCCATCCGCCGCGCGCAGATCCTGATCTACGAGGACTTCCTGGCCGCGCTGGCGCCGTGGGACATCACGCCGCAGCGTTATTCGGCACTGACGCTGATCGCCGCCAATGAAAACCTCAAGCTCACCGACCTGGCGCGCATCCTGGGCATTGCGCGCTCGGGCGCGGTGCAGATCGTCAACCAGTTGCAGGACCTGGGCTACGTGGAGCGCCAGGAAGCCGAACGCGACCGGCGCGCCTACGCGCTGGCCATGACGCCGGCCGGCCACACCGCGCTGGCCGCCATCACCGAGGCCGTGCAGGCGCACGACGCGCGTATCAGCGGGAAGCTCGGCGCGGCGGATCGGCGAAAACTGATCGGGCTGCTGGGCAAGCTGGGGTAGCGCGGCCCGCCATCGCGCACCCATGGACAGGTAGCGCGGCTTCCCTCTCCGCGCAAGGCTGCGCCGCATCGTGCGCGCCTTTTGCGCCCATGCGGGCATTCCCCTATTACTCCAGCCGCGTCAAAAAACTATCGTATTCGAGAATTATCAAATAAGAGAATTCTCGCTTCCGACAAAATGACTGCTGAAACCCTATACGACTTTGCCGTGGTCGGCGCCGGGATCGCCGGCGCCTCCGTGGCCTACCGCCTCAGCGCCTCGGCGTCCGTGGCAGTGCTGGAACGCGAGTCCCAACCCGGTTATCACTCCACCGGCCGCTCCGCAGCCATGTTCATGGAGACCTACGGCACCACGCAGATCAAGGCGCTTACGCGCGCCAGCCGCGCGTTCTACGAACATCCGCCCGAAGGCTTCTGCGAGCATCCGCTGCTTAGCCCGCGCGGCGTGCTGTACATCGCAACGCCGGACCAGAAGGATCTGCTGCAGGAAGTGTTCGATGACTTCCACCGCCAGTCACCCAACGTCACGCTGATCGACGCCGCGCAAGCGGTGGCCCGCGTGTCCTGCCTGCGCGAAGACCAGCTCTGCGGCGCGATCGAGGAACCGGACGCGCGCGACATCGACGTGCATGCCCTGCATCAGGGCTTTCTGCGCGGCATGAGCCGCCAAGGCGCGGTGCTGCACAACAATGCCGAATTGACCGGCGCCGCGTTCGAGAACGAGGTCTGGACGCTGACCCTGGCCGACGGGCGCCAGATCCGAGCGCGCGCCGTCGTCAACGCCGCGGGCGCGTGGGCCGACCACACGGCAACGCTGTGCGGAGCCGCCCCCGTCGGCCTGCAACCCTGCCGCCGCACCGCCTTCACCTTCAGCGGTCCGGACGACGTCGATTTCTCGCACTGGCCCGCCGTAGTCGGCGTGGACGAAAGCTATTACTTCAAGCCGGACGCCGGACAACTTCTGGGCTCGCCCGCCAATGCCGATCCGGTCGACGCGCACGACGTCGTGCCCGAAGAGCTGGATGTCGCAACCGGCATCTACCGCATCGAAACCGCCACGTCGCTGACCATCCGCCGCCCGAAGCACATCTGGGCCGGCCTGCGCTCGTTCGTGCGCGATGGCGATTTCGTGGTGGGCTGGGACGCGGCCACGCCGGCCTTCTTCTGGCTGGCCGCGCAAGGCGGCTACGGCATTCAGACCGCCGCCGCCACGTCCGAGCTTGCCGCCGCGCTGCTGACGCGCCAGCCCCTACCCGATCACCTCCACGCGCACGGCGTCAATGCCGACGCCGTGCGGCCCGAGCGCTTGCGCTGATCCAATCACCGATAACCGAGACCCCGACATGACCGCCATCACCCGATACCCCAGCAGCCTGCCCCTGCCCTTCTCGCGCGCCACTCAGGCGGGCGGCTTTTTGTTCCTGTCCGGGCAGATCCCGCTGGATGCCGACGGCCAGGTCGTGCGTGGCGATATCACCGCCCAGACGAATGCCGCCATCGAGCGCATCAAGGACACGCTCGCACTGGCCGGCGCCAGCCTGAAGGACGTGGTTCGCGTGACCGTGTGGTTGACCGATCTGGCGCTGTTCGCGCAGTTCAACGAGGCCTACCGCAGCCATTTCTCCTCCGATTTCCCCACGCGCTCCACCGTCGAGGCCAAGCTGGCCATGGACGTGGATGTCGAGATCGAAGTGCAGGCCTGGCTGGGCGACAGCCAGCCCAAGGGTCCCGCAGCCGCCTGACGCCGTATTCGTTCGATTGCATGACACCGCCAGGCCCACGCCTGGCGGGGCGACACCCCCCAGCGCGCGCCCCGATGCCCGCGCCCTCAAAGCCCCTCTCTAGCGCGGAGCGTCATTCATGAAGATCTTTTCCGGGTCCCTGGCGACCGAGACGAACACCTTCTCCCCCATTCCGACCGGCCTGGCTTCCTACCGGGCGCGCGGCTACTTCCCCGCCGGCCAGCATCCGGACCGCATGCAGATGTTTTCGGGTCCGCTGTGGGCCGCGCGCCAGCGCGCCGCGGGCAAGGACTGGACGCTGATCGAAGGCTTGACCGCGGGAGCGACGCCGGCCGGCATCACCACCCGCCACGCCTACGAGACGCTGCGCGATGAGCTGCTGGACGACCTGCGCCGCGCGGGCAAGGTGGATATCGCACTCTTCGGCCTGCATGGCGCGATGGTCGCCGACGGCTACGACGACTGCGAAGGCGACCTGCTGCGCCGCGCGCGGGAGATCGTCGGCCCGGACGCCGTGATCGGCGCCGAACTGGATCCGCACTGCCACCTGACGGACGCGATGGTAGAGAGCGCCGACTTCCTGGTCTGTTTCAAGGAATACCCGCACACCGACATCCTGGAACGCGCGTTCGACCTGGTCGACCTGTGCGTGGCGCGCGCCGAGGGCCGCATCAACCCCACGCGTGCGGTCTACGACTGCGAAATGATCTCCATCATGCACACCAGCCGCGAGCCGATGCGCAGCTTCGTGGACCGCCTGCTAGCGATGGAAGGCAAGGAAGGCGTGCTGTCCGTGTCCATCGCGCACGGCTTCCCGTGGGGCGACACGCCGGACATGGGTTCGAAGGTGCTGGTCTATACCGACGGCGACGCCGCGCAGGCCGAGGCGCTGGCGCGCACGCTGGGCGAGGAGATCATCGGTTTCCGCGATCAGCTGGCGCCGCCCTACCCCGGCGCGGACGAAGCGCTGGACCAGGCGCTGGCGCACAAGGAATTCCCGGTGGTGCTGGCCGATTCGGCCGACAACGCCGGCGGCGGCGCGCCCAGCGATGCCACCTTCATCCTGGAACGCGTGCTGGCGCGCGGCATCACCGATGTCGCCACCGGCCCGTTCTGGGATCCGGTTGCCGTGCAACTGTGCTTCGAGGCCGGCGAAGGCGCGCAGATCAAGCTGCGCGTGGGCGGCAAGGTGGCGCCGGTGTCCGGCCAGCCGCTGGACCTGGACTGCGAGATCCTGGCGCTCAAGCGCGACGCCGTCATGACTGGTCTGGCCGGCACGCCCGCGCTGCTGGGCGACGTGGCCGTCGTGCGCACCGGCGGCGTGACCCTCGTCATGACCACCTCGCGCACCCAGGCCATGGGCACCGACCTCTTCACGCAGTTCGGCGTGGACCTGGCCGCGATGAAACTCATCATCGTGAAGTCTTCGCAGCATTTCTATGCCTCGTATTCGAAGGTCGGCCGCCACGTCATCTACGTCGAAACGCCCGGCGCCATCACGAATGACCTCAACACGCTGCCGTTCGTGAAGCGCAAATTGCCGAAATGGCCCTTCAAGGCCTGACATCAAGGCTCGGCACCAAGACCAAGCCGCCCACCACAGCCGCCCTGCCCGGGCACTCAGAACCAACAAGGGGAAATCCATGATCAGACGTTTCAGCCTGCTGGGAGCCGCCGCGCTCCTGGCCATGAGCGCCGCGACCGGTGCACTCGCCCAGACCAAGACGCTGCGCCTCGTGCCGCACGCCGACCTGAAGACGCTGGACCCGCTCTTCAACACCGCCTACATCACGCGCAACCACGGCTACATGGTGTTCGACACCCTGTTCGCGCAGGACAGCAAGGGCCAGGTCAAGCCGCAGATGGTGGACACCTGGACCACGTCCGAAGACGGCAAGACCTGGACCTTCACCCTGCGTCCCGGTCTGAAGTTCAACGACGGCACGCCGGTGACGGCCGAGGACTGCATTGCGTCGATCCAGCGCTGGGCAAAGAAGGACACGCTGGGCCAGGCCATGATGGCGGCCGGCGCAGAATTTGCCGCCACCAACGAAAACACATTCACGCTGACGCTGAAAGAGCCCTTCGGCCTCGTGCTGGACGCGCTGTCCAAGCCTTCGGGCATGCCGCCCTTCATCATGCCCAAGCGGCTGGCCGCCACCGATCCGAACACCCAGGTCACCGAGATGGTCGGCTCGGGTCCGTTCCTCTTCAAGCGCGATGAATGGGTGCCCGGCAACAAGGTCGTGTACGTCAAGAACCCGGCGTACGTGCCGCGCTCCGAAGCGCCGGACGGCCTGGCGGGCGGCAAGAACGTGAAGGTGGACCGCGTGGAATGGGTCTACATCCCCGACGGCAACACCTCGACGGCCGCGCTGATGAACGGCGAGGTCGACATGATCGAACAGGTCACGCCCGACTTCCTGCCGGTGCTGGAATCCAACCCGGACATCACGCTGAGCACGTCGGTGGCCTCGCAAGGCATGGTGATCCTGAATTCGCTGCATCCGCCGTTCAACAACCCGCTCGCGCGCCAGGCGGTGTACTACCTGGTCAGCCAGAAGGAAATGCTGACCGCGATGGGCTACCCGGACAAGTACCGCGTGGACTACTGCGCCACCATGTACATCTGCGGTTCGCCCCTGGCCACGGACGCGGGCGCCGCGCCCTACGCCAAAACCGATCCCGCACGCGCCAAGCAGCTGCTGCAGGAAGCCGGCTACAAGGGCGAGAAGGTGGTGCTGCTGTACCCCACCGATCATCTGAGCGCCCCGGCCGTCATGGTGCTGGCGCAGAACCTGAAGAAGGCCGGCGTGAACGTGGACCTGCAGTCGATGGACTGGGCCTCGCTGGCCGGCCGCCGCCTGAAGAAGGATCCGCCCGCTCAAGGCGGCTGGAACATCTTCCTGACCTGGGGCGGTTATTTCGACGCCAGCACGCCGGTCACCAACCCGTGGCTGTCCGCCGCCTGCGGCAACAGCCTGCCGGGCTGGCCGTGCGACAAGGAACTGGACACCCTGCGCACCAGCTGGATCCGCGAGACCGACGCCGCCAAGCGCAAGGACCTTGCCGCGCAGATCCAGGCGCGCGCCTACCAGACCGTGCCTTACGTGATGTGGGGCGAATTCAAGCCTGTCTTCGCGGTGCGCGGCTTGAAGCAGACCGATCTGATCAAGTCCGGCATTCCGGTGATGTGGAACATCGAGAAACCGTAAGGCAGACGCCGGGCGCCGCGCGCGCCCGGCCGCAAGCCGGGGGGAATCCAGCGTGAAATTCATCCTGCGCCGCATCGCGGCCGTCATACCCGTCATGGCCGTCGTGGCCGTCGTGGTGTTCCTGCTGATACACCTGTCACCGGGCGATCCCGCGGCGGTCATCGCAGGCGACAACGCCACCGCCGACGACGTCGAAAAAATCCGGCAGAACCTGGGGCTGGACAAGCCGCTCCTGCAGCAGTTCGTCATCTGGATCAGCCATATCGCCGTGGGCGACCTGGGCACCTCGATGTCCACGCAGATGCCCGTGTCGCAGCTCATCGCGCAGCGCATGGGCCCCACGATCTCGATCGCGCTCTTCACGATGCTGTTTGCCGTGGTGGCCGCGATTCCGCTGGGCGTGCTGGCCGCGTGGAACGCCGGCAAGTGGCTGGACAGGCTGGTCATGGTGGGCGCGGTCTGTGCGTTCTCGGTGCCGGTGTTCCTGATCGGCTACAGCCTGGTGTACGGCTTTTCCATCAAGCTCGGCTGGCTGCCGGTCCAGGGCTACAAACCGCTGGCCGATGGCCTTGTGCCTTACCTGCGCCACCTGGTGCTGCCCTGTCTGTCGCTGGGCCTGGTCTACATGGCCCTGCTCACGCGGATGACGCGCGCCACCATGCTGGAAGCTCTGTCCGAAGACTACATCCGGACTGCGCGCGCCAAGGGCCTGTCGTCCGGCCCCATCGTCTGGCATGCGCTGAAGAACGCCGCCAATCCCATCGTCACCACCATCGGCGTGGGCGTGGCGCTCCTGATCGGCGGCGTGGTCGTAACGGAAACCGTGTTTGCGATCCCCGGCCTGGGCCGCCTGACCATCGACGCCGTGCTGCGCCACGACTACCCGGTCATCCAGGGCGTGCTGCTGGTGGCCTCGGGCATCTACGTGCTGATCAACCTGCTGGTCGACCTGAGCTACCGGCTCTTCGATCCGCGCATCCGTTACTGAGAAGAGGCAACGCATGAACACGACCACCCTGCCGCTTCCCGCCGCGCGCCCGCGCCTGCGGCGCGCCTTCCGATCCGTGCGCCGCCATCCCATGCTGTATGCCGGCGGCGCCATCCTGCTGGTGCTGGCCGCCATCGCGCTGGCCGCGCCGTGGCTGGCCACCGTTGATCCGCAAGAGATCAATCCGATGGCGCGCATGAAGCCCCCATCGGCCGAGCATCTGTTCGGCACCGATGCGCTGGGCCGCGACGTCTATTCGCGCACCGTCTGGGGCGCGCGCATCTCGCTCTTGGTCGGCATCGTGGTGGCGGTCGTCTCCACCGTGGCCGGCGTGGTGCTGGGCATGATGGCGGGTTACTTCCGCCGCATCGACGCCGTCATCATGCGCATCATGGACGGCCTGATGGCCATTCCCGGCGTGCTGCTGGCGATTGCGCTGATGGCCACGCTAAAAGGGGGACTGGGTACCGTCATCATCGCCATCGTCGTGCCCGAAGTGCCGCGCGTCGTGCGCCTGGTGCGCGCGCTGGTCCTGACCATCCGCGAACAGCCGTACATCGAGGCCGCCGTCTCGGTCGGCACGCGCGTGCCGTCGATCCTGCTGCGCCACATCCTGCCCAACCTCTTCGCGCCGCTGATGGTGCAAGCCACGTTCATCGCGGCCTCGGCCATCCTGACCGAAGCGGTGCTCAGCTTCCTGGGCGTGGGCATCCCGCCGCACATTCCGAGCTGGGGCAACATCATGGCCGAAGGCCGCAACTTCGTGGCCGTGGCGTTCCACATCATCCTGTATCCGGGCCTCTTCCTGGGCGTGGCCGTGCTGGCCGTCAACCTGGTCGGCGACGGGCTGCGCGACATGCTCGATCCCCGTCTGGCCAAGAAGCTGTAGGAGCGCACATGCAAACCCAACCCGTCCTGCGCGTGCAAGACCTCACCACCTGTTTCGACGGCGACGACACCACCGTGCTGGCCGTCGACAAGCTCTCGTTCGACCTCCTGCCCGGCGAAACGCTGGGTCTGGTCGGCGAATCGGGCTGCGGCAAGAGCGTCACGTCCCTGTCCATCATGCGGCTCTTGCGCGCTCCCGGCCGCGTCGCGGGCGGCAGCATCGAATTCGACGGCCGCGACCTCCTGGCGCTGCCGGAAAAATCGATGCGCGCCATCCGCGGCAACCAGATCTCGATGATCTTCCAGGAGCCCATGACGTCGCTGAACCCCGTCATCACGGTGGGCAAGCAGATCAGTGAATCGCTCATGCTGCACCAGGGCCTGTCGCGCAAAGAGGCGCTGGTGCAGGCCGAGGCGTTGCTGGACCTGGTGCAGATCTCCGACCCCGCGCGCCGCGTGCGCGAGTATCCCTACCAGCTCTCGGGCGGCATGCGCCAGCGCGCCATGATCGCCATGGCGCTGGCCTGTCAGCCCAAGGTGCTGATCGCCGACGAACCCACCACGGCGCTGGACGTCACCATCCAGGCGCAGATCCTGCACCTGTTGCGAGACATCCAGGCGCGGCTTGGCACGGCCATCGTGCTGATCACACACGACCTGGGCGTGGTCGCGCAGATGTGCCAGCGCGTCATCGTCATGTATGCCGGCCGCAAGGTCGAGGAAGGCAGCGTGGACGACGTGCTGGACCGCCCGCAACATCCGTACACCCAGGCGCTGATCCGTTCGCTGCCCGACTTCGTCGACGGCCAGGACCACACTGCCCGGCTGGCCGAGCTGCCCGGCATCGTCCCGGTGCGCACGCCCGCGTCGCGCGGCTGCGCCTTTGCCGCGCGTTGCCCCGAGGCCCTGCCGCGCTGCACCGAGGAAGCGCCGTCCGCCACCGACGCCGGCGCGCGCCACCGCGTCTGGTGCTGGGCGCGCCAGGACGCTCCCGCGCCCGCCGCCCTGACTGCCTGAGACGCATGAGACCCGCCATGAATCTGCACGACATTCCCCTCGCGTCTTCCGCGCCCGCGGCCACCGCGGTGCCCATGCTGGAAGTCATCGGCTTGAAGAAGCACTTTCCTGTGGACAGCGGGCGCGGCGCCAAGGTGCTGCGCGCCGTCGATGGCATCTCTCTATCGGTGCCGCGCGGCCAGACGCTCAGCCTGGTCGGCGAGTCCGGCTGCGGCAAGTCCACGACGGGCAAGTGCCTGATCCGCCTGACCGATCCGACCGAAGGCCGCATCCTGCTGGAAGGCGAGGACCTGGCCAAGATGAACAGCAGTCAGTTGCGCGCCATGCGCCGCCGCATGCAGTTCATTTTCCAGGACCCGTTTTCGTCGATGAACCCGCGCATGCGGGTGCGCGACATCATCGGCGAGCCGCTGCGCAACTTCGGCCACGGGCGCGAAGCCATTCGCGAGCGCGTGGCGCAGCTGCTGGCGCGCGTCAGCCTGCGACCCGACGCGGCCGACAAGTATCCGCACGAATTCTCGGGTGGCCAGCGCCAGCGCATCGTGATCGCGCGCGCCCTGGCGCTGGACCCTGGCCTCATCGTGTGCGACGAACCGGTGTCGGCGCTGGACGTGTCGGTGCAGGCGCAGGTCATCAACCTGCTGATGGACCTGCAGCGCGACCTGGGCCTGACCTACGTGTTCATCTCGCACGACTTGAGCGTCGTGCGCCACATCAGCCACCGCGTGGCCGTGATGTACCTGGGCAAGATCGTCGAGATCGGCACGCGCGACGCGATCTTTGACCGCCCGGCACATCCGTACACGCGCGCGCTGCTGGCCGCCGTGCCGTCCGCGCGCCAGGGAGAGCGCAATCCGGTTGAGGTCCTGAAGGGGGAAATCCCCAGCCCCCTGTCGCCTCCATCCGGCTGCGCGTTCCGCACGCGCTGTCCGATGGCGCAGCCGCGCTGCGCCGAAGAAACGCCCCAGCCCCGCCAGGTCGCCGCCGAACAGCAGGTCGCCTGCCACTTTGCCTGATCCCCGCATTGCCTGATTCCCCCATTGCCTGATCCCATCCAGCCGGAGAACCGCATGTCCCAGCCCGACGCCACCCCGTTTGACTACATCCTCGCCGGCGGCACCGTCATCGACGGCACCAACGCCCCCGGCCAGCGCGCCGACGTGGGCGTGCGCGGCGACCGCATCGCCGCCGTGGGCGACCTGTCCGGCAGCGCCGCGCAACGCCGCATCGACGTGACGGGCAAAGTGGTGGCGCCCGGCTTCATCGACTCGCACACCCACGACGACAACTACCTGCTCAAGCGCCGCGACATGACGCCCAAGATCTCGCAGGGCGTCACCACCGTCGTCACGGGCAACTGCGGCATCAGCCTGGCGCCGCTGGCGCATGCCCACGCCAGCCCGCCCGCGCCGCTGGACCTGCTGGACGAAGGCGGCTCGTACCGCTTCGAACGCTTCTCCGATTACCTGGACGCCCTGCGCGCCACGCCCGCCGCCGTCAACGCCGCCTGCATGGTCGGCCACTCCACGCTGCGCGCGGCCGTCATGCCCGACCTGCAGCGCGCCGCCACGCCGGATGAAGTGCAGGCCATGCAGACGCTGGCCGACGACGCGCTGGCCAGCGGCGCCATCGGCATCTCCACCGGCACGTTCTACCCGCCAGCCGCCCAGGCCACCACCGAGGAAATCATCGAAGTCTGCCGCCCGCTCAACACGCACGGCGGCATCTACGCCACCCACATGCGCGACGAGGGCGAACACATTGTGGCGGCGCTGGAAGAGACCTTCCGCATCGGCCGCGAACTGGACGTGCCGGTCGTGATCTCGCATCACAAGGTCATGGGCCAGCCCAACTTCGGCCGCTCCGCCGAGACCCTGCCGCTGATCGAGGCCGCGATGGCCAAGCAGGACGTCTCGCTGGACGCCTATCCCTACGTGGCCGGTTCCACCATGCTCAAGCAGGACCGCGTGCTGCTGGCAGGCCGCACCATCATCACCTGGTGCAAGCCCTTTCCCGAACTCAGCGGCCGCGACCTGGACGAAATTGCCGCCGAACGGGGCAAGTCAAAATTCGACGTGGTGCCCGAGCTGCAACCGGCCGGCGCCATCTACTTCATGATGGACGAGCCCGACGTGCAGCGCATTTTGAAGTTCGGCCCCACCATGATCGGCTCGGACGGCCTGCCCCACGACGAGCGTCCGCATCCGCGCCTGTGGGGCACCTTCCCGCGCGTGCTGGGCCATTATTCCCGCGACCTGGGCCTCTTCCCGCTGGAAACCGCTGTCTGGAAAATGACCGGCCTGACCGCCGCCAAGTTCGGCCTGGCCGAACGCGGGCAGGTGCAGCCCGGATACTTCGCCGACCTCGTCGTCTTTGACCCGGCCACCGTCGCCGACGCCGCCACCTTCGAACGCCCCACTGAACGCGCAGCGGGCATCCACTCGGTCTACGTGAACGGCGCGCCCGTGTGGGAGGAGCAGGCCTTCACCGGTCAGCACGCCGGCCGCGTCCTGGCGCGGAGCGCCGTTGGGATCGCCGCTCCAGGCAACGCCGGGAGCGCCGCATGACCGCCCGCAAGCTCCACCTTGCCGTCGCGCAGCTGGGCCCCGTCCAGCGCGGCGACACCCGGGTCCAGGTCGTTCGCCGGCTGATCGACCTGCTGGAAGACGCCCACAGCCGCGGCGCGGCCTGGGTGACGTTTCCGGAGCTGGCGCTGACCACGTTCTTTCCGCGCTGGTCCATTGACGATCCCGCCGAGGTGCAGGCGTTCTTCGAAACCGAAATGCCAGGCCCCCTGACCCGCCCCCTGTTCGACGCGGCGCGCGACAAGGGCATCGGCTTCTATCTGGGCTACGCCGAGCTGGCGGACGGCGTGCAATACAACACCAGCATCCTGGTCGGTCGCGACGGGCAGATCGTGGGCAAGTACCGCAAGATCCATATCCCCGGCGACGTGCAGGCCGTCGACGGCGCGCCCTTGCAGCACCTGGAGAAGAAGTATTTCGCGGTCGGCGACCTGGGGTTTCCCGTCTGGCAGACCCCGGACGCCGCCATCGGCATGTGCATCTGCAACGACCGGCGCTGGCCCGAGACGTTCCGCGTCATGGGACTGCAAGGCGTGGAGGTCGTCATGGCCGGGTACAACACGCCCTCCGGCTACGTGCAATGGAACGAGCCGATCCACCTGCGCATGCACCACCACCTGCTGTCGCTGCAGGCCGGCGCCTACCAGAACGCCTGCTGGGTGGCCGCCGCGGCCAAGGCCGGCGTCGAGGAAGGCAACCCCATGATCGGCGGATCCTGCATCGTCGCGCCCACCGGCGAAATCATGGTGCGCACGTTCTCCGAGGAGGATGAGGTCATCAACTTCGTCTGCGACCTGTCGGTGTCGGATCACTACCGCGCCAACATCTTCAACTTCGCCGCCCACCGCCGGCCCGAGCACTACCGGATGATCGTCGAACGCACCGGCGCCCAGCCTCCCGCCTGACCCGGCCCACCCCGTACAATCCGGCTACACGCGGCGGGGCTTGCGGGCCCTGCCCCTGCCCTCAACCCTATAAGCCAGACCGCTACATGGCCCCAACCGGCAACACATCCCCGCCCGAAATCGTGGGCAAGGAAGAAATGGGCGCCCGCCTGCGCGCTGAGCGCAAGGCCAGGAAGATGACCTTGCAGGCGCTGTCCAAGGCCAGCGGCATCGCGGTGTCGACGCTATCGAAGGCCGAACTCGGCCAGATCGCCCTCAGTTACGAAAAATTCGCCGCGCTGGCCCGCGCGCTCGACATCGACATGACCCGCATGTTCATGCTGCGCGACGCCGCGCAGGCCGCGGTCGCCCCCACCTTCGTCAAGAACCGGCTCAGCGACGCCCGCGACTACATCACCGAGAACTACCACTACCGCCTGCTGATGGGCGAATACCCCGGCAAGAAGATGCTGCCGATGGTCGCCATGATCGATTCGCGCAAGGTCGTGGAGTTTGAAGACTACATCCGCCATCCGGGCCAGGAGTTCGTCGTGGTTCTGTCGGGCAAGGTCCGCATCCAGTTCGAAAACGGCGACAGCGTCGTGCTGAACCGGCTGGAATCGGCGTACTTCGACAGCAGCATCGGCCACGTTTATCTGTCGCTGAGCAGAAAGCCGGCCGAGGTGCTGGCCGTGTGCAGCGATATGGAGGATGTGCCGGAGCGGTTGAAGGGCTGAGCGTCGAGAACGCCTAGCGCCGGCGTTCGCTAGCGGCCAGGAGCTTCTTGGTCATCGTGTCGTAACGGCGCAGAATGCGGCGGCCGTTCAGCGACTTGCTCCATGAATAGACGGGAATGAGCTGCTTGGAGCCGTACCCGTCCACCAGATAAAGGCCTTCGCGCCCTTCGGCATTGAAACCCACGACGATGTTGCTGGCGCTGACATCGTTGAACACCACATGCGCGTCGATCAGCGCCATGATGAATTCGTGCACGCGATAGCGCAGTTCCGGCGAGAACCCGTGCCGCGCCACGACTTCCTTCAGCGTGGGCGCCAGGTTGCCATGCGCATCGACGATGCGCTCGACCACCTGGCCCAGGCCCTTCGAGGTCAACACCAAACCGAAGATGCGCGCCATCAGCACATTGCCGCCCCGCGCGCCCTGCTGGGCCGTGGTGGCGATGTATTCAACGGCTTCCATGATGAACACGCGATGCGAGGCATCACGCCGGAAACGCTTGTACCAGGGACGTTTGCGGTCGGCCTGGCTGCGGCGCACGCCATTGACGATCTTGATCAGCAGCGAGTTGTCGGCCGGATGCAGATACACGTCCCGCTCGCTGCCCGCCGCGGCGATGTTCAGCGGCTTCAAATCCAGGACCTCGAACGGACTGGCCGATTCCGACGGGGCAAGCGCCCGCCGCGGAATGACTTGCAGGCCCTTCCAGGGTGTCGTCTTCGGATGGGCGGTCTTTTGCCGGACCGACACGTTCAGCACGGACGCGGCCTCGGCAAATGCCGGAAAGCCCCGGCATGAGGATGCGGTCGGTCATGCCGATGTCGGCTCGGGGATTCGAAGGTGCAGGAAAGCATTGAAGAATTTTGCGCAATCTCGGGGCGCGAGCGACAGATTGCAATGTTGGCTTGATAGTTGGCTTGCGACATGTTAGTCGCGAGGCGGCGACGGCACAAGCGCAGCGGCGATACGCGACCGGATGGGGTTTCCCCTGAGATGGCGCGGTTCACGGGGGATCCGAGGCCCTTCTGTCCTTTGTTCCGATATCTGGAAATCTGTTTTCCAGCGGATCCGGGGATAGCCACAGTTGGCTTGCGGACCCACCACCGAAGGGACCATCCACCGAAGGGACCGACAAACAAAAAACCCGCATCCTCCAAAAGAGAAATGCGGGTTCATTGCGAGGAATTTCTTGGTGCCGACGGCGAGACTCGAACTCGCACAGCTTTCGCCACTACCCCCTCAAGATAGCGTGTCTACCAATTTCACCACGTCGGCTTGACCAACCCAACAAGGCGAACCCTGCTGGAAAGTCGAGCATTCTATCACGTAATTTGGAAAGCGGGAAAGCCGTCCCGCTTTATCTGCAAGGCGGCGGGTTGCGGCCCATCCAGCCCCCGACATCTTCAGGCCGCCACCGCCTCCACGCCCAGCGCCTGCAGGCACGCCGCGAGCGATCGCGCCTGCGTGGCGTCGTACAGCGCCAGTTCGTCCATCACCGGCGCGCCGAGCGCCGCTTCAAACGCGGCCTGGCTGGCGTTTTGCACGTATTCGGCCTGCGCCTTGTCGCCCAGGTTCGACTGAAAGATGCCGGCTGCGCTGACCGGCAGGAAGTCTTCGTACACCAGCGGTTCAAACTGGACGTAGCCCGCATCGATCAGGGCGGACAGATCCGAGGTTTCCGGCGTGCCCGGCTTGCCGGTCAGGAAATAGCGGAAGTACGCCAGCCCCTGGTCGTGCAGCGCCGCGTAATCGTCCGGAAACGCCGCAAAGCAATCCTGCAGGTTCTGCATGTAGGCCGCCGCATTGCCTTCGTTGGGCGCGCCGCTGATGCGGCTGCGGGCCAGGTCCAGCAGCTGGTCGTACAGCGCGCGGCCCTTGCGGGTCAGCGCCACGCCGCGCTGCTCGATCTCGCCGAAGCGGGCGGTGTGGCTGCCCACCGCGCTGGAGCCATCCGCGCCGGCGAAGCGCACCGGTTCCTCCAGCGCCTTGAAGCTGGTCTGGCGCAGCAGGATCGGGCACTTTCGCGGCGGCGGGCCTTCGATGACGGCCTTAGCCGACACGCCGCGGCGCGGCATCTCGGCCTGCGCTTCGTCGATGTCCAGCGTGCGCGGGGTCAGGTGGTTGATGTGCGGCCCCTTGAATGCCACCACGTCGGCGATCAGGCGATGCTGGCCATGCAATTCGCGGTAGTCGGCCAGGCTGACCGTGGACTCGCTGTGCCAGCGGAACGTGTGCAGCGCCTCGGCCACGAATTCCCGGGCGTCGGCCTCATTCAGGCCGCCTTGCGCCTCACAGCTGGCGGTCAGCGCCAGAACGCGGTCCGTGAAGATCTGCCGGGCGGCCAGGATGCGGGCGGCCTTTTCGCGCAGGGCCACGTCGTCGATCAGCTCCAGGCGCAGCAGCGAGGTGAAGACGCGGAAGGGGCTGGCCTGCAGGGCCGCTTCATGCGTGGCGCGGAAAGCCGTCGAATGCACCGGCACGCCGGCGGGCGACAGGTCGTAGTAGCCGACGGGCAGCATGCCCATCACGGCAAACACGCGGCGCATGTTGGCCAGTTCTTCCGGCGTACCGACGCGGATGGCGCCATGGCGCTCGATGTCCAGGCGCTCGATCTCGCCGGTGCGCGCCAGATGCGCGGCCAGTTCCGGCTGCTCGTCCATCGTCCGGGCGTTCACCTGCGCCACCAGGTCCAGCAGCGTGTCGTACAGCGGGACTTCCTGCTTGTACATGTCGGACATGGCGCGCGAAAACCAGGCGCGGATCTGATCGGGATTGACGTAGTTCTGACTCATGACGGGCTCGGCACATCGGTGGAAAAGGATGGCCCGCATGTAATCACGCCGCCCCGCGCCGATCAAATGAAAAAATTCGGCCTAATCAGTCCGTTTTTTCATGGACCGGGCACGCGGCGCGCCACGGCCGTCCGGCTGGCGGGCTTCGTCCCGCACCCATGCCACGAACTGCTTGATCTTCGGCACCTCGGCCGAGTGCTCGGAATACGCCACGAAGTACGCGCCATCGCTGGGCTGCACGTAATCCCAGGGAACGACCAGCTTGCCGGCCTGCAATTCTTCTTCGGCCAGAAGGCGCGGCGTGAGCGCGATGCCGCAACCCCCCTCGGCCGCGCGCACGCACATGTAGAAGGTGTCAAAGCGCGGTCCGAGATAGCTGCGGTCGGACTGGAATTGCTGATGGGAAAAGTAGTCGTGCCAGGCCTCCGGGCGGGAGGCGCACTGGATCAGCGTCTGCCGGCTCAGGTCGGCAAGGCTGGCCAGCTTGCCGCCGTGCAGGATGGCGGGCGAGCACACCGGCACGACGTCAGCCTCGAAGAGTTCCACGCACTGCGCGCCGGGCAGCGCGCCATGGCCGAAGAAAAGCGATATGTCGATCTTGGCCTGCATCAGATCGAACGGATGGGTTTCGCTGCGCACCTTCAACTGGATTTCCGGATGCGCAGCCATGAAGCGCTGCAGCCGCGGGATCAGCCAGCGAGACCCGAAGGTGGGCTGGGTGCCGATGGTGAGCACCTGAGTCTCGCTGCCATAGGTCAGAATGTCGCGCGAAGCCACGTCGATCTGATTCAGGATTGCCCTGACCTCGGACTGGTACAGCGCGCCCGCGGGCGTCAGTTGCAGCCGGCGGCGCACGCGCAGGAACAGCGGGTTGCGCAGCAGGGCCTCCAGTTGCGCGATCTGCTTGCTGATCGCGCTCTGCGTCATGTGCAGTTCCTCGGCCGCGCGCGTGAAGCTCATGTGCCGCGCCACCGCCTCGAAACACTGCAGCGCCATCATCGACGGCATCAATCGCTTTTCCATGGCTTTTCCAGGCAGGTCGCTTCAATGCGGCAAGCATAAAAAAAGCCGGCTTACGCCGGCCTTTCTGCTGCTGTGCCTTACTTTGCCGGGGCGGCGGGCGCGGCCGCCGGCTTGTCGCCAGCCGGGGCGGCCGGGGCAGCCGGAGCCGTCGGCACGGAGGTGTCGGGCTGGGCGGGCGCCGGCGTGGCGGGCACGGACGATGCACCCGGGACGGACGAGGCGCCCGGCGTGGCCGGCACCGAGGAACCCGGCGCTTGCGGGACCGAACGGTCGGCCGGGAAGCTTTGCATCACGCCGGAATCCACAGCGGGGCCAGCGGTGCCCTTGTGGCTGAAGTAGGCCAGACCAGCGGTGGAGGCAAAGAACACGACCGCGGCCCACTTGGTGGCGCGCGACAGGAAGTTGGCCGCACCGGTGGCGCCGAACAGGCTGCCCGACGAGCCGCTACCGAAAGCGGAGCCCATGTCGGCGCCTTTGCCCTGCTGAAGCAGGACCAGGACGATGATAGCCAGCGCCGAGATCACTTGGACGGCCAGCAGAATTTTGAGCATCAGGGGCATTACAGACTCCGGAACGGAAACTTAGATGGCGGCAATTCGCAAAAACTCTTCGGCCACGAGCGACGCGCCGCCGACCAGGGCTCCGTCGATATCAGTCATGGCGAACAAACTGGAGGCGTTGGCGGCTTTGACGCTGCCGCCGTACAACACCTGAACTTGCGCGGCGCCGAGCGCGCGCAGGGCGGCGCGGATGGCGCCGTGGACTTCCTGGGCTTGCTCCGGCGAGGCGGTGCGGCCCGTGCCGATGGCCCAGACGGGCTCATAGGCGAGAACCATGCGGGATACCGCATCGGCGCCCAACGCCAGCACGGGCTTGAGCTGCCGTTCGATCACGGCCAGCGTGTTGCCGGCTTCGCGGTCGGCCAGGGATTCCCCGACGCAGACCACGGGGGTCAGGCCGGCGGCCAGCGCGGCCTGGGCCTTGGCGGCCACGATCTCGTCGGTTTCGCCGTGCAGGACGCGGCGCTCGGAGTGGCCGGCCAGCGCCCAGCGGCAACCGAATTCCTTCAGCATCGAACCGGAAACTTCACCCGTGTACGCGCCCTTGTCGTGCGCGCTGACGTCTTGCGCGCCCCAGGACACGCTGCTGCCGGTCAGGGCCGAAGCAGCCTGCGCCAGGTAGGGAAACGGAACACAGATGCCGATTTCGCAGTGGCCCGCCGCATCCGCGGCACGAAGCTCGGTCAGCAACGCGGCGTTCTCGGCAAGGTTGCCGTGCATCTTCCAGTTGCCCAGCACGAGGCGGGCGCGGTTTTCGACTGAAGTCATGGCGAATTTGTCTGACGATTGGGAGTGAGGGGGTGAGCCTGCAGGTCCTGATACAGGGGACTTGTGCAGCAACCGCCCACGGGCCTGCCTGGAAAAAATTCCAGGCGAAACCCGAGATTGTATCCTGTTGCGCGGCGATACGCCGAACGCCGCGCGTTTCTTACATGGTCAGGATGATTTTGCCGATGTTTTCCCCGCCTTCCATCATGGCGTGCGCCTTGGAGGCCTCGGCCAGCGGGAACGTGGCGTGGACGATGGGCTTGATGGCCCCTTTTTCCAGCAGCGGCCAGGCCTGCTCGCGCAGAGCGCGGGCGATGGCGCCCTTGAAGGCGACCGGACGGGGCCGCAGGGTGGAGCCGGTGATGGTCAGGCGACGGCGCATGACCTGGGCGGTATCCACATTGGCGTGCGAGC
Source organism: Achromobacter sp. ACRQX (assembly GCF_022346505.1). Taxonomy (NCBI): domain Bacteria; kingdom Pseudomonadati; phylum Pseudomonadota; class Betaproteobacteria; order Burkholderiales; family Alcaligenaceae; genus Achromobacter; species Achromobacter sp. ACRQX. The sequence goes on from NZ_JAKRML010000005.1 coordinate 236,550, forward strand.
CGCCAAGCTGCGCGATGATGACGATACGGCCGTCATCGGCCAGGCACTGCATGTCGCGGGCGATGTAATCGCCGGCCACCATGTCCAGGATCACGTCGACGCCGCGTCCGCCGGTGGCGTCCAGCACTTCCTTCACGAAGTCCTGCGTCTTGTAGTTGATGCCCTTGTCGGCGCCCAGCGCCTCGACGGCACGGGCGCGATCGTCGCTACCGACCGTCGCGTAGACCTTGTGACCCATCGCACGGGCCAGCTGGATGGCCGTGGTGCCAATGCCGCTGGCGCCGCCATGGACCAGCAGCGCCTCGCCTTCGGACAGGCGGCCGCGGTCGAACACGTTGCTCCACACGGTGAAATAGGTTTCCGGCAGGCCGGCGGCCTCGATGTCGGACAGGCCTTTGGGAATCGGCAGGCATTGCGCGACGGGTGCGACGCAGTATTCGGCATAGCCGCCGCCCGCGACCAGGGCGCAGACCTTGTCGCCCACGGCAAAGCCGCTGCCGGCCACGTCGCCGCCGACGATTTCACCGGCCACTTCCAGACCCGGCAGGTCGGATGCGCCGCGCGGCGGGGCGTAGTTGCCCTTGCGCTGGAACACGTCGGGGCGGTTGATGCCCGCAGCGGTCACTTTGATCAGAACTTCGCCGGCGCCGGCCTCGGGCGTGGGGCGTTCCACGGGGACGAGGACTTCGGGGCCACCGGGGCGGGTGATTTCAACAGCGTGCATCGCGTGCCTCCTTTGCAGCAAATGGATTATTATTGCGCCCTTTGCGGCATATCGTGATTCCGTTCGGGCAGAATGTTTGCCTGGCGGCCGCAACTGGCTGGCGACACTGCGGGCGATCCCACAGGCAACATCGCCGGCAACACTGGCAACACCCCGGAAGCGTGGCAGAGTGGTCGATTGCACCGGTCTTGAAAACCGGCAACGGGCAACCGTTCGTGAGTTCGAATCTCACCGCTTCCGCCAGATTCAGAGGCAACCGTCCCAAATGGGCCGTCCTCCACAGGCCGTCCTCCACAGGCCGTCCTCCACAGGCCGTCCCAAACGGGCCGTCCCCAACGGGCGTACCATGGACGCAGATTCCCTCTGGAGGTTGCCATGTACAAGCACATACTCATCCCCATCGACGGATCCAGCCTGGCCAACTCCGGCCTGGAACAAGCCCTTGCGCTTGCGCGTGCGTTGGACGCCAGCGTCACGGTCCTGACCGTATACAGCCCGTTCGAGATGCCCTCCATGGAATCCGTGCAGCTTGAAGGCATGCGCGGCATCTACGAAAACCAGGCGCGCGAGCTGGCCAGCTCGTATCTGTCCGAAGCCGCCGGCAAGGCCAGCACCGCCGGCGTGGCCTGCGTCACGGAAATGCGCGAGAGCGACTCGCCTTATCAGGTGATCGTCGACGTGGCCATGACGCGCAACTGCGACCTGATTGCCATGTCTTCGCACGGCCGTGGGGGCATGGCCGCGCTGCTGCTGGGCAGCCAGACGCAGAAGGTGCTGGCGCACACCACCCTGCCCGTCCTGGTGTATCGCTGACCTAAGCGGTGGCCGCGTAGGTCCCGGGAATGCCGGCGGCGGCCACGCCGCTGCGCAGGGTTTCCTGCGGCAATGATGCGGCCAGCAGGGGCCGCGCCGCCAGCAATCGGGACAGATCAACGCCCGTGCGATACCCCATGCTTTCCAGCATGAACACCAGGTCCTCGGTGACGATGTTGCCCGACGCCCCCGGCGCAAACGGGCAACCGCCCAGCCCGCCCAGGCAGGAATCGAAGGCGCGGATGCCTTCGTCCAGCCCCGCCAGCGCATTCGCCAGGCCCAATCCCATCGTGTCGTGCAGATGCAGCTTGGTCAGCCGCGCGCCCACGGCGTCCTGTGCGGCACGCACCGCCTCGCGCACGCGCCCGGGATGCGCATAGCCCACGGTATCGGCCAGCGCGATTTCATCGGCGCCCACGCGCGCCACCGCGGCCGCGACCTCGGCCACCCGCCGCACCGGCACCTCGCCTTCCATCGAACACCCGAACGCGGTGGCGACAGCGGCGTCGATACGCATCGGCCGCGCCTGCGAACGCACCCAGTCGACGATGGCGGCCAGCATGTCGACCTGCGCGTCGGTGCCCTTGCCCACATTGGCGCGGCTGTGCGTGTCGCTGACCGACACGGGAAACGCCAGCACGTGCGCACCGGCCTCGTAGGCGGCGATGGCGCCCTTCAGATTGCACGCCAGCGCGCACACGGTCAGCCCGTCGATCTTCAGCACTTCGGGCAGGATGTCGCCCGTGTCCGCCATCTGCGGCACCAGCCGCGGCGACACGAAACTGCCCACTTCGATCTCGCGCAGCCCGGCATCGGCCAGTTGCCGGATCCAGCGCAGCTTGTCGGCGCCCGGCATCATGCCCTTGGCCATCTGCAACCCGTCGCGCGGCCCGACCTCGCAAAGCCTGACTTCCTGGTTCATGTGCGTTCCCGTGTCTATTGCTGAATGACGATGCCGGCGCTCTTGATGGTCTGCTGCGCCTTGCCGATGTCCGACTGGATCAGCGCGGCGAACTGGGCACTGGATACGGGGTCGGTCTCGAGTCCCTGCGCCGCCAGCGCGTCCTTCACATCCTGGCGCGCCAGCAGCTTGTTGAAGTCGCTGTTCAGCCGCGTAACGATGGCGTCGGGCGTCTTGGCCGGGGCCAGCACGCCGTAGTAGGTCACCACACTGAAGTCCTTGTATCCCAGCTCCGCCACGGTCGGCACGTCCGGCAAGGCCGGGTTGCGCTTGGGCGAGGTCACCGCCAGCGCGCGCACCTTGCCCGACTTGATCAGCGTGGCCGCCGACGAAATCGACGAGCCCGCGAACTGCAGATGCCCGCCCATCAGGTCGGCCAGCGCCGGCGCGGAACCCTTGTACGGCACGTGCTGCATCTTGAAGCCGGCTTCGTGCTGCAGCATTTCCATTGCGATGTGCACGCCCCCGCCGGTGCCCGACGTGCCGTACGAAATCTTGTTGGGCTCTTTCTTGGCCGCTTCGATCACCTGAGGCAGCGTCTTGTAGGGCGAGGCCTCCGCCACCAGCAGCACCATCGGCGTCGTGGCCACCAGCGCTACCGGCGTCAGATCCTTGACCGGGTCGTAGGCCACTTTCATCAGCAGCGGAATCAGCGTGACGTTGTCGGACTGGCCGATCACCAGGTCATAGCCCTGCGCGGGCGAGCGCGCCGCTTCGGCCAAGCCCAACGCGGTGCCGGCGCCGGGCTTGTTCTCGGGCACGACCGCCCAGCCGTTCAGCTCGTGCAGCTTGGTGCTCATCAGGCGGCCGATGTAGTCGGTGCCGCCGCCCGGCGTGGACGGGATGATGATGCGGATGGGTTTGTTCGGATAGTCCTGCGCAGTGGCGGTACATGCGACGGCCAGCGCAGCCAGCGCAACGAGTTTGCGGATCATGGGTGTCTCCTCTTTGATGGATGTCTTGGCGGTCTGACGCCGCCTCGACAGAAATCGGGCGCTAACGCCCTGGCGTCATGCAATCACTCCCGCCGTGCGCAAGGCGTCGATGCGCGCGGCATCCAGGCCCAGGCCTTGAAGAATGGCGTGCGTCTGCGCGCCTTGGGTGGGCGGATCGAACCGCTTGCCCGCCTTGCGGCCATCGAACTCGATGGGCAGCGCGGCGGCCGAGATCTCGCCGCCGTCCGGCAGCCGGGTCGGCAGCAGCGCGCCACCCGCGTTCAGATGCGCGTCATCAAGCAAATCGTGCGGCTGGCGGATCGGGCCATACGACAGATTGGCTTCCTCCAGCGCGGCGCACAGTTCGTCGGTTTTCCAGGTTTTCAGGATTTCACCGACGCCCGGCACCAGCCACGACCGTGCGGCCTCGCGGTCGATGGCGGTCGCCAGGCGCGGATCCGCGGCCCATTCGGGCGGCAGGAATTTCTGCGCGAAGTTGCGCCATTGCGCATCGCCCACCACTGCGACGAACACGCGGCCATCGGCGGTTTCGAAGACGTCGTACACGCCCCATGGCGGCTTGCGCTCCGCACCCATCGGCTTGGGTGCCGTGCCCGTCAATTGGAACTGCGCGATGAACTGTGCAACCAGCAGCAGATTGTTTTCAAAGAGGCCGGACCGCACATGGCGCCCGCGGCCGGTGGCGTGGCGGTCGTGCAGCGCGGCCAACGCGCCCACCACGCCGAACGTGCCGCCCAGGATGTCGTTGACCGACGCCGCCACCCGCTGCGGCGTGTCCGCCCCGCCATTGATGTACGCCAGCCCGCCCATCATTTGCACCACCTCGTCCAGCGCGGTGCGGTGCTTGTAGGGACCGGACAGAAAGCCCTTGAGCGACACATAGATCAGCCCCGGGTTCTCAGCCGACAGCGATTCGTAATCGAGTCCGTACTGCGCCAGGCTGCCGTCGCGGAAGTTCTCCACGATCATGTCGGTCTGCAGCGCCAGCTTGCGCACCACCTCCTGGCCTTCCGGCGACTTCAGGTCGATCGCAAGACTCTGCTTATTGCGGTTGAAGACCGGAAAGTAGCCGCTGCCGGATCCCTTCAAGCGCCGCGTGCGGTCGCCGTCGATCGGTTCGACCTTGATGACGTCCGCGCCCAGGTCCGCCAGCGACAGGCCGGCGGCCGGCCCCATGATCATGTGAGACAGTTCCAGGACCTTGATGCCGCGCAGCGGCAGCTCGGTGCTGTCCATGAAGGGTGAAGCCGGTGCTGCTGTCATCTGCGGTTCCTCTTGCCAGCCTGTTCGATGGGAGCGCGGCGTCAGCCTCGGAAACTTGTCCGCGCCGCGCCGGCATGTCTGCATCATCGCGGGCGGGCGCCACCGGCGGGTAGCGGTCTTTCAGCACGGGGGCATTCTCGTTTCGGAACGTCCGGGTTAGCCCTGAGGGCGTCAGCCCCCCAGCACGCCCAGATGCGCGAGCAGCGCGCGCGCCGCTGGCGACAGCGCTTCCGGATCCCGCACCGCGATGCACAGCGGCGTGCTGGACCAAGGCCCTTCCAGCGGAATGAAGCGAATGTCCAGGTGCGCCAGTCGCGGCTTCAGATAATGCGGCACCACCGCCACGCCCATGCCGCGCGACACCAGCAGACAAATGGTCTCGTGCGAACTGACACGCGCGCTGATGCGGCGCGTCATACCCGCCTCGCGCGCCGCCTGATCGAATACGCTGCTGATGCCGTTATCGCGGTTCAGCTCGATCTGCTCGAACGGCAGCAGCTGTGCATAACCGAGCGTCTCGCGGTCAGCCAGCAGATGCCGGCCCGGCACCACCGCCGCCAGTTCGCAATGGCCAAAGGGAAACACCTGCAGGCCTTCGTGTCCGAAGTCGGAACCGGCCGCCACGTCCGCCCGCCCTTCCAGCACGGCGCGAAACGCCGTCTGCGTGGTGTCCTCTTCCAGCGAGATATCGATTTGCGGATTCGCGCGCCGGAAGGACTGGATCTGCGCCGGCAGGTCGCCCGACAAGGCGGCAAAACTGACGGCCAGCCGGATATGCCCGCGCACCCCGGTTGCAAATCCCGCCATGTCGCGGTGCATGCGGTCCATATCCTCCAGCACGCGGCGCACGTGCGCGGCCAGCGCATCGCCCGCCGGCGTCGGCTGCACGCCCTTCACGCCGCGCTCGAGCAGCGGCACGCCAAACGCGTCTTCCATCTCCGACATGCGCTTGCTGACGGCCGACGGGACGATGTTCTCGCGGGCGGCGGCGCGCGCAAGGCTGCCTTCCTCCAGCGCGGCCAGGAACAGGCGCAGGGAAACGGGGTCGATGTCGCGGGACGGCGGGGC